>JAZSOQ010000114.1:0-61217 GCA_045537015.1 Eubacteriales bacterium
GAACTCGTTCGGGTTGCCTTTATTTGCTTGCATTTCGCTTAATATAGCATTATTTTTCCAACATCTATTGCATTTACCGAGTTATTATGTTATAATTAAACAAGATTTGTCCACCTAATTTATATTAACGAGGTATAAGAATGAAAAAGCTTAAGGTTATCATTATCGGACTCGGAAGTCGCGGCACTACTTATGCAAAGCACGGGTTTGATGCTTGTCCCGAATTTGAACTTGTAGGAATCGCCGATCCAGATCCTGTCAGACGAAATTACGTTAAAGAAAGATGTCAGCTTGACGACTCCGCTTGCTTTGAGAGCTGGGAAGATATTCTGGCACTGCCTAAGTTTGCCGATGCGGCGATCATTGCAACGCAGGATAAGATGCATTTTGAGCCAGCGATGAAGGCTATTGAGCTCGGATACCATCTTTTGCTCGAGAAGCCTGCTGCGCCTACGCCCGAGGAGTGCTACAAGATAGCGGATGCGGCTAACAAAAAGGGCGTTCACGTCATTGTTTGCCACGTGCTTCGCTTCACTCCCTTCTTCCGCACGCTCAAGAAGATCATCGACGACGGCAAGATTGGTAAGATCATGAATATCGTTCATCAGGAAGGTGTCGGCAATATCCATCAGAGCCACAGCTACGTGCGCGGAAATTGGCACAAGGAGGCGGACAGTACTCCTATGCTCCTCGCAAAAAGCTGTCACGATATCGACATTCTTCAGTGGCTTCTCGGCGAGAAATGCACGCGAGTTCACAGCTTTGGTTCACTTTCATATTTCTGCGAGGCGAACAAACCTGAGGGTGCGCCCGAATTCTGCTATATGGGATGCCCTGTGGGAGAGGAATGTCCTTACAACGCGCTGAAGATCTACGCTTGCGAGAAATCCTCATACATTGGTCGCGCGTCGAGAAAACACAATCCCACCGAAGAGGACGTCCGCCGCGTTCTGACCGAAACCAACTACGGTCGCTGTGTATTCGGGTGCGACAACGACGTTGTTGACCACCAGGTAGTAAACCTCGAGTACGAAAGCGGTGCGACTGTTTCCTTTACGATGAGTGCCTTTAACAAAGGCGGCAGACAGATCCACATTATGGGCACCAAGGGTGAGATCTACGCCAAGATGTCTGATGCTGCAGTCACTCTTTACGAATTCGAGACCAAAAAGAAGAGCGAGATCCTCGTTGCGGATGCGGTTGCTGACCAAGAGATCACGGGCGGACACGGAGGCGGCGACAGAGGAATTATGAGGACCTTCTGCCAATACCTCTGCGGCACCTACAACGGCAACAGCATAACAGATATTTCCACTTCAATCGAAAACCACCTTGTCACCTTCGCGGCTGAACGGTCAAGACGTGAGGGCAACGTTGTTACTATTGAAGAATATATCGAAGGATTAAAGAATTAAGGCATGAAAAAATATGTTTTGGCATACGATCTCGGCACAAGCGGCGTAAAGGGTGCGTTGGTCACGCCCGAGGGTGATGTGGCTTATACCGCTACGGCTTCTTATCCGCTCTATACTGCCGATGGAGGCGTCGCAGAGCAGGATCCTGACGATTACTGGCACGGTGTTTGCTCAGTTACCCGTGCCGTGCTTGAAAAGGGCAACGTTGCACCCGAGGACGTAATGGGTATAGCTCTTGACACTATGTGGAAGGGTATCATACCCGTGGACGATGCAGGAAACGTGCTTCATCGCAGTATCATTTGGCTGGATTCCCGCTCCGTGGAGGAGGCAAAGCTGCTCAATGAGCGGTTTGGTGAGGGTATATTTAACTCGGCGGATTACTGGCCCAAGCTTTTTTGGCTTCGTCGCAATCGCCCGGAAGTATTTGAAAAAGCAGTTACGGTTTTCGAGGCCAACTCTTATATCAAATGGAGGGCGACGGGCGTGGCATCGGTGGACGAGGGCAACAGTTTTGTGCACTCTTGCGACCCAAAATTGGATGCTTATTATGCCGAGATGATGGATTTTATGGATATTCCGAGAGAGAAATTTCCGCAGGTGGCACCCTCGCACGGTCTTGTGGGGTACGTAACCGAGGCGGCTTCCACGGAACTCGGTCTGCCCGCAGGTGTTCCGGTTTTTGGTGGTACCAGTGATATCAACGCCATTGCCATGGGCGCCGGCACCGCAGCCGTTGGCGGCGTGCACATTTATTTCGGCTCATCGGGGTGGATCGGATACACTCTTGCACACGAATTCAAAACTCTGTACATCTCCCCGTTTGATAAAAAGAGAGACGTATTTATCATGGGCTCTCAGGCGATCGGTCTTTCCTTCAACTGGGCGGTGGATCGCTTCTATGCTGAAGAAAAGAAGCAGCTCGGCGACGGGGTGTTTGCGTTTGTAGACAAGCAACTTGAAGCCATTCCTGTGGGCTCCGAGGGCGTATTTGCGACGCCTTGGTTTTACGGTGAGCGTCCTCCCCTCTTCGGCAGAGATGCCAGAGGTAATTTTCTGGGGCTTGGTACTCAACATGACCGCCGTCACATGACGCGTGCGGTGATGGAGGGAGTTTGCTATCAACTGAAAATGGGCGTTGAGTATAACAAGGTCAATGGACGTCCCCTGCCAACAAAGGTATGTGCCGTTGGAGGCGGCGCCTGCAGTGAGCTTTGGATGCAGATGCTCGCCGACGTGCTGAACGTCAAAATAGAGGTCCCCGCCGCCACCCGCCACGCGGGAGCTTTGGGCACTGCCTATTGCGCTTTGGTAGGTCTCGGACTCTGCGACGACATCGAGGATGCCGCACGCCGCGTGAAAATCGCCAAGGTCTATACTCCAAATCCCGATGCGGTGACGGTCTACGAAAAGGGCTACCGAGTGTTCGAGAAGATTTATAAGACACTTGCGCCGCTGTTTGAAAACGATAATTGACATTGAAATGTTAATTTATATAGCCAACCCCGACGGCATAGCCGTCGGGGTGCTTTTGTATGTATTCTATTTTGGGGATTATTTTTATCTTTTCAGATAATCTAACCATTCCGCTTTCAAAGCTTCATAGTTTTTACCGAAAGGATCGATTACATCCTGTGTTTCATAGGCTTGGAGCAATTTTTCGAGTCCATAATTATCAACCAGATACATCATCAAAGAAGTTGTCTGATCGTAGGAAAGCTCTTCGCCAACTGAATTGCATTCTTTTTTGTTCGCCATTTTATACGCTTGTCCGAGCGTTACGTAATTTCCGGTTT
Source organism: Eubacteriales bacterium (assembly GCA_045537015.1). GTDB lineage: Bacteria > Bacillota > Clostridia > Oscillospirales > CAG-272 > CAG-390. The sequence goes on from JAZSOQ010000114.1 coordinate 3,212, forward strand.
CAAGCTCGAGGCGGGCGGCAATGTCGTAATACAACCGCAGATCGAATGAGTCAACCGAATCGATCTTTCCCCCTCGCTCGGTATATTTTTCGTAGACACTTTTACACAATAACGCGTGTTTGTCTCCAGCATTTGCGCGTTCGTCAAAATATCCCAGTTTCGCCATTGATAGAATCTGTATATACGATAATGCGATCTGATCGTTAAATCCGAGAGCTTTGCCGAAGTAATTGCATATACCCTCGCTGAGCCATATATTATCGTAGGTTCTTATTCCCATTGCATGCACCGCTTCATGCAGTGTGGAATTCGAATCGTTGATATACATATCACCCGTAGAAATAACGGTTTTGGAATATCCGCTTCCGTCGAAGGTCATATAGAAGTTGAAATTCCACTCGGTATCAAAGATTCCACTTGTATCGATATCTTTGATATATCCGATCATCTCATGCAATCCGAAAGTACTGTAATACAGAAAACCATGATACTGCGCGGGATTGCCTGCCGAAAAATCCTTAAAATAATATGTGATGTTATCAAACGAAATGATGTATTTATATGTTTTGTTCGATGAAAATTCCATCGACGCGAGAAATGCTTCTACCTCTGCGGACTGTGGATATTCGGAATCAAGTCCGAGCGACTTCAAAAATTCGGTCTTATATTCGGTGCGTTTATCAATATTGAGAAGCTCGTCGGTGCCGTATTCATCGCATATAAAGTAAAAGAGTGCTTCCGCCACGGGAACCGATTTTACTTCATCAAAGGTAAACATATGGTCATATAGCGTAAGATAACCGAGATTTACTGCATCTGCAAAAAAATCTTTGAGATTTTTCGGTTCTTGTTCACTTTCATACGCAGAAAGGCCATATTTCAGCCATTCTTCACCGCTCTCGCGTACTTTCAAAAAAGGATCTGCGGGTTCAGCGGTTGTTTCTATCTCCACTGTTACTGTTGTTTCCGAATAGTCATCAGTAATATCCGGTAGTTCTTGATTGTTACAAGCGCAAAGAATAAGCATCGCACTTATAAGCAAAAGAATTGTCACAAGTACCTTTTTCATATTATCACCTTATAAGTTCAAGCATAGAGTTGACAGTATCGGTAAACGCCGCAAGATTTTTATCTTTCTTCATGCTTTTTAGTATTTTCACGCAATTTCTTTTAGGATCTGTGCTGTTTTCTTGAGAAACACTGAAAAGCAATTCGGAAATATCATTTTGCACGTCTTTCGACACATGCTTCTTCATAATAAGAATAATTTTCTCGATATACACGCGAGCTTCATCAGGCTCTCCAAGTTCACACAAAAGCGATGCTATCTCTTTATAATTGCAAAGAAGAGGAATATCATAAAAACCTCCGAATCTGCCGTCAAGCAGAATTTCATAAAAAGCCGCCGCTTTTTTGTAATAGAAAAGCTTTTCATACGCGCTTGCCTTCTCCGGGATCAACTGCCTTACAGAACATTCCGCAAGGTCAACAAGATATGCCATATTCTTTTTTAGTTGATCACGTAAAGCATCTCCATCCAAAACATATCCTGCATATACCTCTCTGCTATGGCGAAGCATCGGAAGTTTTTTGTAAAAAGCCATTGCTTTTTTAGTAATTTGTGGATTGCAAGAAGACGAGCATATAACTATCATCAATCGGTTTATTTCGTTTCTTATATCATCATCCGTGCAGTATTTTTCCGCATGATCGGCAAAAGACAGCATTTTGGTCGCATGTTCATCATCAAACATATTGTTTCGAATTACAAAAAGCATCAAATCCGTATAATTGGCGTAGTTATCAGGATTCAACTCTATTTCAACAAGCCAAGCTTTATAAATGCCGTCAAAATCTTTATTAGCATATAATTGCTTGATTTTATCCAAGAATTCACGCCTGTGTTCGATTCCCCACGCGGATTCCATATCAAACAAATAATCTATTGAGCATCGGAACAACAACGCTATTTTGGGTAAAAGCGAAATATCGGGCGAAAGCAGTCCTCTCTCCCATTTTGAAACGGTTTGAGATGAAACGCCCAGGTGTTGGGCAACCGTTTCCTGCGTCATATTACGTGATATACGTAATTCTTTAATTTTATCTTTCAGTACCATTTCATTCTCCATTCTCGATGTTGATATTATTATATCACAATCTTTAATAGTTGTAAAGAGATAATTTGGCACTAAAAAGTGTCTGTTTTGTACCAATCGAGTATTTATTAGTAAATACACAAAGCCTAACAACAAATTTCGAAGCTCTTTTATCAAAATATTAGGAATAACAGCACTTTTTGTCCCATCCTGCGTTCGATTCTTTCCTTTTTTTCATTGCAGTACTTGAAAATTGTTTTCAAATATAGTATAATATTAGAGTATTATTTTTGCAGAGGAGAACTTGAATGTCATCCGAAAGATATATGAATGATTACAAAAGATGGCTCTCTTTCCCGGGGCTTGATGCTTCGCTGAGAGATGAGCTTGTTTCTATAGAAGGCGACGAAAAGGCGATCGCAGAGCGTTTTGCCGCAGAGCTTGAATTCGGCACGGGCGGTATGCGCGGCATTCTTGGCGCGGGTATCGGAAGAATGAATATTTACACCGTTATGCGCGTAAGCCGCGGGTTTGCTGAATATATCAAGAGTCTTGGTGCTGATGCCGCAGAAAAGGGCGTTGTTATCTCGCACGATAACCGCCGCTGCTCGCGCGAGTTTGCTCTTGCAACTGCGGGCGTTTTTGCCGCCGCGGGAGTTAAGGCTTATATCTTTGATTCGCTTCGCCCAACGCCTATGCTTTCCTTCTCCGTCCGCAAGATGCGCGCGGCAGGGGGAGTAATGATCACGGCTTCGCACAATCCGCCCGAATATAACGGCTACAAGATCTACGATTCCGAAGGCTGTCAGCTGTCTCTCGAGGAGAGTGAAAAGGTCATCGGGCTTGTCGGCGAGGTCAAGGATGAGCTTGCGGTTCCTTGCCTTTCCCTCGAAGAAGCGGGCGACAGAATCGTGATGCTCGATTCCTCTATTGACGACGAATACGCAATGCGTGTTGAAAACATCTCGATCTCGCGCGACAGAGAAAGTGCCGCGAAGCTGAAAGTCGTTTACTCGCCTCAGCACGGCACCGGAAACGTGCCGGTTCGCCGCGTGCTTGCTGATTGCGGATATGAGATCATTCCCGTCCTATCGCAGTGCGATCCCGATCCCGACTTTTCGGGCACAGAATCGCCCAACCCCGAGTCGCCGAAGGCTTACACCGAAGCGCTCAAGATCGCAAAGGAAACGGGTGCCGACATCGTCATCACCACCGACCCCGACTGCGACCGCCTCGGCGTTGCTGCTCTGAACAAGGCGGGTGAAATGACTCTTATGACGGGCAACCAATCGGCTGCTGTGCTCCTTGAGTACATCCTCTCCCGTCGCACTACCGAAAATTCTCTCCCTGCGGATCCTTATATGCTGACCACTATCGTTACCTCAGATCTCGGCGACCGCATTTGCGAGAGATACGGCGTTAAGGTTGAAAAGACGCTGACCGGATTCAAGTTCATCGGTGAGAAAATCGCAAATCACCGCAAGAACGGCGACTACGGCTTCGTTTTCGGCTATGAGGAGAGTTACGGCTGTCTGATTTCCGACTTTGTGCGCGACAAGGACGGCGTTCAGGCTTCTCTTATGCTTTGTGAGGCGGCGGCTTACTACAAGAATTACGGGCTTTCGCTCATCGACGTTCTTGAGGCGATCCACAAGAAATACGGCTACTTCCTCGATTCGCAGTCGAACTTCTACTTCCCCGGTCTTGACGGCAAGGCGAAGATCGCGGCTCTTACCGCAGGTCTGCGTGCAAGCTCACCCGATGAGGTTGGCGGTGTTAAGGTTGTAAAGGTAGAAGATTACCTTTCGGACGAAATGAAAGCAGCAGGCTTCCCCGAATCCGACGTTCTCCGTTTCATATTTGAGGACGGATGTTGGGTCGCTGTTCGTCCCAGCGGAACAGAGCCGAAATGCAAGTTCTATTATTGCGTTTGTGCTCCCGATAAGGAAAGCGCGGAAAAGAAATATGAGGCGCTTAAAGCGGCTTTTGAGCCTAATAATTAAATAACTATGCCCCGTTGGCAAGTTTTTTCGCTATTTTGCAAAATTGCTTGACAACGGGGTAAAAAAATGGTATTATATTATTATAAAATAATTTATGAAAGGAACTATTCCAATGAAAAAGATCCGTTTTGCGGCACTGCTTATGGCGCTTCTGACCCTGCTTCTTTGCTTTGCTTCCTGTGCCAATACCCCCACCGAGCAAGGCGACAGCACCACGGCAAGTACACCCAATGCGACCGAAGCTCCCGCCGCAACCACCGAAACTCCCGAAACTACATACCCCGTTGACGAAAACGGCTACGAGCTTGACAGACTCCCTGAACTTAACTACAATGGCGAAGAATTCGTTCTCTTCACCTGGTCCAACCAGGTAATGTGGGAATGGAACGAGGATGACACCACCAATGGTGAAAAGATCCACGACGCTATCTATGACCGTCAGGTTCGTGCCGAAGAGCGGCTTGGCATCGAGCTCGTTCTTTCAAAGCAGACCGGCGACTGGGACCACAGAAACTCCTTTATTGTTACCGTTGAGGCTAATGTAAATTCAGGACAGCAGGATGCATTCGACCTTATCGGTCAGTACACTCCCGCAGCGCCCATCGGCGCGATGAAGAACCTTTACATGGATCTTACCGAGGTTCAGCATCTCGACTGGGAAAGACCCTGGTGGCCCTCCGACATTCAGGAATCCTGCCACATCAACAACAACGTATACTTCATCACAGGTGATATCACCGGTACTCTCGTTCGTAACGTTCAGTCGGTCATCTGTAACCTTGATCTGGCAGAAAACCATAATCTTCCCAACGTTTATCAACTTGTTGAGAATCACGAATGGACAATGGATAAGTTTATGGAAATCGCTGTTGGCACCATTCAGGGCATCAATCCCGACGGATCCGCCGCATATAGCATTACATTCCCCAACAACGTAGCTTACGATAACCTCTTTTACGGCGCAGGCTTCCGCTTTGTTGAACATGACGCCGACGGCAAGCTTGTAATGTCCGAGGAACTCGCAAGCGACAGACTTGAAACCTGGTTCCAGACATGCAGAGCGCTTCTCTTTGATAACGCGGACGTTGAGATACTGGCTATCAACGGTGCAAACGGATTTGCTTCCGGCAACGTTCTATTCCATTGCGGACAAATTGCGGACGTTCAGAACAATCTTCAGGAAGTTAACTTTGACTTTGCAGTTCTTCCCTATCCTATGTACGACAAAGACCAGGAAGATTATTACACCATCACCAGCTATTGGGTAAGTATGTACTCCATCCCCGCCAATGCTCCCGATCCCTCTATGTCCGCAGCCGTTCTTGAGTGTCTTTCCTCTTACGGTTACCGCTATCTGACTCCCGTTATCTATCAGGAGGCATTCCAGTACCGTTATCTTGACACCCTTGAGAATGCAAGAATGTTCGACCTTCTTCACGACACTCTCGTATTTGACCCCGGACGTCTCTTCGCCGATCAGCTCAACTGCTTCGCTGCATTCCGTCAGGCAGCACAAGAAACCGGAAGCACCTCCTGGAGCTCTTACTATGCAGGAAACAAAATTGCATGGAGCAAGGCTCTTTCGAAGATCATCGGTACACTTGGTTAATTCTATAAGAATAACACCCGATCCGTCGGGTGTTATTTTTTACTATAAATACATTACAACTCATACTGCAAAATGGGCAAAACGCCGTTTTTTCAAAAAGGTATTGAAATCGATATAATTTTGTAGTATAATAATGTTTGGAAAAATTTTATACATAAAGGAAGATAAACATGAGAAACAAGTCCGAACACCCCATTATCACAGTTATCGGCTGCGGTATGATGGGCTCCTCCATCACCTGGCCCGCTGCTTACAACGGATGCAAGATCCGCTATGTAGGCTCTCCCCTTGGCGGCGAGATCATCGCTCACGCACGTGCAACCGGCGAGCCCCTCACCCTCAAGCGCACCATTCCCGCAGGCACCGAATTCTACACCGTTGACGAAATGGACAAGGCTCTCGAAGGAGCTGACCTTTCCATCTGCGGCGTTTCCAGCTTTGGTCTTGACTGGTATCTTGATTACGTAATTCCGCGCCTCCCCGACGGTGTGCCGGTTCTCTCCATCACCAAGGGTATGCTTCACCTTGGCGAGGGCAAGATGATCTCTTATCCCGAAAAGATGGAAGAAGTCGCTGCAGCTTGCGGCAAGAACATCGACTTCTGCGCTGTTGGCGGTCCTTGCACCAGCTATGAGCTTGCAGACCTTGACCCTTCTTGCGTAACCTTCTGCGGCCGCAAGATCGAGCTTCTCCGTGAGATCCGTGATCTCTTTGAGGCTCCCTACTACCACGTAAGCCTTTCCACCGACGTTCGCGGCGTTGAGTGCGCTGTTGCTCTCAAGAACGCATACGCTCTCGGCGTATCTCTCGCGATCGGTATGTCCTACAAGCGCGAAGGACGTGAGTTTGAGCATTACAACTCCCAGGCTGCTCTCTTCGGTCAGGCAGTTCGTGAGATGAGAATCCTTCTTAACCTCTGCGGCGGTCACCCCGACAACATCGAGCTTGGCGCAGGCGACCTTTACGTTACCGTATTCGGCGGCAGAACCCGTAAGATCGGTACCCTCCTTGGCACCGGCATGAGCTTCAAGGACGCTATGGAAGCACTCAAGGGCGTTACCCTCGAGTCGATCGCTATCGCAGGCAGAACCGTTGAGGCGGCTAAGACTCTCGAGTCCATGGGCGTTATCAAGGCTGACGACCTTCCCCTTCTCTACCACATCGGCAGACTTCTCGACAACGAGACCGGCATCGATGTTCCTTGGAAGAAGTTCGAAAAGGAAGTATATTAATTTATACATAACAATAACCCCGGGGTCATTGAACCTCGGGGTTATTATTTCAGTTATTAACCTACGTAAATGGGGAACTTGGCGCAAAGCTCTGCGACACCTTCTGCGATAGAAGCCTTCTTGTTATCAAAGTCGAATACTGTATCGGCGATAAAGCCTGCGATCTTGTCCATTTCCTCAAGACCGAAGCCTCGGGTGGTAACCGCAGGAGTGCCTACGCGGAGACCCGAAGTGTATGCGGGCTTCTGGGGGTCATTGGGGATGGCGTTCTTGTTAGCGGTGATGTGAACCGCGTCAAGATTTACCTCGAGCTCGCGGCCGGTCATACCGGTGTCGCGGAGGTCGAGAAGCATAAGGTGGTTCTCGGTACCGCCCGAAACGAGCTTGATTCCTCTCTCGTTCAGACCCTTTGCAAGGCGTGCGGCATTTGCAACGACCTGCTTCTGGTAATCAACGAACTCGGGACGGAGTGCCTCGCCGAGTGCAACTGCCTTTGCGGCGATGATGTGCATAAGGGGACCGCCCTGGGTGCCCGGGAAGATAGCCTTGTCGATCACAGTTGCGAACTGCTCACGGCAAAGAATAAGGCCGCCTCTGGGACCGCGAAGGGTCTTGTGAGTGGTTGTGGTAACGATGTCCGCATAGGGAACGGGCGAGGGATGAACGCCTGCTGCAACAAGTCCTGCGATATGCGCCATATCGACCATAAGATATGCACCAACCTCATCTGCGATCTCGCGGAACTTTGCAAAGTCGATAATTCTGGGGTATGCGCTCGCGCCTGCAAGGATCATCTTGGGGCGGCACTCAAGTGCCATACGGCGAACCTCGTCATAATTTATAAGGCCTGTTTCAGCATCAACACCGTACTGATAAATGGTGAAATACTTACCCGAGATATTGATGGGCAGACCGTGGGAGATATGTCCGCCGTGAGCAAGATTCATGGAAAGAACCTTATCGCCGGGCTGAAGAAGTGCAAAGAAAGCAGCGAGGTTTGCGTTAGCTCCGCTATGAGGTTGAACATTTGCGTGATCCGCTCCCCAAAGCTTGCAAGCGCGTTCGCGGGCGATATTCTCTACCTCGTCAACGAACTCACATCCGCCGTAATAATGCTTTCCGGGGTAACCCTCTGCATACTTATTGGTGAGAACACCGCCTGCGGCAAGAAGAACCGCCTCTGATACGATATTCTCGGACGCGATAAGCTCAATGTTACCGCACTGACGTGCAAATTCTCTGCCGCACGCCGCGCCAACTTCCGCGTCGAAATCCTTTACTCTTTCAAAAAACATATCTATGTCCTCCAAAATCAAATATGCTTTATTTTATCACATTTTGAACGCTATGTCAATAGAAAATTGCAAAAAAACAGCCGCTTGCCCCATATAATTTGAGGCAAGCGGCAAAAATATGCAATTTAATTTTCGTAGCCCTTCAAAATTTCCTTAACCTTGTTGTTGATAACTCTTTCACTCTTCTTAAGAGCAGAAAGGAAGGCGGAGGGGTTGCCGGAGAGACATGTATCACTGAAGACCTTAGCAGGGAGCTTTTCGGTTGCGTAGTAGTAAAGCTGACCAACGTCGAAGGATACGTTGTTCTTGAGGATGTCAAACATTTCTGCAACCTGGGGGTCATCGGTGTATCTGACCTTCATAGCTACCTCGAATACCGCGGGAGTTACGCTACGGTGGTTTTCAGATGCCATAGCCTCGAGAGTGGTGGAGGCAGCCTCAAGCTCCTTGGACTGTGCATTGATAGCATACATAGTGTAGGGGTTACCAAGGTTGGTTTTGAACTCTTCCTGAGTTTCATCGAACTTAGGAACGGGAACTACTCCAACGCTGAATTCATAAGGTGTTGGGTCGCCATTATCGACACCGCAAATGTTGAATACACGGTCCATATGGAATACGGACTGCTGTGTACGGAAGGTGGATCTGTCGTCGTTACAGATGATACCACGGAGCTTCATAGCCTCACCAACGGTCTCACAGATGTCAGCACAACGCTGGCTGTTCCACTTTTCGGAGATACGAAGACTGCCATCCTCTGCCTTTTCAAGGGAAGTAATGCCCGCGCCAATCATGAATGCAGTGATATCGGTGGAGTAGATAGAAGCGCCGTAGAAGTCGGTAACGTCCTTCTGACCGTTGTTATCGGAGTCAACATAAACATCCTGAACCATAGCAAGGAAGTTCTGGAGGGTCCATTCATCATTCTGGACCATATCCATAGGAGTCTTTTCTTCGCCGAAATAATCCTTGTAAAGATCCTTGTTATACATAAATGCTACCATGTACCAAAGCATACTGGTTGCGATGTCACCGGTTGCGAAGAAGAGCTTATCGTAGATGGTGCACTCTGTGGTAAGAGCCTCGGGCCACCAGGGCTTTTCAACGCTGAAAGCTTCCTGAGCAAGAAGGTTTCCTGCCATGTTTTTGAGAGTAAGGAGCGGAACGGTACGGCTGTAGCCGGCATAGATATCAAATTCGTTATCTGCTGCCCAGTCATTTTCAGCCTTTGCGATCCAAGCACTATAGTCGCCCGAATCGCCGGGAGCCTCTACCCACTCAAAGGTAACGCCGAGTCTGGTCTGAACTCTTTCGTTACGGTGATAGATAGCGTCATCGATAAGGTCGCCGGTCTCATCGGAGTAGAACTCCATCATACGCCAGTCATCCCAGATAAAGAAGGTGATGGTCTGATCGAAGTTATACTTTTCATCAAGATCGTCGGGAGCATAAAGAGTTTCCTCTTCAGTGATTGCAGCTTCGGTATCCGAAGGAGCGTTTGTGGTTGCGCCGCCGGCAGTTGTTTCTTCGCCGCCTGTGGTGTTAGCGCAGGAAACCGCAACGCCGAGTAGTGTGACAAGTGCAAGAAGCATCGCGATTAATCTGACATACTTTTTCATAGTAAGCCTCCGTTTTGATAATTAAAGATATACGGCATAATCCTCGAAAAGACACGCCGTAACTGTTAATTAAATTGTATCATATTTATTCACATTTGTCAAGCGTTTTGCACAAAAAACTTCCAACGAAAGTTTTTTTCGTCGGGAGGGATGCTTTTACTGCTTATTTTCCATAAGCCTCCATCAAATCCTTGATGCCCTTGTTAATAATTCTTTCACTCATTTTGAGCTGAGAGAGGAAAGTAGAATAGTTTGCGGCGTTTGCGGTGTTCGGGAAGAGGTTGTATGTTACATCGCCGAAACTGGTGCCGTAAAGCTTGCCAAAGTCGAAGGAAACGCCTTCCTTGAGGATGTCGAAGACCTGCGAGGTCTGAGCGTCATCGCTGTATCTGACCTTCATCGCTACCTCGAATACAGCGGGAGTTACGCTGCGGTAGTTTCTGCTTCTTCAACGGTTTCCGCGCAGGAAACTACTGAAAGAAGAAGGGTGATGAGTGAAAGCATCATTGCAATCACTCTGAAATGCTTTTTAATAATAAAGCCTCCAAAGTATTATTTCAACACAGCAGTTCGTGTAGAAAAATGACATTGCCATTAAAGCCGCTGCTAAGGTGAAGTAATTATATCGCGGTTGTTCACAAAAGCCAACCTTTTTGTGCAATTATCACCAAAGACAGGCTCGCCTTTGGGGCGAGCCTGCAATCGGTATTATATTATTTACCGTAGAATTCCATAATGGTATCGATACCTTTTTCGATAACCCTAAGGTTCTTCTTGATGTTGGAAAGAAGGCCGGATGGGTTACCGGAAAGAGCGGTGGTTCTGAAGAGGTTTGCGGTTCCGTTCGAGAAGGTAGAAGCGTAAAGACGTCCGATATCGAAGGAGATACCCTCGCGGAGGAGGTCATACATACCCGAGGTCTGGGGATCATCTGTGTATCTTACCTTCATAGCAACCTCGAATACCGCGGGAGTTACGGTACGGTGGTTTGCGGAGCCGATTGCCTCGAGAGCTGTTACAGCAGCCTCGATAACCTTGGACTGGGAGTTTACTGCATACATTGTGAAGGGATGGCCTACGTTTGTAAGGAAGATCTCCTGATCGGTAGAGAACTTAGGCTGAGGAACAAGACCGTAGGAGAACTCTATCTTACCGGTCTCAGAGGTATCCTTACCCGCAACGATAAAGAGGCGGTCGGTGATGAAGAGAGCGCGCTCTTCATAGAAGATATCTCTGATCTTGGTGCTGTCGTTATAGAAAACACCCTCGGAATCAAGGAACGCGCCTAAAAGCGCACAAGCATCGGCACATCTCTGGCTATTCCAGTCTTCGGAGATACGAAGACCTTTTTCGGGATCCTTTTCGATAGAGATGATTCCGGCACCTGTCTGGAAAGCATCGGCGTTGGTCTGGTAAAGAACAAAGCCGTAAGTGTCAGCATCGTCCTTCTTGCCGTTACCGTCATCAAGATAGATATCCTGAGCAATCGAGAAGAACTTTTCCATAGTCCACTCGTTATCATCAACCATATCCATAGGGGACTTTTCGCCACCATAATACTGATCGTAGAGGTCCTTGTTATAGAAGGTACCGATCATCATCCAAAGAAGGTTGGTAGAGATGTCACCGGAGCAGAAATAGAGCTTATCGTTGATGGTGCACTCTGTGGTAAGAGCTGCGGGCCACCAGGGCTTTTCAACGCTGAATGCCTCATAGTCGAGAAGATTTACGGTCATACCCTTGAGCGCCATAAGGGGCGCAGAACGGCTGTAGCCTGCATAAATATCATAGGCATTATCAGACTGCCAATCGTTTTCTGCCTTCTGGATCCACTGGGTATAATTACTCGATGCGCCCTTCTCTTCTACGTACTCGAACTCAACGCCGAGTCTTGTTTCAACAGAGACGTTACGGTTGAAGATTGCATCGTCGATGACGTCACCGGTCTCTTCTGCGTAGAACTCCATCATGGTGTAGTCGCTCCACATGAAGATGGTAACGGTTTCGTTAAAATCATACTTTTCCTTAAGATCGTCGGGAGCGTAAAGAGTTTCCTCGACGGTTGTTTCTGCAACGGGAGCCTGTGTTTCTGCAGCACCTGCATCCGCTGTTGTTTCTTCTCCACCCTGGGTATTTGCACAAGCCGCAAACAGCCCCGACATGGTGAGCAGCGCCATTACAAGCGCAATAATTCTGATAAATCTTTTCATAATCATTACCTCAATATGTAAAAGAGAATTTGATTAATCTCTCTTCTTGAAAACAAGAGCAGTACCGAGGAGCGCTGCAACCACAACGCCGCCTGCGATCATACCGCCGCATCCGCCCTCAGACTTGGGAGCTTCGGTCTCGGGTGCCTTGGTTGTGGGGGCCTGGGTCTCGGGTGCTGCGGTCTCGGGTGCCTGGGTCTCGGGTGCCTGGGTTTCAGGAGCCTGAGTTTCGGGCGCCTGAGTCTCGGGAGCTACGGTGGTCTCCTCTGCGGTGGTTTCTTCTGCGTTCTCTACGTAGTAGTCAATGTAAGCGGGCACATTTGCAAGAAGAGCCTCAACATCAATAACGGGATGGCCCGCAACAACGTCATCGACCCAAACCTTGGTGGAGTTACCCTTATTGAGCTTCTCTGCGGTGAGCTCGGAAACTGCAGTGATCTCCATAAAGGGCCACTCTGCAAAGTATGCGTCTGTACCGAAGGATGCAAGACCCGATACGGGAACGTAGTATACGTCGTTGAAGTAGATGGAATCCGCAACAAGGCCCATAAGAACACCGTTGTTAAGGGAGCAGGTGTTGTTGATGGTAACGTCGGAAACAAAGTTATTGAAGATGTTATACTCGGTGTTGGGGTCGCCGAAAGCAACTGCAACGTGAGCAGCCTTACCGATAAGTCCGCCGAGAGAGGTCTTTTCGGGATGGCAACCGTCACGAGAGGTGAAGTTTACGCCGATAACGAAGCAGTTGGTAACGTCCGAGCTCTGGGAATCTGCGCCAAGAACGCCGACGATACCGCCAACGGGAGCAAAAGTTGTGCCGTAAACATCTGCGGTGATATTCTTTGCGGAACAGCCGGAGATAGTGGTTGCGCCCGCACCTCCGACGATACCGCCAAGGAAGTGGTTACCGTTGTCGGGGGAAGCAAAATCATCTGTGCTGATAGAACCGAGTGTAATGTTGGTCGCAGAGCATCCGAGGATCTGAAGCTGATCCTTGGAGCACTTTTTCTGGCTGGTACGACCGACAACGCCGCCGATCTGAACGCCTCTGATATTTACGTTGGTAACGTGGCAGTTTACAATCATAGAGCTGCCGCCTTCTGCGGTGCAGTTAAGAACGCCCGCGATCGCTCCGCCGTACTTAGCGCTGATGATATCAACACCGTCTACGTTAAGGTTCTTAACGCTGCCGTCAAAGATACGTCCGAAAACGCCGCCGTAAAGCGCGTTGGCATCATCGATGGTCTTGACTTTGAGGTTCGAGATGGTGTGTCCGTCGCCGTCAAAGTGACCCGAGAAGTAGTTCGCCTTGATCTGACCGATAGGAGCCCAGGGCTGATTGCCGAGGTCAAGGTCTACGGTGAGCTTTAAATACTCGCCCGCATAGGTGGTAACAGCGTCATTGACCTGTTTTGCTACGAAAGCGAGATCATTTTCACTCGAAATGAGATAGGGATCAAACTCCGAGCCCGAGCCGATAAGACCTGCGGAAACAGATGAGCCATCCCAGGCAGCTGACGCTGTGGGAATCATAATGACCGTCATTGCTGCAAGCATAGCAAGAGCAAGAAGGATGGAGGTAAATTTCTTCATTGTGAAATACCTTGCCTTTCATTTTTTAATATAATATTTTCAGCCGTTTGAGCGTGCGGCAAAAAATCTTAAAGATTTACCAGATGCTCAGCGATCTGATAAGCGTATTCGAATGCGGGCTTTTTTAGCTCCTCGGGGAGTCTTTTGGCGGTTGAGAGCTCATAGATGAAACCGCCCTTGTAGTCAATGTCCTTGAGCGTCTGCATAACCTTTGCCCACGGAATCGTTCCCATAAAGGGCATTTGGTGAAGGTCAACGGTGCCGACATTATCGTCGATATGAGTACAAACAAGATCCTTGCCCACGCGGCGGAGGGGTGCGATGCCGTCATTATAGATGCGATTTGCGTGACCTGTATCCCAGCATACTCCAACCTTGCGGTCACCGAAGGCATTAAGGATCATCTTCAGCTCGTCGGGAGTTACACCGAAGCGGCGTCTGCCGTCAACGTCGCACATATTCTCAAAGGCGAATCCGAGACCTCTGTGTGCATATTTTTCATAAAAAGGTCCGTAAACATCGAGATTGTATTTGGTATTGAATTCAAGATTATATTCGCCCTCAACAGCCTCCTCGAGCGGATGCATTACCGCCCACGGGATTCCAAGTCGGGAAGCGACATCAAGAGAACGGTCAAGCATTTTAAGGAAAAATTCATTCTTTTCGCATCCGTCCTCTTCCGCAGACTTGCGGCGGCAAAGAGGTTTTGCATATACGGGATGGCACTGAACGAAGGTGATACCGAGCTTTGCAGCTTCGTTACCTATATTATCAGTAAAACGCTCCCAGTTTTCGTCCTCGCAAAGTTCGAACTTGTTTCTCTGCATCGGGCACATATTGAGGTCCATAACCTCAAAGCCGATCTCGCGCAAACGGCGCATAGATTCAACCACGTTCTCTTCCCCGGGTCTGTATGTATAAAACAGATTGGTCATGGTTCCGGGTCTTAAAATTGCCATAATAATTACCTCTGAATAAACAAACACGACAAACAAAATATTTGTTCGCATATATGAAAATTATACAACAAATAGTGATGTTTGTCAACCACTTTACTCAAAATAAGCTTTTTAGCAGTTAAAAATGATATAATGCTTTGTGATTTTTACAAAAAATGTATTATATTATTAAAATCATATAATTAATTTATGCCGTAAAACAAACTTGCATTTTTGATAATTATGTGATATAATAGAGCAACAACAAAAACAACTTATTGAGGCAAAAAAATGACAGCAATCAAACGGCTCGGATTCGGCAAGAAGAAAACGATGGATATGACGCAAGGCGGTATTGCGAAGAACATTCTGCTCTTTGCTCTTCCCCTTCTTGTCGGCAATCTGTTTCAACAGCTTTATAACCTTGTTGACACTTGGGTGATCGGTCAGACCGGAAACACGGCGGCTTTCGCTGCGGTTGGAAGCGTTGGTCAGATCATCAACATCCTTATCGGATTCTTTCTTGGTCTTTCGAGTGGCGCGGGAGTTATAATCTCGCAATATTTCGGAGCAAAAGAGGAAGAAAAGGCTAATAAGACGGTCCACACGGCTATGGCGCTGACGCTTGTTATGGCGGTAATTTTCACCATTGTCGGCATACTTATGACACCCTTCGCGCTCGATCTGATGCTTCAGGCGGACGGCGCGGGGGAAGCAAATCCCGTTTTTAAGGAAGCCAAAACCTACCTTATTATTTATTTTGCGGGTGTTACATCGCTGATGATCTACAATATGGGTGCGGGCTTTCTCCGCGCAATCGGCGACTCGCAAAGACCCTTCTACTTCCTGATAGTTGCTGCCGTCACCAATACACTTCTTGACCTTCTCTTCGTTTTCAAGTTCAATATGGGAACTGCCGGAGTTGCGCTTGCAACCGTTATCGCTCAAACATTTTCGGCAATCCTGACACTGATTGCACTCTTCAAGAGCGACACCTGCGTCAAGCTGAGCCTACAAAAGATCAGATTTGAAGCATTTTACCTCAAAAAGATCGTCAAAGTCGGCTTCCCTGCCGCAATACAGATGGCGATCACATCGTTCTCGAACGTGTTCGTTCAGTACTACATCGCAAGCGCGGTCATCCCCGGCGGGCTTACATCGGGAGTTGATATGCAGACCGTGGTACTTGCTTCGTGGACTGCTTATTCGAAGATCGACCAGTTCATCTTCCTTCCCATTCAGTCGATAGGACTTGCCGTCACCACCTTTGTCGGTCAGAATCTTGGAGTCGACGACACCAAGCGTGCCAAGAAAGGAACTTATCTTGCACTTGGAATGGCGCTGGTTTCTGCGGTTGCCATCATCATTCCCATTATGATCTGGTCGCCCTTTTGGACATCGATATTCAACAGCAACCCCGACGTTATCAAGAATTCGGCAATACTTTTACGCTTCATATCGCCCTTCTACGTTTGCTGTTGCGTAAACCAGGTCATTGCGGCAGCTCTTCGCGGTTCGGGCAACACCACGGCACCGATGATAATTATGCTTTCCACATTCGTTGGATTCAGACAGATCATGCTCTTCGTGATCTCGAATTACATATCAAGCGAGCTCGTTCCGATCGGTATGGCGTACCCTCTCGGTTGGCTTGCCTGCGCTACAACGCTGTTGATCTATTTCAGCAGATTCAATATGTCAAAGACAAGAATAGTCACCAAATAAAGATCGACCGGCTCATCCGCAAGGACGAGCCGGTTTTGTTATTATTTTTTAGCAACCTTTGCAAATACCTGCCAGCCATTCTCTTCGGAATAGCAAGCAAAGATACCTGTGGAGGCATTGGAAATTGTGGAATAGTGGAAAGGAATGACGATATTGCCTTCGGTATCGATGACGCCTTTGACGCCGTCCTCATATCCGAGTACTGCCATACCCTCGATAAAGGGAGCTGCATAAGTGTAGATAGGCTGAGCTACCCAATAGCCGTCGCGGTGGTAATAGCCGTATCTGCCGTTACGTTCAACAAGAAGAATGCTGTCCGAATAGGATACAAGGTTATAGCCTTCGGGAACGATGTTCGATCTGTTACCCTTCGTATCAATAAGAACTTCATAGTCGTTCTCATAAGTGTTGAGCTTGTGCGGACGTCTTTCTACCACGCGCATACGGATGAGTCCGTCATCATAATAGAAATGACCAAGCATATATTCGTCGCGCTCAAAGGGTTCGGTGTAATACTCAAAATGGTAGTAGGAGCCGGAGCCGCTGCTAGTCTTGAATTTATTATAAAGATATACCGCAGAGTTTCCGCTTGTATTGATTATCCTTACGATTCCGTTTGCATCAACGGTATATGCGCGGCTCTCGCTGAAATTATACGCTCTTGCGTATTTGAAATCGGTTTTCCAGCTTATAGTCTGAGTGATATACTCGTTATAAGTATATTTATTTGACGTTTCTTTGGATGTATCTTCCTCGGGCTTGGACGCGCGGTAAGTGAAGCGATATGCGGGATAGCTGATGTCTACCGTGAGCTTATCGGGAATACCGTTCTCATCCTTGTCATCGGTGCCGGGAATAAGCGACCTCGCACGAGGGGGCTGAACGGTTGTTTCCTCTGTTATGACATGCGAGGTTTCCGCGGTAGCTTCTGTTGTTTCGGGTTCGACAGTGGTTTCGGGTTCAACAGTAGTTTCAGGCTCACCTGCGGTTTCGGGTTCTATTGTAGTCTCCGGCTCACCTGCAGTTTCGGGCTCAACGGTGATTTCGGGTTCTACCGTAGTTTCGGGCTCTACCGTGGTCTCGGGCTCTACCGTAGTTTCGGAACCAGCCGTTGTTTCGGGAATGATCGTTGTTTCGGATTCCACCGTAGTTTCCGGTTCGACTGTTATTTCGGGATCTAATGTAGTTTCCGGTTCAATCGTAGTTTCAGGATCTAAAGTGGTCTCCGGTTCAATCGTAGTCTCGGGCTCAACGGTGGTTTCGGGTGCGGCAGTAGTTTCGGGAGCCATTGTGAGTTCACCCGACTCGACCTTCTTTTTGACTTCCGCAAGTGCTTCCGCAAACAGGCGGTTATAGTATTTTCCTTCGCCAAACATTACTGCGATCTGATTTGCGAACTTAGGATAATAGAGATAGATCTGCTCGGCGAGTCTGCTGTCAACGCCGTAGCGTGTGTAGGAGCTGGTTGTATCGTTAATATCAAAGGTTTCGGTTATGGTCTGATACGTACTGTAGATCTGATATTTATTATCCGACTTTCCGAAATCGGGGTTATAGTCGAAGAAAAGACCGCGGCTGTCGGTATCGGGATTGAAATCCGACTCGAGGAACTTACCGCTTGATGTGTCGAGATAATAATAATATCCGTTAAAATAGAAAACAGGACGGTCTTTTTTATCTCTGGTGTACGCGGGAATAACCTCGTCACCGGGGTAAATTCCGATGAACTTACCGTCGGACGAATAGATGCTTACACGGGGATAATCCTGGTATGTACGCTCATTGATTCCCGAGATAACGGTTCCAACGCCTGCATCAACGATAATATATCCCATATAAACCTCGAGTGTAGGACGCTCGACGGTTCTCATTGCATAATACGGAATCTCGCGGTGGCCTTCTCCGTAATTCTTCTGAAGAAGCAATCTTACGCGCTTGGCATTGCCGAGCGTTGTTTTATCGAGATCCGATGCGTTGATCATGACTTCAGCTATTTTCATATCGGAAGTGTAATTGGCATAGCTGATGGAATATCCGAGCGAAATGAGATCAGCGAGTGCGGGAGGCGCGAAGGGCGGATCTACCGGTGTTGTTGTGTCGGATGTAGAGGGTGCGGTAGTTGTGGCTTCGGGGAGAGTAGTCTCTGCACCGGGTGCAGTTGTACTGACCGAGATCTGCTCGGACGTTGTCGGACCTTGCGTTACCGGCGTTGTGGAAGGCGGTGCGGTCGTATCACCGGGAGCTCCCGTAATATCCGAAATATTGGTTCCGGGCAGAAGTGTTTCAAGATACTCCTGTGTACGGTCGTCATCATATCCCCCGTCGGGACGGTCTATGAAGGAAAAATCATAAACGCCGAGCGAATAGGTTATCGAAGCAAAAGCTGTGGCTGCCAGCAAAAGCACGGCAACTCCTCTTTTGGCAATTTCATTAAATAAACGCATTTTGTTCTCCAAATCTATATCAAAATATCATTTGTGATATTTGGTTCCTTTGATTATGCTGAAAGCGCGGTAGACAGATTCAAGGAGCATTACTCGGAACAGTTGGTGCGGGAATGTCATTTTTGACAGTGACAGTTTATAGTCCGCCGCGCGCTTTACCTTTTCGGAAAGCCCGTGAGAGCTTCCGATGATGAAGCAAATGTTTGACGCAGTTTGTGTCACGTTTTCGATGTGTGCCGCAAAATCCTCGCTTGACATCTGCTTTCCTTCAACCGCAAGCGCAACCACGTGCGAGCGCGGAGGTATTGCGGCAAGAATGCGCGAAGCCTCGTCCTCGAGTGCGGCATCTATATGGCTTTGCGAGGGGTTATCGGGGAGCCTTGCTTCCTTAAGCTCGCAAAGCTCGACCTTTGCAAATGCGGAAAGGCGTTTGATATACTCCGTCGCCGCATCGCGCAGGAAGGATTCCTTGATATTACCAAGGACTATGAATTTAAGATTGATCAATTTTTGTCACCTCAAAGGTTAAACAGTACGGGGACAGCGGGCTCGGAAACCGCAAGCTCGATCTTTTCGCGAATATCAGAAAGAGCGGTCTCGGATGCGCGGTATGCAAGCTCGGGGGTATTATTGATCTCCGAAATATGGGCAAGCATAAGGAGTGTCGTTCCGCTATCTGCAAGAAATCTTGCGAATTCGGCACCGCTTTCGTTTGAAAGATGGCCGTAACGCGAAAGTATGCGCTGCTTGAGATCGGGCGGATAGGGACCGTCCATAAGCATACCAACGTCGTGATTCGATTCGATAACAGCAGCAGAGCAGCCCAAAAGGCCTGCGCGAACTTGATCGGTAACGTGGCCGAGGTCCGTTGCTATACCGACAGAAGTTTCACCGAGAGTAAAGCGGTAACCTACCGAGCCGAAGGAATCGTGATCCGTCGGGAAGCTTCGCACCGAAATGTCGCCTATTCTCTCCTCAAATTCAATGGGATGAGGACAGAGCACGTCAGCGCCGCAATTCTTTTCGACAGAGGAACAGACGGCACCGCTTGCGTGGATCGGCGTGTGGTAATGAGAGGTCCACACCTTGAGAGCGGAGGTATGATCGCTGTGCGAATGAGTGAGGAAGATCGCGCTGATCTCCTCGGGCAGTATACCGACCGTGGAAAGCGCGGATTTTATGTATTTCGTTGAACGCCCTGCGTCGACGAGTATCGCGGTATCGCGGTATTTCACAAGGGTACAATTACCCTTTGAACCCGAGCAGAGCGTGCCGATCATTATATCGCCCATCAGTTACCGAAGAATCCGTCAAGCACAAAAAGGCGGAAAAGGTCAACGAGAAGGGTGACTATGATCGGGAAAATAACCATAAGCATAGGTCTTGAGCGGCGTTCGCGGTCGGCGACGTCGGCAAGATACTCTTCTTTTTCTTTATGCGTCATCGTATCGGGGAGCATTTCATAAGTAACGCCGCTTCCCGTAAACGCGCGGTTGATGATAAAGTAAGCAATGATCAAAACCGATGCGATAACGATGTACGCGAGAACGGCTACCTTCCAAAGCGGAGTGGTTGTGAGGAAGAAATAGATTCCCATTGACACGATAGTCGTAAGCGCAAGGATAAGCGCGCGTTTCCAATTAAAAGCGTTCACGGCTTCCTTGACGCTTTGATGCTCGCCGTAATTGTTTTGCTGCTTTTTCATAGCAAATTGACCTTTCGATTAAAAAACTTTTACCGCTCCCGAGAGTCTGATATGGAGCAGATAGCACGAGCCCTCGCCGAATACGCTCTCAAGAAGCTTTACGAAATCCTGAGCATTCTCGGTGGGGACGTAAGCCTGGACGGTACCAGCAAATCCGCCGCCGTGAACTCTCCACGCAGTGGGTCTGTCAAGCTTCGAGAGGAAGCTCTCGCAGAGGTTGAGAGCAAGAGAGATTCCCTGTTCTTCTACGTTTGCGGTTGTATAAACGTTCTGCAGATAGCAGAAGGAGGATCTTCCCGAGGAAAGAACGCCTGCGAAATACTTTTCAAGATCGCCGCTCTTAAGAGCGCTCTTCTGTTCCGCAACGCGGTCGTTCTCTGCAAAGAAGTGAAGTGCACGGAGGATGGCGCGGTCGCCTACCTTTTCGCGGAGAGCGGCGATATTCTTCATCAGCGCTTCTCTGTCGGTCTCGCGGAGGACGGTTGCGCCGAGTTCTGCGGCAACAGCCTTCATTTCTGCGGGGACAGCGGCGTAATCGGGGGTGAGATCGGCGTGGTTACCGCCGGTGTTGACGATGCAGAGGCAATAGCCCGCCTCGGTGAGATCGAAATCAACCTTTTCAACAATGGGAGCGGCAGTATCCGCAAAGTCAATGGAAACAATACCGCCCGCCGCGCAAGCGACCTGATCCATAAGTCCACAGGGCTTGCCGAAGAATTTGTTTTCGGAATACTGCGAGATCTGCGCGAGGGTGACGAAATCAACGATTCCCTCGTTGTAGAAATGCGAAAGCATAAGTCCGACCATATTCTCGAAAGCCGCGGACGAGGAAAGTCCCGAGCCCTTGAGAACGCTGGAGGTGGTGCAGGCATCGTAGCCGCCGACCTTATAGCCTCGAGCACGGAAACCGTCTGCAACACCCGCGATAAGTGCATCCGATTTGCCAAAGCGAGCCTCGTTGGGTGTGTTGAAAGAATCAATATCAACAACGTCCTCGGGGAATCCCTCGCTCTTGATGCGAACGGTGCTGTCCTCGTTCTTTGCTGCTACCGCGATGATATCAAGGTCGATGCTGCCCGCGATAACGCAGCCGTGGTTATGGTCGGTGTGGTTGCCCGAAAGCTCGCTTCTGCCGGGAACTGAAAAGAGTGCGATATCGCGGTCTGCGCCGTAACGAGATGCAAACTCGTCGATCAGAGCGGCATATCTTGCTCTCTGCGATGCGAGAACGCTCTCATCCGAGCCGTAAAGCTTCGCCAAACGTACGTCAAGCGCGCCCGAAAGTATATTTTCTTTTAATGTCTGTGCATTCATAGTGTTTTTCTCCTTTAGTCAAAGTTAGAAAAGTTCAATTTATTATATCATTCAAGTGTTTAGTTCGGATAAATATTTTGTGTATCAATAATTAATAATTATTAACGGAAAAAATTGTCGAAAAAAGGAACAAGCCAAACTGACTTGTTCCTTATATATGATATTAAAGTTCAACGCCTCTTGCTGTGAGGACCTTGCGAACCTCTGCTGGATCGAGGTCGCGGGGCTGACAGCCGATCGCGGAGCATTTGGATGCTGCAACGCCCGCGGCTTCGCCCATTGCCATACAGATCGCCATGACTCTCCATGATGCGTGCGCGCGGTGAGTTCCCGAGATGGGACGTCCCGCAACGAGAAGTCCGTCGGTAGCTATCGGAACGAGTGCGCCGTAGGGGATGTCATAGGGCTGTGCGGGTCTCGAATAGCCCTCTGCCTGTCCGCCGCCCTTGGGGTTGTGAATGTCGATGAGGAACCAGGCGTTATGAACGATGCCGTCCTCGCGGTGTCTGCCGTCCTCAACATCCTTGTCAACGATATATTCGATTCCGCGGACTCTTCTCGACTCGCGGACACCGACTGTATCCGCCGAGGTCTTGATCGAGCAATTTTCAAATCCGGGGATATACTTCTGAAGGAAGTCCACGCACTTCTTGATCTGATCGCGGAGCTCAAGCTCTGCCTTGCCCATATCAGCGGGGTCAAGAGGCGAGAGATTGTTGACCTGAGTTGCGTTTACCGAACGCTCGCCGGGCTTGGAGGTTCTGTGGAGGCGGACGATGCTGACGAATTCGGGAAGCTCTCCCTCGCGGTTCTTCTGCTTGCAGAGCTCGCGGTATTCCATACCCGCAAACTCGCCCGCGGGGATCTTGATGGGATCCGAGCCGCCCCAGACGCTGATGCCGATGCTTTCGTCAACGCCCGTAATGGTAAATTCGAGAGTCATAGGCTGAAGTCCGCCGTCCGATTCACGTCCGAGCTCGATCTCTGCGCCCGCAGCTGCGGCAACACAAGCATCCCCCGTGGAGTCAACGGTGATCCTTGCACGGATCGCCTTGAGTCCGTTCTGAGTTGTGAAGATCGCGCCCGTTACCTTGCCATCTTCAACAAGGGCGTCAACGAATGCCGAGCCTACCCAAAGCTCGACGCCCGCGTCCTCGATCATTCTGTCAAGAACGATCTTTGCAGCCTCGCGGTTGACGGGGATCTCACGTCCGATCCTTGTGCCCGTGGTGGGAACCGTGCCTTTATCTATCTCGGAAAGTTTTCTTACAACCTCATCGTAATATGTTCCGCCCGCGACCTCGCCGAGGATGGGATCGACGTTGCCCATTGTCAGCATACCGCCGACAGAGCCGTAACGCTCACAAAGAATTACCTTTGCGCCCTCTCTTGCCGCGGATACTGCCGCGCAAACACCTGCGGGTCCCGCACCGACGACGAGAACGTCGCACTCACGGACAACGGGCACTTGACTCTGATACAAAATACATTCAGCCATTTTAACTCTCCTTAAAAACAAATTTTATCATTATAATTATACCACGGGCAAAAGAAATTGTCAATAATTGCTTGACAAAATCCGCACTTTAAGTTATAATAACATTAATACAAACAAGGACGGCAGCAAAATGAAGATCAAATTGACCATTGCACTTTTGTTGTTTTCTCTTCTCTGCTCTCTTTTTGTGTCCTGCGATAATGCCGCACCGGCGGAAACTACTGCACCCGAAACGCAGTCACCCGCAACCGAAGTTCCCGCAGAGACCACGGCAGAAGCAACAACCGAAGAGATAACAACATCAGTACCCGAAACAACCGAGGAGGAAATCAAAATGCCCAAGACCATCAGAATAGGCAGCTACAACATCAAACACGCGGCTGACGCAAAGCTCAATCTCAAGACTATCGCAAAAGTCATCACCGAAGCAAAGCTTGACATCGTCGGCATTCAGGAAGTCGACCTCAGAACGAAACGTTCAAACGGCATAGACCAGCCGAGAATGCTTGCAGATGCAGCTGAGATGCCCTACTACGTTTTCGTTCGCGGAATCGACTACCAGGGCGGACAGTACGGCACACTCATTCTTTCAAAATACCCCATCGTTTCCAGCGAAGTAATTCCGCTTGAATCCTGGGACAAGGAAGGCAGATCTCTCGGCCACGCAGTAATTGATATTGAAGGATTCAAATTCGATTTCTTCAACACACACCTTTCTTATGAGGACAAGACTCTGCGCGGGCTGCAGTTTGCCGAGGTTGCAGAAAAGACCAAGGTTTGCGAAAACTTCATCCTCACGGGTGACTTCAACACCGCGGATTTCAACGAATTCACCGTTGTCGGCGGCAATCTTATCAACAACGCCGCGCGTTGGTACCCCACCTTCCCCGGCGGAAACAGCGCGATCGACAATATAGTTTATACCGATTGCTTCAAGGAGATAGCTTCGGGTACGGTGACACAGAGCTATTCCGACCACTATATGCTTTGGGCGGAGTTTGAGATCAATTAATACATATAAAAAACAGGACAGAGAGCACAAAACGTTCTCTGTCCTGTTTTCTATTCGATCACATCGCGTTTGATGAGTTCTTTTACCTCGCCGTCTATCTCAATAGTGGCAAGAGTTACACCATCGGCGGCGCTTTGAGTTATGTTTTCAAGCATCAAGCGGTCAATGACCGTATCGCTGCTGATCTTCAAAAGAGGCGCTGCGGTGGCTTGCTCCTCACGGCGGTGGATATCGCGTATGACCACGTTTCCGCAACGTGCGCCGCACTCAAATTGAATGATCGCACGTGAATCAACATTCTTCTCCCACATACGGAAGCAGCCCTCACCAAGAGGAGTGTAGCTCTTGCGCGCGCCGAAATTTTCAAGTGTGACGTTGTCAAACCACACCGAACCCGGGCGCTTGTTGTGATTGGAGATAACAATGGCATTATGGCGATAATCACCGTAAACGCCATCAACGCGGACATTGCACAGCCTGTATCCTTCACCCGAGAGCAATCTGACTCCCGAAAAACCGTTAATGGCGGTGATATTGTGAATGTATATATTCTCAATATCTCCGAAAGACACCTCGGCGTGCGGCTCGTCATAAGTGGTGAGTGACACAAGATCGTCATTTGTGGTACCGCAGAGGTTCTCAATCACACCGTCCCGCGCAGGGCCGTTGATATGTA
Organism: Eubacteriales bacterium; assembly: GCA_045537015.1. Lineage (GTDB taxonomy): Bacteria > Bacillota > Clostridia > Oscillospirales > CAG-272 > CAG-390. The sequence goes on from JAZSOQ010000114.1 coordinate 28,181, forward strand.
CGCCGTCGGTAGTACCGAAATGCCAATTGTAGTCAAAGAATATATCGCGGGTCACAAATCCGCGCACATCGCCTATCTGCACGCCGTAACTGACGGGATTTCGCACTGTCAGCCCTGTCAGAATAATGCGATCAACATGAGCAAAGCGCATCAGCTTGCCCTTGAAAAGATCGGGGCTGTATGGGTCGTCAAGTCGGTGACGGGCTTCGTATTCTCCATCAAGCCCCATCTCGTCGCAATTACCGTCCCAGATGCCGCCGACGATCTCGATGTTCTCGGCGCGGCCGCCTCCGGCAAAATGCTCGTTTTCAATAAGAGCACAACGTGATAGCGGAGCGGCAAGGAGTTTTGCACCGGGAGAAAGGATGAAGCGGGTGTTGGAGTGAACGATCAGAGTTTTGCTGATAAGATACGTACCGGGCTTGTCGATGGTGACAATGCCACAGCCGTCAAGCATCGCCTGTATGGCGAGGGTATCGTCGTGCTTACCGTCTCCGTAAATCATTTTACTTTGCAAGCGCAGCCTTCTTCGCCTCGACCTCGTCTGCGAGGTGGCGGGCTACCTTTGCGGCGTGGCAGAGTGCGGACTGCATGAGTTCTTTTGTGGGGAATCTGTCATAGAAATGGAGTACTTCGAGGTTCATATTGCCCTCGTATCCGATCTCGGCAAGTGCGGAGGTGATGGAATTCCAATCGTGCTTGCCCATATAGGGGAGCCAATGCTTGTCAGCCTTATTATCGGTGTCCTGAACGTGGAGCATAGTGAGCTTGTCCTTCGACATTCCGCGAATGAATTCTGCGGGGTCAACGCCTACAACTGCGGCGTGTCCGACGTCACAGCAAGTGACAAAAACGTCGGTATTGAAGGAATCACGATATGCGTTCATCTCCTCGGCGGTGCCGAGAACGCCGACGTAGTTGTAGTTTCCGTTGGGCTTCTTGTGGAAGAGGTTTTCCATACCGATCTTGAGATTGAGCTTTTCCGCGATCGGAATGAGATCCGAGAAGAAGGGGCGGTTGTATGCGTAAACGTCGAAACTGTCATCCTCGGGGATGCCGTACTTTACGGTATGAACAACGATCTGGGGAATACCCATCCAGGATGCGAACTCAAGGCTGCGCAGGAGGTTGTTGTAATGAACCGAATTTCCTATCTCGCCATAGCGGGTCTCGAAATCCGAGTGAGCCTGGGGGAAGGAAATGCCGATCTTTTCCGCATAGTTGCGAAGCTCGTATGCGAGAGCCTTGCGCTCCTCATCGGGAAGATTGAGGATGTCGTTATCGGGCTGCATCTTGAAAAGAGAGTAGTCGATGCCGTCAAAGCCTGCTTCCTTGCACATTCTGATGGATTCCTTGTCGCCAAAGGCATAGCGCATTACGCTGTTATCTGTTGAGATGATCATTTGTCTGCTCCTTAAAAAATAATTATTGGTTTAATTATAGCATTTTCGGGAGCGGTTGTCAACAAAAAACGCAATTATTCTTCCTCGAAAGGCTCACTTCTGAGGGTAACATAGAGCGCGCAAACGTCATCCGAGCTGCCCGCTTGCCTTGCGGCGCTGACGGTGCGCTTTGCTGCAAGAGTGGCACTTTCATTTCTTTTCGGATCGACGCTTTCGAGAATATCGAGAAGCCAGACCTCGTCTCCGCAAACGATGCGCCCGTCGGGATCGATGCCGTCCGAGCCCATCAAAATGACGTCGCCGTCCGAGAGATCCAGATCTGTACGTGTGGCATTGGTCTGCTTGAGGATACCGATCGGGAATCCCTCGGCTTCGATGGGGAAGACATCCCTGCCGCGGCGCAAAAAGCTCGGGGCGGCGCCGCTTTTATATATCGCGCCCTTTCCGCTCAGAAGGTCGATCTTGAGAATATCGATGCTAACCGAACATTCCTCACGGTCGGCACGCAGCCAGGCGTTGAGCACCGAAAGTGAGGTCTCGACGCTCATTTTTGCCTCGAGCATTTGTTTGAGAAAACCTATCGAGGCGGATGAGGCAAAAGCCGCACGGCTTCCCTGCCCCATACCGTCACAGATCACGGCGTAAAAGTAATCGTCGCCGTTATCAACTGTACATATATTATCGCCGCAAGGATCACCCGTTTGTGCCGCAGAGCGCGCCGCGCCGAAGGATACGGAAAACTTTCGTCTGCTGTAAAATTCAAGCGAGATCCCCGAGCCCGACGGGGTGAGTGTCGGCGGGCTCAGCAGACAGTTAAGTGCCCGTTCAAGCTCTTTTCTCAGCTGTACCGCCTTAAGCGAGGCGCGGGAGAGATTGACATTTTCCGCTCTGACAACTATCCGCCTTTTTCCCACAACGCTGACGGATGAATACCTGACCCCCGCGGATGAAAGTATTTTTCCTACCCTTTCGGTTCTTTCAAGATCCTCGCTGTTTTCTCTTGTGTCCTCGGCGACAGCCTCTGCAAGTGCCGCAGACACGGCGCGGTAGTCTGCGGAAAAGCCCGAAAGTCTGCCATCCTCGAGGCATTCGCGAACAAGGTCTGTGGCGGCGCGGTTGACGCCGTCGGTTATCTCTTCTATCGATGGACAACGGCGGCGCATATATTCGGGCAAGTCGGAGGCTTCAACGAATCCATGTGTGGCAACCGAAGAGCAGATCTTTGATATAATATCAAGTGTGGAGGCATATTCAAGATTCCAGCAAAGATTTCTGTTCGGGCACTTTATACAGACTTTATCGCAAACGGCATCGCAGGCGGCACGCAACTCACCCTCGGTCGGGCGGCGTCTTTTGGAGGCAAGCTCGGAAAAGCTTTCGGCAAGTCCCGAAAAAGCGGCGGAAAGCTCGCGCATTCGCTCTCTGCTGTCTGTCGGATTGGCAGCGGGAGGAGCGGTTGATTCAACTTTTTGATGAAAGAAATCCATCCTCTCGCCCAAAAGAGAGATCAGGCAAAACAGTGCAAGTCCAGCAACCTGTGAGGGAAAAAGCAAAATAAATCCCTCGGCATCCGAAAAGAAAAGCGAGCGGAAAGCACCGCATATCGGGATCGCTACGCCTGCCGCGAGAACCGAAAGGTTCATAAACAGCGCCGCACCAGCAGCTCCTATGGCATAAGTGACGAAATACTCAAAACCGCCAACGGCACCGCACAACGCTCCCGCAATAATTCCCCGTGCAGCCCCTTTTTTTCTCACGGTATAAAGAATTGAAGCGGTAACCGCAATATGGAGCGGTGAAAGTCCCGCAAATTCGATACCGCGTGCGGCGAGAGTAAGCGAAAAAATCAGAGCAAAATATGATGCTTCGGAAAGCAATTTCCCCGCCGTGCTCTCGGGCTCGGGCAGTTGATCTTCGTTTTTCTCAAAAAGAGGCATATAGAGTGCCGTTGCAACGGGTGCTATCACCGTTGAGGCTATGCACCCGCAGAGATCGTAGACGTAAAAACCGCCGACGAAAATTCTGTAAAAACCAACCGCAAACGCCGCGACCGCCGAGGTCGCCATTCGCAGATACAGGCTTTCGGAAAAGAGGGCATCGCTCAATCTTTCATTCTTTGGAGGCTCGATGGCACATCTTACCACAACGCGCAATGCCACTGCAAAGACTGCGCTCAAAGAAAACACAAGTGCTTCCTCTCCGCGAAGCAATGCGGAAAGAAGCACACCCGTCAAAATATAGGGTATCCCGTCGGGCGCGGCGCAAAGCCATGCCGCACCGAGGGGAGATGCCGAAAAGTAAAGCTCCGCGCCGTGGAGCATAAATCCCACCGCGCCGAGAGCAAGCCCACGAAGAAAAAGCCTTGGGCTGTACTCTTTTCCGACCGAGCGGATCTTTGCACGTAAAGTTCCCGCAAATTCACCGAAAAAACCGCCGAAACGCTCATATGGCTTCATCTTGTCGCGCGGTATCCTTCTGTTCTTCATATTTTCACATCCTTTGAAGTTGCTGAAAAAATGATAACATACCTTGCGCGAAAAAAAGGTCGAAGTTGGACATTTGGGAAAATTTATCCAATTATTCTTTCAATCTGTTTTTTGCGTGAATATTTTGTGATTTTGAAAACGCATTTTTTACCATTTGTTCACACCTTGAAGCCGGGATTGATGTATAATTATTTCATCTAATTTTATCCACGGAGGAACAATTATGACAAAAAGATTCACAGCATTCCTGCTGGCATTCATTATGATCTTCGGACTTGTCGGATGCGCGGGCGGAAACGGTGAAGAAAGCACCACTCCCGCAGAAACGACCCCCGAGGTCACCGAAAAAGCAGACGTTTCCATTGACCTGAACGCGGACATCCTCAAGGACTACATCGTTTGCAGACCCGAAAAGGTCAAGAACGAAAGCATCGACGTCACCGTTGAAGCTGCCAAAAACCTCAAGAACGCTATTAACGAAGCATTCGGCATAGACCTTAAGCTTTCCGATGACTGGTACAGGGAATCCGACGGTCTTCCCGAGACCGCGAAGGAGATCCTTGTTGGTAAGACCAACCGCACCGAGACCGCAAACGTTCTTGCACAGATCAAGGCAAAGGATTTTGCCATTGCATTCGAGAACGAGCGCATCGTTATCACCGCAGGCACCGACAGCGGTGTAGCGGATGCTGTCAACTACTTTATCGAGAATTACATCAATACCACTGACAAGAAGATCACCTTCAACGAGCATCACCTCGAGGTCGTTGCTTATCAGTACCCCATGGGAAGCATCTCCATCGCGGGCACTCCCATTACCGAATACAAGATCGTTTACCCCAAGGCAGGCGACCTCGTTACATATTATACTGCGCTTGCAATTTCCGATTATCTCTACGATAACGCAGGCGTTCAGCTTGAGGTCATCGACGACTCCACGGCTGAAACCCAGTATGAGCTTCTCCTCGGCAACACCAACCGTGCAGCATCTAACATCGGCATCGACCTTGGCACTGATAAGTATTCTCTTTCGATTTCCGGAACCAAGGTCGTTCTTCAGGGCGATCACCGTATGGTTGCCGGCGCTGCAGGCGTACTTATCAACGACTATTTCAAGGCAGACGGCAAGGCAGTTGACGTAACCAACCTTCCCACCGCTCCCGCTGCCGCAACCTACACCTTCAAGAAGGCTACCTCCGGCATTATGATGATCGGCGACGGTATGAGCGCAGTTCACTTTGCTGCAGCGGTCGATACCGGCGTTATCAAGGAATTTGTTGCCGATACCCTTCCCTACAAGGCTGAATGCACCACCGCTTCTTATTCCGTCCTTTATAGCGGCAAGGCTTACACAGACTCCGCAGCTTCCGCAACTGCACTTTCGAGCGGTTACAAGACCGTTAACGGTTATCTCGGCGTAAACCACAAGAAGGTTGAACAGCAGAACATTCGTGAGCTCGCTCACTCCACCGGCGCAAAGACCGCAGTTGTTACCACCGACAAGATCACAGGCGCAACCCCCGGCGGATACCTTTGTCACTATCCCGACCGCGATGCTACAGCACAGCTCCAGAACCAGATCGACAAGCTCATCAAGGAAGGAAAAGTCGATTACACCTACGGCGCAGGTAAAAATAACGGAGTAGACCTTTCTGTTTATACACGCGAAGCACTTTCTGTAATCTCTTCCGATAACAGCAGCTTCTTCATTATGATCGAAGAGGCTTACATCGACAAGAACTCTCACAACAATGATCTTACCAAGACCACAAAGAGCGTTCAGAACTACGACAAGGCTATTGCTTACGCTATCGCTTACACCATGATCCGCGGCGACGTAATGCTCGTTATCACCGCTGACCACGACTGCGGAAACCTTTCGCAGAAGGCAAACGGCGACTACATTTACAACTCCGATAACCACACCAACAAGAACGTTCCCGTCTTCGCTCTCGGCGACGGCGCAGCTGAACTTCTGAGCAAGGCAGTTATCGACAACACCGATATTCCGAAGGCATTTGCAAAGATCTTCGGCGAGACCAATTTCGGTTCGTAAATCAAATATAACAAAACAAGCCGACCCTAACGAGTCGGCTTGTTTTGTTTATGAAGTTATCCGTTGATCTTATATCCGAAATACTCTCTTGCTCGTGCGGAGTATTCGGCAATGGCAAGGCAGAGACGGTCGATATCCTCGGTGACTCCGTCCTCGACCTTATCGGCGCAGTACGAGGTCACGCTGTAAGAGAAGACGTAATCGTAAAGGACTTTACTACCATCTGTCTGGCAGAGTCGGAAATAATAGGTATCTGCGAATTTCTTGACAGGGATGTCTTCGAGTGTGAACGATCCTTCCTCGTCGGCAAGAGAATAGGTTTCGTTTCCTTTGACGAGATAATCGGATATATCCTTACCTGCGGCATCTGCTTTCTTTTGCAGTGCCAAATAATCTGCCTCGCTCCAAACAAGCAGAGTCAGCTTTGCGTCGCCCGAGTCACCGCTTGAATGCAGTCGGAGCGCGACGTTATCGAGAAGAACAAGCTGTGCCGAGGTGATATGAGCCGTGGAATCATAATCTACAACGGGCGCGGCGTTGGCACGGATAAGAAGCGAGGAGTCATTCGAAACTTTGCGTTTATCAGATGGGAGGATCTTGTTGACGGGCGACGAAGAATTGTAGTTAAAGTAGGTCTGCGCTTCGCTGCCGTAATTGAGCATTGATGAAAGCAGATTATCAAAGAGCTCACCAACACCGTAGCTCGCCTTTACATAATCCGCGGGGGAGCAAACATAACCGGCGCTTCTGATTTCACCAACGCTTCCAAGAGAGCTTGATTTGACGCATATCTGAAGGATGAGCGACTCGCCCATCTTACGCGCGGGAATGCCGTTTGAGGTGAACACATAGTATCCGTCTTTAGCAGATTCCGCGGGATGCTCGGAGCTGATACCCGTGCTGTCGGTAACGATCATAAAAATTTTGGGATCCTTCATATCCGACAAGCCTTCCACCCTTGCGGTCATACGCAGGGCAATATTGTCGCCAAGAACGAGATTCATCGCGGTGAACGCCATATCGACGGTGTGCGCCGTGTAGAAATACTCACCGTTGCTGAACGTTTCGCTGATAGTTCCACTGTTTTTAAGAGCCGTGAGTGACTTTGATGACCGAACGGTACCTCCGCCCAGCATCAGCGAATAGCTTCCCATATCAAGCGAATGTGAGCCGAGTGAAAGAGTCACTCCCGTGCCGATAACGATATTCGTCGTCAGCTTGACATCGGCGGTTGCCATTATGGTATAGGTATATTTTTGAGGATTGTTTGCAACTGCAACTGCCGCTCCGAGTGTAGCGCAGCCTTTTCTGGCTGTGACGGAGTCCCCTTGATGGGTGTCCACCAAAAATTGCGGCAAGTCGCCCTTTCGGCGTGTATACGAAGGCAGGCAGACCCATCCGAGTTTGCCGTTATAATAGGTGTATCCCCAGTCGCCGCTGATCTCGGTGACGTAGATATCGGTACCTGCGGGCATGACGTCGAGAGATGTATATCCGACACCGGGACCGCTGCGGAGTCGCATACCGGCGCTGTACGTAATATTGTAAACGCCCGCTTTTTCACCGCTGACAATCGGTATGTCATCACCGGAGGAGCCGCCGATCGCGGCGGTCAGAGCTTCATCCTCAAACCAGATAAGACCCTCGAGCGTATAGGCGCTGTCCCTGCCGTAATATGCAACGAGCTCGTCGATGGTACACTTTATCGCATCACCTTCCTTGTAATACTTACCGCCGATGGTAAGATTGAAGCTATCGGAAAAATAAACGTAGCCGTCTATTATGCCGTGGATAAAGAAGGAGTGGCCGTATTTCTTGCCCGCGGTAGTGCTGGTCCATTGGAAGCCTACAAGAACGTCGGTAACGACATCACCCATTGAAGCTATCTTTTCAAGAGTTTTCTTGAAGGTTGAATTGGTTGCGGGGTAGTTATGTATCTTTCTGCCTCCGCCCGTGTAGGAAAGGTCCTTGTAGTTGTCGTACTCGTCGTTGCCGTTTCCTCCGACGTATCTGGTGTTGATGCCGAGCAACAGAAGCTGGGTATTGACGTAATGGGCGCAATAGTTTTTGAAGGTGGTGTATCCCGTATATCTTTTTGCCCATGAATAGGTAAATTCGATCTGCTCGACAATGTCGGACGCCGTGGGAATATCTACCGCGGCATCTATTGACACGCTCACCGCGGGCAAAAGCGAGCAAATGCAGATAATGAGGCAAAGCATTCGCTTCAATATATTTTTATATTTCATTTTGGTTATTTTCTTAATCACAAATGATCCTCCGTGGGGGGCGGGCTCGGTAATAAAATAAATATAATTAATTTTATCATCTTTTTACATAACTTGTCAAGGGGTAAAACTAAAATTTTCATACAGCGCCATTAAGTGTTTACAAGCGGCAAATATATTTGGATAAAAATCCCTACGCGGGACAGGCAAAAACGGGAAAGTGATTGAATAAATTAATTTGACTACATCTTTTTTAGGGAGAATTACTATGTTCAATCTTCTTTCGGTTCTTTCACGCTTACTTCACGCGATGCTCGGTATTTCGACGCCAAACAACTTCCCACCTCCGCTTACGAGTGCGGAAGAGGATGAGGCTTTTGTGCTTGCCAAAAAGGGTGATTCCGCGGCAAGAGAAAAGCTGATCGTTCATAATTTGCGTCTTGTTTCGCACATCGTCAGAAAATATTATTCAAGTGCCAAAAATCAAGAAGATCTTGTTTCGCTGGGCACGATCGGGCTGATAAAAGCCGTTGATTCATACGACACCGGTCACAAGACCCGCTTTGCAACATACGCCGCAAAATGCATACAAAATGAGATCCTTATGCACTTTCGCAGTCAGCGTAAGCTGCAAAATGAGGTTTCGATAAACGATGCCATCGACACCGACCGCGACGGTAATCCGCTTACTTATGAAGATATTATCAGCACCGATGAAAATATGGCTGAGGATCTTGACCGGCGGATGCTTGCCGACAGGGCTCTTTCCTATATCAACACCATCTTAAGCGCGCGCGAGCGGCAGGTTATTTTTCTGCGATACGGGCTCTCGGGGAAAAAGCCGAAAACGCAAAAGGAAACCGCAGCAATGCTCGGTATATCAAGATCATACGTCAGCAGAATAGAAAAAAGCGCCCTTGACAAGCTTCGCGAAGCGCTTGGTTCCGAATGAGTCCTTTTCGCATTTTTTTGTGTGAAGTATTTGTGAAAATTTTCATAAAGGTGTTGAATTACATATAAAAAAATGATATAATTGACCAAAGAAAAACTATCCAACAAAAGAAAGGAAGATTTCAGATGAAACTTAACATTCGTCTTATCGCTCTTCTCCTCTCGCTCGTTATGGCACTCGGCATACTCGCATCCTGTGCGGCTGTCGGCGGAGAGCAGACAAGCGAACCGGAAAATCAGATAACAGAAGCTCCCGCCGTTTCCGACGAGGGAACTTCTGCCGATGACGCTCCCAAAACTTATGACATCGTTGTTAGCGGCGAAGCAATGGCGACCATTATCCGTCCCAAGGATCTGGGCTCCGATGATCCCGCTGTCACTGCTGCCGTAAAGGTGCGTAACGGCATCGAGGATGCTGTCAACGTAAAATTCAAGATGGCGGACGACTTCAAGAAGGCTACCGAGGAATTCGATGCTTCCACTCTCGAAATTCTCGTGGGTCCCACAGCTCATCCCCAGGTTGCTGAAGCGATCGCGGGTCTGAGCTACGGCGACTACACCATCAAAGCCGTCGGCAACAAGATCGTTGTTTTCGGATTCACCTCAAACGCGCTCTCCTATGCGGCAAATGAGTTTGCCAAGATCGTTGAGCAGTATAAGGTCGATGCGGCTGACGGAAAAGTATCCGTTTCAATTCCTGCAGAAGCCCTCAACATCGTTGAACAGCACAAGAGCTCGAAGATCTACTCCGCTGTTCCCGTGTTCGAGGGAGCAACCTTCGCAGCTACATATCAGACCAACACCAACTGCGACGAGATCATTCTCGAGGACGTAACAGTAGATGGTTACAACGCTTATATCTCAAAGCTTGAGTCGAACGGTTTCACCAAGTACACAAGCAACGATATGAGCGGCAACCTCTTCACAACTCTTTACAACAAGGATTATACCCTTAACGTTGGCTATTACAAGCCTTATGACGAGTGCCGTATCGTTATGGAGCCCTTCACTGAGAAGACTCTCATCGGACTTGAGTCCGATAACAAGTACACAGCTGTTACCACCTCTCAGGTAACTATGGTTGGTTGTGAGTACACCGACAGCAAAGGAAGCAACGTTGGTAACGGCCTTTGCCTTATCTTCAGACTTGCTGACGGCTCATTTGTAATCGTTGACGGCTCATTCAACAGAGCTACAAACGCAAACAACATCGTTAACATCATCACCGAGCAGGCTAAGGAATATGCAACCGGCAAGGACATCAGAATTGCCGCTTGGTTCATCTCCCACTCGCACGGTGACCACAACGGTACCCTTAACGGTCAGACAGCCGCATTCAAGAAATTCACCGTAGAGCGCGTTATCGCAAACTTCATGACAGACGCAGAACGCGAAAGATCCATGGGCTCGAGCTACAGCGGAAACTGGTCAAGCGGTGAGGGCGGCGGCGACGACAGCACAAGAAACGCTGCAGCTGCACTCGGCGCAGATTTCATTCCTTGCCACGTTGGTCAGCGCTTCTACTTTGCCGATACCGTATTCGAGATCCTCTACACCGTTGAAAGCTACGGTCCTACCGTTGTAAACGCTCTCAACACTTCCACTATCCTTGTTCGCGCCATCACTACCGATGCATCCGGCAAGTCCTCCACCACAATGGTAATGGGCGACTGCACGGGTCCCGCAATGGCTATCTGTAACAAGATGTACGGAAACGATATGAGATCCCAGATCGTTCAGGTTGCTCACCACGGTTACACAACCTGGGGCAACGACTCGGCTATGGCAAGCGCATATAAGTATATGGCGCCCGAGATCGTTCTCTGGCCTCAGGGTTCTGCGGCATTCCCGAGCTATAAGGAAAAATCCTACAACAAGGTTCTTTGGGACGGCACCAACAAGAACTTCCAGCAGCTTTACGTTGCGGGATGGAACAACTCTCAGTACATCGTTCCCCTTCCCTATTCCGGTGATCCCGCATCGATCACTTCGATCATTACCAAAAAGTAATTAAATGTTTTTGCGGAAGCTCCTTTGAGGGGCTTCCGCTTTTTCATTGTCGAAAATTTCCGAAACCTGTTGAAATAATAGTTCAAATATGGTATAATATTTTATATGCCCGTCAGGTCAGATTACGCTCAGATCTGTCTTTCGCGGTTCAACTTATCCATTCAAGAAAGGAATCTTTCAAATGAAAAAGAACATTCGACTCATTTCACTGCTTCTTTCGCTCATAATGCTGCTCGGCATTTTTGCCGCGTGCAATCAGGGATCGGAAGACACGACTGCAGCCGAGAACGACTCTACTCAAGCGCCCGAAACCTCCGCGGTGGAGACTGAGGGAAGCTCCGAGCTCAAAAATTTCGACCTTATCGTTAACGGTGAAACGACAGTAAAGATCATTCGCCCTATGGATCTTCCTTCCGAAGATCCGGCAGTAGTATCCGCGCTCGCTGTCCGTAACGCGATCAGAGATCTGACAGGTGTGCAGATCAAATTGGCGGACGACTTCAAAAAGGCAACAGATGAATATGATAACTCGACCTTCGAGATCCTTGTCGGAAAGACCGCGCATCCTCACGTTACCGAAGCGATCGCAGGTCTCGGATACGCTGATTATACAGTTAAGCTTGTAGGCAACAAGATCGTTGTCTTTGGCTTTACAGATGCTTCTTTGACCGCTGCGGTTGAAGCTTTTGCCAAAATCGTTGAGAATAATACCGTTACGGATAACGGCACGGTATCCGTATCCATTCCCGTTGAATCACTGAATGTAACGGAATCCAGCAACGATTCGAAAATGCTTGCCGAACTCCCCGTTTTCGAGGGAGCTGATTTCTACGCATTCTCCTATTCCGATCTTTCCGGTGAGCAGATCATTCTTGAAGACGCCACTGCGGAAGAATACAACGCTTATATCGCGAAGCTCGAAGCAAGCGGATACAAGAAGTATACCTCAAATGATATGAGCGGAAACATTTTCACAACACTTTATAATAGCGATACCACACTCAACGTTGGATTCTATAAGCCCTACGAGGAGTGCCGTATCATTATGGAGCCCTTCTCCGAGAAGACTCTGATCGGTCTTGAATCCGATAACAAATACACTGCAGTCACCACCTCGCAGATCACCATGCTTGGTTGTGAATACAAGGAAAGCAGCGGAAGCTATAAAGGTAACGGTCTTTCCCTTCTTTTCAGACTTGCCGACGGCTCTTTCGTCATCGTTGACGGTGGTCACACCACAAACAGCTCTTACTGGGCAAACAACCTCATCAATGCTATCGAGGAACAGGCGAAGGGTTATGCAACCGGCAAGAACATTCGTATTGCCGCATGGTTCGTTTCCCACGCACACGGTGACCACATGGGTATGCTCAGAAAAGAAGCTGCTAAATTTGCAAACAAGTTTACCGTTGAACGCGTTATTGCAAACCTTATGAGTGAGGAAGAACTCGCAAAATCCTTAGCTTCCTCCCACGGCGGCAACTTCGGAAGCGGCGACGGAAACGCAGCGAACTACGTTCGTCAGGCGGCAAAAACCCTTGGTGCGGAAATGATCTCCTGCCATACCGGTCAGAGATTCTATTTCGGTGACACGGTATTTGAGATCCTTTACACCGTCGACGACTTTGTTCCCAGCATTACAAACGCTCTCAACACCTCGACAATCCTCGTTCGCGCGATCACCACCGACGCCAAGGGCAATTCGTCCACCGTTATGGTAATGGGCGACGTCACAGGTCCCGCAATGGCTAAGTGCAACAAGCTTTACGGAAATGATATGCGTTGCGAGATCGTTCAGGTAGCGCATCACGGCTATTCGACCTGGGGCAATGATTCCGCAATCGCAAGCTCATATAAGTATATGTCCCCCGAGATCGTTCTTTGGCCTCAGGGCTCGCATGCTTTCCCGAGCTATAAGGAAAAATCCTACAGCAAGGTTCTGTGGGACGGAACCAACAAGAACTTCAAGGAGCTTTATGTAGCAGGTTGGAACAACACCCAGCACATCGTTCCCCTTCCCTACAACGGAGATCCTGCTTCGATCATTTCAAAGGTCACGACCGAATCATAAATAAGAATATACCGCCGTGCCCCAAGGTACGGCGGTTACTTTTTGTTGTGTAATTACACATTTCCGTTGTGTTTTTTTACATTTTTTTGTTTATATTCATTGACATTTTAAACTCACGAATGATATAATGATTGTGCAATTTGTCATAGATTTATAGCAAATGCACGTACAACCCGCAAAAAAGAAAGGAAAAAATGATGAAGAAAAACATTCGTCTTATCTTTTTTCTGCTCGCGCTCGTAATGGTTCTTGGCATCCTTGTTTCCTGCTCCCCTGCAGGTTCGGGTGAATCAACTGTTGCACCCGACACATCCGCATCCGAAAGCGTTCAGACGGGCGAAGCAGAAAGCAAAACTTTTGACATTATCGTAAATGGAGAAACAACTGTAAAGATCATACGCCCCCAGGATCTCGGATCGGAGCACGCTTACGTTTCCGCAGCTATCACCATTCGTGATGAAATCGAAAAATCAACCGGCGTCAGACTCACAATGGGAGATGACTTCAAAAGAGCCTCCGACAGCTATGATAATTCAACAGTCGAAGTTCTTGTAGGCAAGACACAGCATCCTCAGGTAACTGAAGCGATCAACGGTCTGAAATACAGCGACTACGCGATCAAGGCGATCGGAAATAAGATAGTTGTTTTCGGTTATACAGATAATGCGATCAAGGCGGCGGCAAAAGCCTTTGCAGAGCTGGTCGATGACTATGCGGCAGAGGAAAACGGCACTGTCAATGTTTCCATACCCTCCGAGGCCCTCAACATAGTTGAGGTTCACAGCGGATCAAAGGACCTTTCTGCAATTCCGGTATTCGACGGAACAACATTTGTTGCAACTTCAACATCCGACAAAAAGTGCAACCAGATCATTCTTGAAGATACCACACCTGAAAGCTATAAAGAGTACATTTCTCTTCTCGAATCGGAAGGATATAAAAAATACACCGACAACGACATCAGCGGCAACCTTTTCACCACGCTTTACAATGACGATTATACGCTTAACGCTGGTTATTACAAGCCGAACGATGAGTGCCGTATCGTTATCGAACCATTCGAGGAAAAGACACTTATCGGTCTTGAATCAGATAACAAATACACCGCGGTCACAACTTCGCAGATCACAATGTTCGGATGTGAATTCAAGGAAAGCGCAGGCACATATAAGGGCAACGGTCTTTCCCTGCTTTACAGACTCGCAGACGGATCTTTCGTCATCGTTGACGGCGGTCACGACACCAACAGCTCTTGGTGGAGGGATAACCTTATAAACGCCATCACGGAGCAAGCCAAGGGATATGCAAGCGGAAAGGATATCCGCATCGCGGCTTGGTTCATCTCTCACGCTCACGGCGACCATATGGGTATGTTGAAAAATGAAGCCTCGACATTTGCGAAGAAATTCACGGTTGAAAGAGTTATCGCAAACCTTATGAGCGACAAGGAGATCGAAAAATCGCTCAATTCCTCTCACGGTAAGAATTTTGGCGGCGGTGAAGCCAAGGTAACCAATCAGGTTCGCACAGCTGCAAACGAGCTCGGCGCAGAGCTTATCCAATGCCATACCGGTCAAAAGTTCTACTTTGCAGATACCGTATTCGAGATCCTTTATACTGTTGAAACCTTTGCACCCGCTACCACAAATGCGCTCAATACTTCTTCCATCCTTGTCAGATCAACCACCACAGATGCAAACGGTAAATCCACATCGGTTATGGTCATGGGCGACGTTACAGGTCCCGCTATGGCAATTTGCAACAAGATGTACGGAAACGACCTCCGTTGCGAGATCGTTCAGGTTGCACATCACGGATATCAGACCTGGGGTAACGATAACGCAATCGCGGAATCCTACAAGCTTATGTCCCCCGAGATAGTGCTTTGGCCCATGGGTCTCAATGCATTCGCAACTTATCAGCATAAGGCTTACAGCAAGGTGCTTTGGGACGGCACAAACAAGAACTTCCAGCAGCTTTACGTTGCAGGATGGAACAACACACAGCACACCGTTCCCCTCCCCTACAACGGAGATCCCGCATCCATTACATCCAAAATTACCACTCAATCATAAAAAATCATCCGCCGTGCCTTCGGGCACGGCGGATATGTTTATTAATAGTACTGCTTAAATACGTAAGTATATACAAGTCCCGCTATGATCAGAATGAGAATGATCGAAACGATGACGAGAACAAGGATTATCGGCGATCTTTCTGTGGGAGTTGTCGATGCGGGAACGTCGGAAGTCGTCTCCCCCAAGGTATCGGAAGTCTCGGGCTGTGTTTCGGGGATCTCCTCGCCGACAAGGATGAAGCGTCCGCTTTTCTGCAGGGTGAAGCTAAATCTCGAAGCCTCCGAGAATGGCGTGTATCTTCCCATTTCGGTATCGCAGATCAGGAATGATGAATATTTTTCCGTATCAAGATCATATTCGACCGAATATGTGATGTCGCTCGAGGGAATGAATCCGTCACCGTTTTTATCGGTGAAAGTAAACTCGAAGACCTCTATGACAACGTATCCTTCGGGAAGGAATGCCGCAAGCTCATCCGCGGTGACAGACTCGGTGATCTTTTCTGCCTTGAATGAAGAATTATAGGGGTAGAAAGAAGTTGACGAATTCAATGTCGCAGTCACGCCGCTTGAGGTCACCGAATTCACAAGCTTTGCTATTGCATTGTTTTCGTTATAAAGACATACCGTGCAGACACGCATCTCGTTGCCTTCGCTTTCGCGGGTGGGCTCAATTACTACCATCCACTCGCTGAATGCATGTCCGAGAGGTTCAAGATCCTCATGCTTTGTTTCTGCCGCACAAACTGTGCAGAAAGTCTTTGAAACACCGCTTTCGGTACACGTGGGAGCGGGCATAAAGATAGGCTCGCTGTCTGTGTGACCATTCGGTGCAATATCGCTTACCTCGACAACACCTCCACAAACCAAGCAATAGGTTGACATCTCACCGGGCTCCGTGCAGGTCTGCGCCTTTGTTATTACGGGCGAACTTTCTGCACCATGACCGAGTGCGGGAATCTTTCTTGTATTTACCGTCTCAAAACAGACGGTGCAGGTCGTAGCTTCCTCTCCCTCCGTTGTGCAGGTGGGCTCTTTGGTCTTCAGAAATGGACCTTCCTTATGTACGTGTGACTGCGAAACAGTTACGCTAACGGTGAAGTTGAGCTGATATCCGCCGTAATGGAGCGTCACGGTCTTTTCGCCAACGGTGTCGGTCTCGAAGCCGGAATAAAGAGCATTATCACCCGACACAGTCTCGACCTTGCCGTTGTTGTAAGTGACCTTGAGGGATATTCCCGTGGGATCGAAGATCTCTCCCTCTGCATATACAGTCTTTATAGGATAGGATTCAAAAACGATATTTTTGATCTGAACGTCGGTTACGGAAACATTGTACGTTGCGGTCTTTTTGATGTCACGTTCGGTATAAGATACAGTTATTTTCAGCGTACCCGCGGAGGAGATGTCACCCGTGACCGTGATCTTTGAGGTCACGTCAGCAGTCTTGCCGTTTTCATAATACGCAGTAACCTTAATACCCGAAGTATCAAGCTTTTCGCCGAGATAATAGGAAAGCTTTGCGGGCTTTTTGGCAATCACGATCTTATCGAGAGCGGGCTCAAAAACACTGACCTTGTAGCTTGCGCTCAGGTCCTTGTATTTGACAGTGATCGTCTTTTCGCCGGCGGCTGTACTGCTGAATCCTGTAACGGTATAGCCCGATTCGATTACTGCGCTTTCTCCGTTGCTGTAAACGACCGAAACGCTGAGGCCGCTTCTGTCCTCGGAGTCGCCGACAAAGTACGTCAGCGTTTTTGGGGGATTTACCTTTATTGATTTTTCGGTTACGACCTCAATTTTGAAGGTTGCCTTTGCGGTTGAATCGGGATACTTGATCGTAACGGTCTTTTCACCGGTTTTGGTTGAGCTGAAACCCGTGCACCAATCCGTTTTTACGGGAGATGTGCCCTTTGCGCCGGTGTCGTAGGTAAGCTCGAGCACCGCGCCCGTCATATCGAGCTTTTCGCCAACGACGTATCGGGTCTTATACGGCATTTCTTTAAGAGAGATCGAAACAACATCGGGCGGGTCGATGGGGACTGTTGGGGTTTCGTCCGCCGCGGACGCACCGATGGCGCAAAATGCAATAAGCATCAAGCACACCAGCGCACATATAAAATATCTATATTTTGTAAAACTCATATATTTATCCTCTCGGAAAATTCCTTGAAATAATCGAAAAATGCAAATATTTATCTAATTATATCATATATAATCGTATTTTTCAAGGAATTTTGCCGCATAGGAAAAACTTTTACATCTTGTTAACGCTTAGGTTTGCTTCTCACGCATAAAGAGGCAACAAGTCCGAAAACAAGCGCCGCCGCGGTGCCGCCTGCCGCCGCTGTAAGACTGCCCGTCAGCGCGCCGAGAAGGCCGCGTTCGTCAACGGCTTTTCTTACGCCTTCGGAGATCAGATAGCCAAATCCCGTCAGGGGCACCGCCGCGCCCGCGCCGCCGAGCTCGGCTATATATTTATAGACTCCAATGGCACCGAGAAAGACACCCGCCACAACGTATCCCACAAGAATTCGCGCGGGGGTGAGGCGTGTGCGGTCGATCAATATCTGAGCAATGGCACAAAAGCTGCCGCCGATGACAAACGCCCAGAAATAGGGTAAAATATCCTTCATCATATCACTTAACTCCTGCCTTTGGCGAACGAAGATGAAGCAGATGTGCAACCGCGGGGATCGGCTGCCCCTGCTTGAGGCTTGAGGGGCTCATCATCGCGCCCGTGCCGTAAAAAAGAATATTTGATAATTCGCCCTTTTTCAGTTTCGGGAGAATATGCGACGCCAAAACGACAGCGGAGCAACCGCAACCCGAGCCGCCCGCGTGAACGTCCTGCGACTCGGCATCGTAGATCATCATACCGCAGTCATAAAGCTTTTCCGATGCCGAAACGCCCGAAGCCGCCAGAAGCTCGCCAAGGATGATCTGTCCCTCGCTCCCGAGATCGCCGCTGAGCACCATATCGTAATCCTCGGGGGACGTGCCGCTTGCTTCAAAATAGTTCAGAAGTGTATCACAAGCCGCCGGTGCCATCGCCGCGCCCATATTTGCGGCATCGGTGACACCCTTTTCGACCACTATTCCGGGGAATATGTCCTCAACCGAGGCAAACACGCGGTCGGGGGTTGTTTTTTCATTGTGAGACAAGATAAAAGCGCCCGCGCCCGTGACTGTCCATTGTGCTGTCGGAGTGCGTTGACCACCGTATTCAAGCGGATTGCGGTATTGCCTTTCCGCCGCCGCATTATGCGATGAAGTGACCGCCGCGGCATAATCGGCAAGACGGTTTGAAACGAACACAGAGGCAAGCATTATTCCCTCCGCCGCCGTTGAGCAGGCTCCGTAAAGCCCGAAATAGGGAATGTCATATTCAAGCAAGCCGTAAGCCGATGACACGCATTGATTGAGAAGGTCGCCCGCAAAAAGTGCTCCAATATCCGACGGCGTCAGCGAGCATTTTCCCATTACCGAAGCAAGCACGAGCCTTTGCATTTCGCTTTCGCTTTTTTCAAAAGTCTTTTGCCCGAAGCGGTCGTCGGGATCGTGAAAGTCGAAGCAGGCGCCAAGAGGTCCCTCGTATTCCTTCCCTCCGACAGCGCTTGCGGATGAAATTATTACTGACCCCGCCGTATCTATTATTTTTCTGTTTGAATTCATATATTTTCTCCCGAATTTGCTTTTTCTCAATTTATTTTCTCCGCTAATACTTGATTTATTCATTATAATATGATAAAATATTCCAAGGAGGAAAAATTATGAATACTTATATTATTAAAAACGATTATATAACTCTCACGCTTTCGGATATCGGAGGCGAACCTCTCTCCATAAAAATGGTGGATCACGAGTATCTCTGGCACAGAGATGCGAAATATTGGAAATCCAGCGCGCCCTTGCTCTTCCCCACTGTCGGCAGACTTCGCGGCGGAGAATGGTGTGATGGGACTGACACCTATCCCATGAGTAACCATGGCTTTGCAAGGCATCAGCAGATGAAAGCAGTAGCAATGCGCGATTTTGCCGAATTCACTCTTACCGACAATGCAGAATCACACAAAAGCTACCCCTATTCATTCACTCTTCGCAGACGCTTTAAGCTTGCAAAGAACTCGATTCTTGAAACTATTACGGTAACGAATACCGACAGCCGCGATATGCATTTCGGCATCGGTCTGCACCCCGGATTTATGATCCCCGAAGGACGCGCGCGACTTTCGCTTGAGCTTTCCGAAGAACCGAGAAGACAGCTTCTCTCCCCCGCATTCCTGATGGCGGACAAGGATGAGTCCTACGCACTGCGCGACGGCAAGTATATTGACCTTGACAACTCGCTTTTTGACAATGACGCGATCATTCTGACCGGAGTAAAATCTGCTACGCTCGAATCACCCGATTCGGAAAGAAGCGTGACGGCTATCTTCCCCGATGCAAAATACGTGGGCTTCTGGCAGCCCGATCACAGCGACGCGCCCTTCCTTTGCATCGAGCCCTGGCAGTCGCTTCCCGCTTCCGATGCTCCCGCGGGATCGCCCGCCGATCAGATATCCGAGCGCAAGGGCTTTGTGACTCTTGCCCCCGGGGCATCATACAATTTCAGTTGTACGTTTATTTTCAATTAAATAAAATTTGACAAGGAGATTAAACATGAAAAAACGTTTTATCGCATTACTCTGTGCGCTCTTTATGCTTCTCCCCCTCGCGGTAGCTTGTGCGGAAACACAGGATCCCGTTGAGACAGACGCTAAAACCGATGTTCCCGGCGGCGCTCAGACCGAGGCTCCCGTCGTGGTCGAAACCACCGAGCCCGAACCCCAGTATCCCGTTCCCGAGACAAAGGATCTTCAGGGCTTTGTTTACCGCAACCTCATCGTCGGCAACGAGATGTGGGGTCCCATCTACTATTCCGAAGAGGGTGACCAGAACGGTAACATCATCAACGATGCTCTTTTCCGCCGCGAGGCCTTCCTTGAGGAAACCTTCAAATGCGAGGTTGAGCACATCGTCGATTCCAATGCTCTGACAACTCTCGGCAACCACATCGGTGCCGGACTTGATCTTTGCGAAGCCATCTATCTTTCCGGCACAGATACCATCGCTGCGGCAAAGAACGGTTACGTTCTTGACATCAAGAATGTCGAAGGACTCAACCTTGACCAGCCCTGGTGGGATCAGCGTATTCAGGAGGAATACCTCATCGGCAGCCACCTCTTTACTCTTGAGGGTGATATGAATATGCTCGATGAGCTCCGTTCCATCTGCGTTGTTTTCAACAAGTCACTTTATAACGACTACAATTACAATTCTCTTTACGGCACTCCCTACGACCTTGTTGAGCAGAACAAGTGGACATACGACACCCTTATGGAAATGATCAAGGGCGTAACCGTTGACTCCACCGATGCAAACGGCAGATGGGGACTGGTTGCAGAGGTTTCCGCTCCCTACTACTTCTTCCTTGGTCTCGGAAACAAGACCCTCGTTAACAACGGCGGCGAATTCGTGTCCAATATCGAATCCGAGCAGGTTATGAACGCGCTCCAGAAGGCTATGCAGCTTGTTGTAAATCCCGACGTTATGATCGTTAACAACGGCAATTGGTTCGTCGGCGGCGACGTATGGGGCGAAGCGAGAAACATATTCAAGAGCGGCAACGTACTCTTCCGTTCGAACGCACTTTCTTCCGTAAACGGCTATATTGATATGGCCAACGAATATGGTATTCTTCCCGTTCCGAACAACGGTGAGTCGAACGAGTACTACTGCTACGTTTCCGGCGGAAACCACCGTCCTCTTTCCTTCCCCTCCAACCTCAAGGACGTTGAGAACACCATGCTTCTTGCAGAAGCAACCGCTTACTATTCAAGATTCACCGCCAAGGAAGGCAACGTAAGCCTCCGCGATGCATTCTACTATCAGCTTGCTGACTACCGTCTTGCACGTTCCCCCGAAGACACCAGAATGCTTGACATCTACTTCGATTCCAAGACATTTGACGTTGACCAGACCGGTAAGATCACGGGTCTCGAGAGCGCCATCTGGTCGCTTGCTAAGGCAGGAAACGTTGATGGCGTAGCCTCCACTATCACGGCTACCAAGAAAACTGCTACAAGATCACTCCAGCAGTTCCTCAATGAGCTTGCGAAGAATTACGACTGATCTATAAGCATAAAAACACCCGCAAGGCGAACGCCTTGCGGGTGTTTCTATTTTGCATTTAGCATTTTGCCTTTTGCATTTATTAATACATACCGCCACCTGCGTTCATAGCTGCGTTAGCTGCAGCAACTGCCGCGGGGTCTTCCTTCTGGTTCGCAACAACAGCCTCGGTGGTGAGGATGGTGGAAGCGATGGAAGCTGCGTTCTGGAGTGCGGAACGGGTAACCTTGGTGGGGTCAACGATTCCTGCCTTCATCATATCGCAGTAGGTCTCGTTGTAAGCGTCGAATCCCCAACCAGCCTTGCGGGAGGAAACGATCTTGTCAACGATGACGCCGCCGTCGAAGCCTGCGTTTGCAGCGATCTGGCGAACGGGAGCCTCAAGAGCCTTGAGAACGATCGAAACACCGGTCTTCTCGTCGCCGTCAACGGTCTTCATAAGCTTTGCAACCTCGGAAACAACGTTGAGATATGCGGTTCCGCCGCCGGGAACGATACCCTCTTCAACAGCCGCGCGGGTCGCATTGAGAGCGTCCTCGATGCGGAGCTTCTTTTCCTTCATTTCAACCTCGGTAGCAGCACCGACCTTGATAACAGCTACGCCGCCTGCAAGCTTTGCAAGTCTTTCCTGGAGCTTTTCCTTGTCGAAGCTGGAGGTGGTGTTCTCGAGCTCGCCGCGGATCTGCGCTACGCGATCCTTGATAGCCTCGGAGTCGCCTGCACCGTCAACGATGATGGTGTTTTCCTTTGTAACCTTAACCTGGCGTGCACGGCCGAGATCAGCGATGGTGGCATCCTTGAGCTCGAGACCGAGATCGGAGGTGATGACCTGACCGCCGGTGAGGATCGCGATGTCGCGGAGCATTTCCTTTCTCTTCTCGCCGAAGGAAGGAGCCTTAACTGCGATGCAGGTGAAGGTGCCGCGAAGCTTGTTAAGGATGATGGTGGTGAGAGCCTCGCCGTCGAGATCCTCTGCTACGATGAGGAGCTTCTTGCCTGCCTGAACGATCTGCTCGAGGAGGGGGAGAATATCCTGAACTGCGGAGATCTTCTTATCGGTGATGAGAATGAATGCGTCGTCGAGAACTGCCTCCATCTTCTCCATATCTGTTGCCATATAGGGAGAGATGTAGCCGCGGTCGAACTGCATACCCTCAACGACCTCGGAGGAGGTCTCTGCGGACTTGGATTCCTCAACAGTGATAACGCCGTCAGCGGTTACCTTATCCATAGCGTCTGCGATGAGTGCACCGATAACCTCGTCGCCTGCGGAGATGGTACCAACGCGAGCGATGTCCTCGGAGCCGTTAACGGGCTTGGAGATATCTGCAAGGCACTCAACAGCGCGGTCGATAGCCTTCTTCATACCCTTGCGGAGAACCATAGGGTTCGCGCCTGCGGTAACGTTCTTCATACCCTCGTGGATCATTGCCTGAGCGAGGAGGGTTGCGGTGGTTGTACCGTCGCCGGCTGCATCGTTGGTCTTGGTAGCAACTTCCTTAACGAGCTGTGCGCCCATGTTTTCAGCGGGATCGTCAAGTTCGATCTCCTTTGCGATGGTAACACCGTCATTGGTGATGAGGGGTGCGCCGTACTTCTTGTCAAGAACTACGTTTCTGCCCTTCGGGCCGAGAGTGATCTTGACGGTATCAGCAAGCTTATCAACGCCGCGAAGAAGGGCGTTGCGGGAATCAATTCCGTAGTAAATATCCTTTGCCATTGTGATTATTTCCTTTCAATTATTCGATAACCGCGAGAATATCCTTCTCTGCGATGATGGTGTATTCTACACCGTCGAGCTTGACCTCGGTGCCCGAGTACTTAGCCGCGATGACCTTCTGTCCAACCTCGAGAGCAACGGGGATGATTACGCCGTCGTCATTCTTCTTGCCGGGGCCGACTGCAACTACTTCTGCGATCTGGGGCTTTTCCTGCGCGCTGGCGGTAAGGATGATGCCGCTCTGGGTCTTCTCTTCTGCTTCGACAAGCTTGATAACTACTCTGTCTGCAAGCGGTTTGATGTTCATTTTTCTTCCTCCTCAGGTGTAAAAGGCGTTTCCGCCTAAATAATATACTATGATTTTGGCACTCTTTTTGCCCGAGTGCTAACTTACGCCTATAATTGTACTACAAATTCTCAAAAAATCAAGTACCTTTGCCTCAAATTAACATATTGTTCACACAATTTTTAGCACACGAAAGAGGAATTGCCAACAAATTTCGAGCATATCTTCTATAAAGAGGTGATCTTATGCTTGAATATATCAATTCCCGGATTTTGGGACGACTTTTGCCCGTATTTCTGATTGGCACGGGGCTCTTCTTCATTATATATATGAAAGGCTTACCGATTATGCGCCCGCGGGCGATCATTGCTCCTTTTTTAAGAAAAGAAATAAAGGATGGAGCGGTTTCTCCGAGATCGGCACTTTGGCTTGCTCTTGGCGGGGTGCTTGGGGTTGGCAACATAGTCGGAGTCTCGGCGGCAATATGGTACGGTGGCGCGGGGGCGGTTTTCTGGATGTGTGTATCAGCCGTCCTCGCTTCTATGTTGAAATACGCAGAAACACTCCTCGCCCTATCGCGCAGGAAAGGCAGCAAGGCATCATCGAGCGCGGAATACATAAAGGACGTGCTGACCGAGCGAGGGATGCCGTGGATCGGCAGATTTTTGAGCTTTGCCTTTGCCCTTCTCTGCCTTGTCAATTCGCTTTCTATGGGATGCTTGATTCAAGTAAACGCGATGGTTGGGGTTTGTCGAGATATACTGAACGTCAAGCCGCTTATCACGGGAATTTTGTGTGCAATTCTGATGATAGCGGTATCTTCGGGAGGGCTTAAACGCATCTCTTCTGCGACAAACAAGATCGTTCCTTTTATGAGTATCGTCTTTTGTCTGCTCTCGGTTGCGGCACTGATATTGCGAGCCAATAGGATTCCCCATGCATTTGTAGAGATTATTCGCTCTGCTTTTGATTTCAGCGGGAAAGGTATGATAGGCGGCATCGCAGGATACTTCATTTCGCGCTCGGTGCGACTCGGGGTGATGCGCGGGCTTATCAGTAATGAAGCCGGTGCAGGTACTTCGCCGATGGCGCATTCGGCTTCGTCTTCCGATTCTCCGGCAGAACAAGGATTTCTTGGAATAATCGAGGTGCTTATCGACACGGTATTTCTTTGCACGCTGACCGCACTCGTCATTCTCGTCAGTTTCCCCGAGGTTGAGCATTTCGGGGACAATTCGGTGATGATGACAGTCGGGGCGTACAGCTCTGCGCTCGGTGATTGGGTTGAGCCCGTGATGTGCGTGCTTGTGCTTCTTTTCGGGCTCGCCACCGTGTTCTGTCAATGCTTTTATGGGAAGTTGTGTCTTTCCCACCTGACAAAAAACAAAGCCGCAGAGGCTATCCTGACGCTTCTCTACGGCGCGGCGGCGCTCCTTTCTTCGGGAACGCCGCCGGGGGATGTATGGGGTCTTGCCGACCTTTCGATCGGGCTTATGACGTTAATTAATATTTCCGTTCTTTTCCTTGAAAGAAAACGAATACGGAAAGTGACCTTTGATTATTTCAACAAGGAAAGATAATATTCCTCAACCTCGCGAGCCATACGCTCGGAGGTGTAACTTGCGAGATATTTTTCCTTTGATGCTACAGAAAGAGATTTCAGCTTCTCTTGGTTGCGGTAAAGTTCCTCCATTGCATCGGCAAAAGCATCGCTGTCTCCGCGTTCGCAAACGATTCCGCAGCCTTCTGCAATTCGCTTGTTTCCCGCAAGATCGGATACAACAGGAACAACGCCGAGGCTCATACCTTCAAGCAGAGCGAGATTCGAGGTTTCGGTACCGACGGAGCAGTTGACATTTACGTTGCAAAGGTTCATACAGGGAGCTATATCGTTGACAAAGCCGCAGATCTTGATCCTATCGCCAAGTTCTTCCGCGGCATCGCGGATCGTATCAATCCGGCTTCCGTCGCCGACAATAAGGAAATACACTTTATCAAGTCCGCGCTCGATGCATTTCTGTGCCGCTTCAATGAAAGTCAAATGATCCTTCACCGTTTCTACACGGGCAAAGATTCCGACAATGAAGGCATCATCCGGGATGGCAAGCTCGGCTCTCAACTCGGATTTTTCCGCTTCTGAAATCTCACGAAGCGCAGGCGCGCCGTTATAGATCACCTTGATCTTTTCGCGGGGCAGAGCCTCTGCAGCAATCGAATCAGCCGCGCTATCGTCGGTGGCTATCGCGCCGTGAAGTGTTTTTTTCCATTCCTTCGCAAGCATCTGCTTGAATGGGAATTTCATCAGCTTGGGCGACGGCATATCCGAGCAATGCTTGGTGAGGATTATGCACGGTACTTTCGCCTCTACTCCCGCAAATCTTCCCGTTCTTGATGAATGTGTGTGAAGAATATCGGGCGAGAGTTTTTTGATCTTCTCGGTAAGAAAACCTTGAAATTCGGGGGCGCTGGAGCGATCGGCGATCCCGTAAGCTGTGATGACGGGTATGCCAAGCGCCTCGATCTCGGGGATCAATGCGGCGTCCTCGGGAAGAATGACGCTGTATTCAAAGCGTTCGCGATCTGCCTTTTCGAGAAAGTATCGGAGAAGCCTTCCGGCTCCTCCGATATTCGAATCGGTGAGGATATGTGTTACTTTGATCTTAGCTGAGGACTGCATAGGTCTTCACGCTTCCTTCAAGCACGGGATCGGAACAGATAACAGCGAACAATTCGTCAGTACCATTAACAAACGATACGTCGATCTTGCCTGCGACAGCCTTTTTGAGGGTTTCGCCATCCTCGAAGATATGGCAGAACTCCTTTGCAACAGTTCCGATAACCTCGTCTGCGGGAACAATGTCCGCCTCGGTTGCCTTTTCCCAGAAGAGTCTTGCGGGAGCGGCGGACTTGGTTTCAAGAGCATCAATGACATCGGCAACAACTGCGCCGGCTGTGGGGAGCTGACCTGCGCCGCGTCCGTAGAACATAGCATCGCCGAGCATATTGCCGCGAACGAGAACGCTGTTGAAAACGTCATTTACGTGCGCCATCGGACAGGATTCCTTGACGAATTCGGGCGAAACGGTTGCGTAGATGCGTCCGTCTGCGAGCTTACCTGCGCGTCCGATAAGTTTAACGGAACAACCGAAGGTCTCGGCAACCTCAATATCGGTAAGGGAAACATCTGTGATTCCCTTTGCCTTCAGCATATCCATCGGGATGAGCTTACCATAGGAAAGTGCCGCAAGGATAGCGGTCTTGCGGAGTGCGTCGATTCCTTCAACGTCTGCCGCGGGATTTGCCTCGGCATATCCGAGTTTCTGTGCGTCCTTGAGAACCTCGGCGTAAGTGCAGCCCTCGTTGGTCATACGGGTGAGGATATAGTTGGTGGTGCCGTTGAGAATACCGCATATGCCCTCGATCTCGTTGGATGCGAGGTCATTGATAAGGGGACGGATGATCGGGATGCCGCCGCCGACGCTCGCTTCGAAGAGATAGCGAACGCCCTTCTCTCTTGCAAGCGCAAGAAGCTCGTCGCCGCAATCGGCAACTACTGCCTTATTTGCGGTAACAACGCTCTTGCCTGCTTCAAGCGCAGCGCGGGTGAAATCGGATGCAGGATGGATGCCGCCCATGACTTCAACAACAACTTTAACCTCGGGGTCGTTCAGAATTACGTTAAGATCGGTTACAACGCGGTCTGCATAGGGAGTACCCGACATATCGCGGATCTCGAGAATATATTTGAGATAGACCTCCTCGCCGAGGCGGGAAGCTATCAGCTTTTTGTTTTCTTCAATAACCTTGGCAACGCCGCTTCCGATAACGCCGTAGCCCATAAGTGCAATATTAAGCATGGTTTTGTGCTCCTTTATATTTATAACAATAATAATATCACATTTTCGAAAAAAAATCAATAAAAACTATTGAAAAAGTTCTTTTTTTATGATAATATTTATATAAGCAACAATTATTAAGGAGATTTCCAAATGTCATCACCCATCGGAAGCAAGCGCACGGTAAAGATCTTTGTGCTCTATCTTCTTGAAAATATCAATTACCCACTCGAATACTGCACCATCAACGACATAGTTATGCAGACAGATTACGTCATGTTCCTCGACTTTGCCGAAAGCTTCAACGAAATGGTTGACGGCGAGCTGATCGAATCCTTCGAGCAGGACGGACTGACTTACTATCAGGTCAGCGACAAGGGACGGATCGTCGCGCAGGCGTTCAAATCCGACGTTCTCTCCTCCGTCCTCGACTCCGCAATGACGGCGGCTCTGCGATACCTCGACTTCACCAAGCGCGGGATCACAACAGAATGCCGCATCGAAGGTGTTGATCCGAAGACGGGCAAATGTTCGGTTTACTGCTCGCTGACGGAAAAGAAAAAGGTCATCTTTGAGGCAACTCTCGTTGTTGACAGTCTTGACAGAGCACGCAGAATGAAGGCGAATTTCGACGACCGCCCCGAGGTAATCTACCGCGGATTTACGGCACTTATGGCGGGCAACGTCAACTTTCTTTTTGATTAAGTTAAAGAATCACGGGAGCTCCGTTCGGGGCTCCCGCTTTTTTACGATATTATTTTTGGTTCTGTTTGTCAAACGCGGGGTTAAAAGCATAGAAATTTTTGCCGTCGAGCTTATCCTGAACAACTCTCATGGCGTCGCCGAAACGCTGGAAATGCACGATCTCGCGTTCGCGGAGGAAACGGAGAGGATCGGTGACGTCAGGATCGTCAGAAAGCCGGATGAGATTGTCGTAGGTCACGCGCGCTTTCTGCTCGGCAGCCTGCGATTCGGCAAGATCGGCGAGGGGATCGCCCTTGATTCCCACGTATTTCATATCAAAAGGCACGCCCGATGCCGCAATCGGGTAAAGCCCGCTCGTGTGATCGACGTAATAGGGCTCAAATGGGGTTCCCTTGATATGCTCGACAGAAATATTCCGCGTGAGCTGATAAATGATCGCCGCAATCATTTCTAAATGGGCTAATTCTTCGGTTCCGACGTCAGTTAGAATTCCAACAACTTCGTCATGGGGCATACCGTAGCGTTGGTTGAGATAGCGCATTGAAGCGGCGAGCTCCCCATCCGGTCCGCCGAGTTGCGAGATGATAGCCGAGGCAAGCTTGGGATTTGGATTTTTGATCTTTACGGGGTACTGCAATTTCTTCTCATATATCCACATATCTTCGCCTCCTCAGTTTGCCGCGTATTGCCATGGCCAGGGCGCGCATTTATCGCTCGAAGCGCCACAGACGCCGTACATAGTCAGCATACCGTGC
Organism: Eubacteriales bacterium; assembly: GCA_045537015.1. GTDB lineage: Bacteria > Bacillota > Clostridia > Oscillospirales > CAG-272 > CAG-390. The sequence goes on from JAZSOQ010000114.1 coordinate 56,939, forward strand.
CTCGACTCGTACTCCGCCGCGATCTTCGCGCGTTTTTCTCTTAATGCCGCAAGATATTCCTTTGCCTCGCAGCAATCGGGGTAAACATCGAGATACAACGTCACCTCGATGATAGCAAAATCGATCTGCCGCAGTTCGGTGAGCAGGTCGTTATTTTTTTCGCAGGAGCAGCTCTGCTTGATCGGGCAAGTGTATTTATCCATTGCATCTACCTCCGCCGCCGACCTCAAGGGGCAAATCGAGGGTTGAGAACAAAGTTCCTCTTTTCAGCGCCCTTTCGTGGTCATAAAGACAGTCAAAATCCTGAAGCGGTGCGTACACACTTCCGTGCGGGTGATCAGTCAAGCCGTAGCGGCTCTTCATACCCGTGCCGTAGCCGTCGGAGCAGGACTCGGATGCACGGCGATTGAGAGTTTCACCGTAGCTTCCCTCGATATTCGCTCTGTCGGAGCAGCTACAGGAATTCCGCTCCCTGTGCTGATGCCTGCAGGCGCCGCGGCTGACCTCAAAGCCCGCGCCTCCAATATTGTATTTATTCATTATCGACCTTCCTTTCTTTGCGTTCTCAATAGTATTCTATGCAAAGAAACAGAAAATGTCACAATTAGTCGAAAAAGAAAAACGGCTTGCGCCGTTTTAAGTGAACAGTGGTTAGTGGACAGTGGACAGAAAGATGCGATTTTGGGGTCATTGTTCTTCGGAAAGTCTGTTGATAAGTGCAACAAGCATTTTTGATATTTCCGACGAAGCGGATTTTGCACGCAAGGTTTGATTCGCAGATAAGTAGCCGACTTTTTCACAGATTAACAGTTGAGTGAAAAGTTCTGAATTTGAACCCCTTGCAATACTTAAAAATTGGATAAATTCTTTTGTCTTGTTTCTTGATTGACCTTCCGCAATATTGGAAGGAATAGAAACAGCCACACGCCTCATTTGATCGGCTAAAGCATAAATTTCTTCTTTTGGCAATAATTTTACGAGCTTGTATATTTCGATGGCAAGATCCATAGATTTTTGCCAAACGATCATATCCTTATAGCTTTTTATATTCATTATATATTCGCATCTTTCTGTCCACTGTCCACTAACCACTGTCCACTAAAAACACCACAAGCCCCGTGCTTTAACGGGGCTATATGGCGTTCTGAAAAGAGCTGACCGAATTACTGGGGTCTTCTTCTCTTTTCGAAGCAAGCGCTGCAATAAACGGGCTTGTCGCTCGAGGGCTCAAATGTGAGCTTTGCCTCAGCACCGCACTCGCTGCAGGTTGCGTAGAAATACTGTCTTGCGGGACGATTTGCGTTCTTCTTAGCGTCACGGCAAGTCTTGCATCTCTTGGGCTTGTTGGTGTAGCCCTTCTCAGCATAGAAAGCCTGCTCGCCTGCGGTAAATACAAATTCATTACCGCACTCTACGCAAACGAGAGTTTCGTCAACGTATTCTACTGCTGCTGTTTCTTCGGTTTCGGTACCTTCGACCTTGACTTCTTCGTCGTACATGTTCTACCTCGTGAAAAATATGTGATAGTTGCCCGTCGGCGGACTCACACCGCCACCTTTGTTGTTACAACGCTCTTTTTAAGCTATTCGAGCATATTAGGGTTAAGATAATAAGGTACGCAATTTACGCTTGATCCTTGCTATTGCGTTGCTGACCGATTTTTTGGACGTGTTAAGGCTTTCCGCGATCTCGTCGATGCTCATTCCGGAATAATGCATCCACCAGACGGAGTTTTCATATTTCGAAAGATTCTCTCTGATGAACGCGCGGAGTTCTGCCGCATTTTCCTTCTCGATGACGGAGGTAGCGGGATCGCCCGTGATGAATTCCGAAGGTTCAATCTCGTCAAGCGGAATAACCACAACACCCGCGTTCTTTTTGAACTGGCGCAACGCGGAAACAAGAGCCTTACCGACACAGATCTTGGCATAAAGGCCAAAGCTTACATTGCCGTAAAGAAGCTCATAGCTCTGAACGGCGCGGTGGAAAGCGAGGAGCGCCTCCTGGTGAAGCTCCTCCACGTCCTGCTCGCAAAGATCGGACTTGTAGGAGGCTACGGCGGCATCAAGCATGGGCTTGTATTCCTCGGCAAGGCGCGCGAAAGCATCCCCATCCCCTTCCTTGGCAAGAAGCAGCAAGCCTGTATGAGATGCGGACATGAGGCTCTTCTCTTTTTCGGGAGTGGAATAATGCGTCACGTAAACCTCCGCGGAAAAATGTCACTTCAACAATATGCATAAATCCGCTTATACACATTATACCATTTTTTTCGAAAATGTCAATAGATAAATTCAACTTTTTTTGCGATTTATTCAAAAAAACTTAAATTTCCGACGAAATGTTCATAAAATATGACGATTTTCTATTGACAAGCCGCTAAAAACGTGATATAATATGATTAGCCAATCAAACGAAAGGTAAATATGTTTATGACTATTGAAGAAAAAGTTAAAAAACCGCACATGATACGCCTTGCCGTATGGGCTGTTCTTGTACTCATTATCAGCGCCATAGCGATATGCTACCACGCCTTTACCGACACGCATTTTGCCCCTGCAGCCTCCGCCGCTTGCGTGATATTCATCGCCGCTTTTGCGTTTTATCTGTTCGGTCTTTGGAATTATTTTACCGACAAGAGCTTTTCGGGCAAAATAATTCATTACAAAGCGGATTGCAGGATTCACAAGATCAGCGCATTCGAGCGACGAATGGAAACAAGGATATTCGTCGAAATGACCGTTGAATGCGATGACGGCACGACCACCGTGCATGAAGAAATGCTTTCTGGAGCTTTGTCAAAAAAGATACCCTACCGCGAAGGTGACCGAGTTTATCACATTAAGGGCGCGAAATACACCTGCCGATTTCCGCGTAACGATACCGAACAGAAATACGAACCCATAAGCGTCATCTGCCCTCTCTGCGGCGCGCTTCACACCCTCGGCACCAAGACCTGCACATTTTGTGAGAACGATCTGCCTTACGATCCATTGATAAAATAACATTTCCGCTCCTTTAAGGGGCGGATTTTTTCTTCTTTCCCTTGACTTGAAGCCTATAATGTGGTATTATATTAATAGCACTTATAGGCTTTAAGTGTTCAAAACACACAAATAAATCAAACAAAGGAAATATAACTATGTCAAAGATCAAGATACTCTTTATCGGCAACAGCCACACATATTACAACGATATGCCCGCGATCGCAAAGGATATTTTTGCGGCGGCGGGACTTGACGCTGAGGTCACTATGCTCACCCAGGGCGGCAAATGCCTTGACTGGCACTATGAGCAGAAGCAGACTCGCTTCAACATTCTCTACGGAGGCTATGACTATATCGTTCTGCAGAGCAGGGCGTCGAATTTCGATCCCGAATCTTATCTTGAAAACGGCAAGAAAATATATGACGAATGGATCTCTAAGACCGATTCGACTCCCATCCTTTATATGGTCTGGTCGAACAAGGGCAGAAAGAAGGAGCAGCCCGCGCTGACCGAGGCAAACGTTGAGCTTGCGAAATATATGAACGGTCGCGTTGCTCCCGCGGGTGAGATCTGGCAGACCGTGCTCCGCCGCCGTCCCGCTCCCGAGCTTTACCGCGAGGACGGTAACCACGCGACTCCCACCGGCTCCTATCTTGCCGCGGCTTCGATCTTCTATGCGATCACCGAGCGTCGCCGTGCGCTTAGAGTAAACGAGGGCGATGAGCCCCACACCAAACTCGGAATCGACGAAAAGACCGCGGCTGCCATCCATACCATCGCCTGCAGACTCTCGCTCGCTTACAACGAAAAGGAATGAAAATAGGAAACACAAACCTGCCTTACGGGCTTCTTCTTGCCCCGATGGCGGGAGTGACCGACCGCACTATGCGGCACATCTCGGGTGAATTCGGATGCGAATATGCCGTAAGTGAGATGGTGTCTGCCAAGGCGATAGTCTACGAGCAGGATGCGCGCCCAAGCGCACCGATCAGAACCGCACAGCTTTGCAATATCGAAGAGGGTGCTATACCGACCGCGGTTCAGATCTTCGGTTCTGAGCCCGAATTTATGGCAGAGGCGGCGCGGCTCATCTCGAACAGTGCATACCGAGGATTTGAGGGTACGCGTCCCGATGCGATCGACACCAATATGTGTTGTCCCGTTAAAAAGGTAGTTCAGAGCGGTGACGGCAGCGCGCTGATGAAAAATCCCGAGCTCATTCACAGAATAACCGAGGCTGTTGTCAAAGCCTCTTCCCTGCCCGTCACGGTCAAGATACGCGCGGGATGGAATA
>JAZSOQ010000101.1:0-44281 GCA_045537015.1 Eubacteriales bacterium
TGGCTACGATCCGACTTCTTATAACAATAATTGCTACATTTGCCATAACCACAGCTGTATTGATTGCTACAGTAATTATAAACAGAAGATTTCGCTTGCCGATATATAAATACGTTATTGTTCCTTCTAAAAAGACAATTATTTACACATATATTTTTTATGCATTAACAATTATATTTTTTGGATTTGCCGCTCTTATATATATTCAAAATATAAGCATAGCAGGGAGCATAGTCTTTTATTTCTTTGGTCTGTTGTGTGCTATAGCTATTATATTAGAATGCTTAATGGACTGTCGGCGATATGTTGCATTTGATGGCGAGAAAACGATTATTGTGCATAGTTGCTTTAACCATAAGGTGTTTGATGCTACACAAATCGAAAGGATTCATAGCTTTAGAGGGATAATTTATTTTTCAAAGAAGAATAAACGCGGCTTGTGGCAGGACTTGTTTACTATTGAAGCGTCATCCGTCGATTCGTCGGAATTTGTACATGCTGTGGATGCTATTGCCAAAACTCCCGATGAATAATAATCCGCAGAGAACTTGAATCTCTGCGGATTTGCTTTATCTGTTGATCTTTTTCATAATCGACTCGTGCGAGAGTCCGTATTTGTTTGCGATGTCGCGTGCGTAGCTCTTGCCGTCGGGCTTTGCACGGTAGATCTTGAAGGAACGCTTGCCCTCGTCGATTCCCGCAACAAGTGTGTCGATCGGCGCACCGCCTTCTGCCGCGCATTTTTCGTTGATCTCGTCAAGCATTGCGGCAAGCTCGTGAAGGTGGGTGGAGAAGAGCGTGCGGCACTTTACTGCAGAGAATCCCGTCAGTATCTCTGCGGCAATGTAGGAAGCCTCGTAGGAGCCCGTGGATGAAAGCGACTCGTCAAGCAGAACGAGCGAATGGGATGTCACGCTGTCGAAGATCTCACCAAGACGTGCACACTCCTCGCCAAGTCTGCCCTTGTCGATAGTGTCATCCGCGCCGGTGGGGAAGTGGGTGTAGATCGCGTCGACGGGCGAGATGGTCGCACTTTTCGCAGGCACAAAAAGTCCAAGCTGCATCATTACCTGAGCCATACCGAGCGCGCAGGTGATGACCGATTTACCGCCTCGGTTGGGTCCCGAGAGGATGTATATCGTCGCCTTCTCATCGAAGATAAGGTCGTTTGTAACGATCTCATCGTCGATCTTGAGCGCGACTGCGGGGTTGTAAAGACCGATTGCTTTGAAAGCTCTGTCATCTGCGGGAGCAAGCACGGGAACGCAAAGATCGCATCCCTTTTCGCGCAGACGGCTCATAAGGCGAGTGCCCTTGATGAGAAATTCGATCTCGGGCATCAGGTTAAGCAGGAAGTCGGTGTTCTCGAGCACGTACTGCTGAACGATCTTCTTCCAGGAGCGGAGCGAAGACTTATATACCTCGTTGATAGCTGTATTGAATGCAAGCGAAAGCGCGGTCTTCTGACTTTCCGACTGCTTCTTGCCGAACGGAACAAGATTTGCGATGCAGGTGTATTCGTCATCTTTGAAATTTAGGCGAAGTATCTTTTCAAGCACCTCGCCCGAGCGGAAGGATTCCGAATTGATCGAAAGAACGCCTGCGGATGAAGGACGAAGCTGTGCATCAAGGTTGACACCCATCGTCACGCTCTTGATCTCGCGCACACGCTTTGTAAGCTCGCAGAGCTTTTCGTTGAGCTGTGCGTAGTAATCGCTCTCCGCAAGCTCGCTGATGCGGTCACAGAGCGTTCTGAAGGCTTGTCCCTTGAGATTGTCGCGAACTGCGTTAAGTCCGTCATCAAGCGTATCAATGCAGGAAATATAAAGCTCGATCTCGGTTATGCTCGAAAGATAATCGTTGGGATCGCCGCTGTCAGCCTCAAGGCGGCGAAGCTCCATAATATCCGAAAGTATGGGGAGCAGATCGTTGAGAGTGCGGATGAGCTCGGGGTTGTCAAGCATATCGCCGAAGGTCTCGCGGCGGTAATTGATGACCGCTTCGTCGGATGTAAAGAATTCGGAAAGAGAGCCGTTTTTCAGATCGAATATCTGAGAAAAGCCCATCTCGTCAAGAGTGAAATCCGAAATTTCGGGGCGCACGCCCTCCGACATATGTCGGCTGATGCTTTCGGCACTCGGATAAAGCAAAGAAAAATTGGTAAGATCCAAAACTGATCATTCCTTTCTATCGGTTTGGTCAATTAAATATTATATCATATAAATTCCGAAAAGTATATAGCAAAATGTAAATTAGTTGCTTTTTTTGACGTTATCAAGCGTGCCGATATGTACGGTTTCCTCTTTTTCGTCCCTTTGGGGCTCTGTGGGAGTAAGTCCGGCAAGCGGATTCTTTGCCATCGCAGCCTCGACCTCACTGTTTGAAACGTGGGTATATATCTGCGTGGTGTTGAGCTGCTCGTGCCCGAGAATCTCCTTGAGCACGCGCACGTCAACGCCGCCTTTGGAATACATAAGCGTCGCCGCAGTATGACGCAGCTTGTGCACCGAAAGCCCACGGTTGCCGAGTCCCGAAGCCTCGAGGTATTTGTCGACCATTTTTTGCACCATACGAACGTCTATGCGCTTGCCGAGACGCGAGAGAAATAGTGCATTCTCGTTTTCTGTCGCAACCTTTTGCTCCTCGCGCAGAGGAATATATTCTTCAAGCGCCGCACGGCAGGCATCGTTGAAGTAAAGGATACGTTCCTTATTGCCCTTACCGAGAATACGCACCGATCGCAAGAATCTGTCAACGTCATTAAGACTTATCCCGACAAGCTCCGAAAGACGCATACCGCAGTTGAGAAAGAGCGTGACTATGCACCAATTCCGGATCCTGATAAAATCCGTCTGCGAGGTGTCATTCCGCACGGTTTCGATGAAGTAGACGGCTTCTTCGTAAGACATATACCGCGGCAAGCTTTTTTGCTTTTTCGGAGATTCAACCTTTTCCGCGGGGTTGTTGTCGATCATCATTCGTGTTTTGCAGTAATACTTGAAGAGCGCACGGATGGCACAAAGCTTTCTTGCTCTGACGTTTACCTTGTTGCCGAGCTCTCTTTCGCAGAAAAAGAGATAATTGTATATATCAGATACCTCAACCGATCGAAGGAAATCAAGGTCTATCTTATCAACCTTGATCTTTTTGCCTTCTTCCGAAGTCGGGTCTATTCCGCTTCTGTCAGCAATAACAAATTGAAAAAAAGCACGAATATCGCGCATATATTCATTTACAGTCTGATGTGAGCATCCCGCAATGGTAGCCTTGTAGCTTGCAAAGTCCTTGAGTATAGGGGAGTACTCTTTGGGATCGTATTCTGTACTCATTAAATCACCTCGAAGAGATTATATATAATATTATACAACATTTCGCAAGATTTTAGTGGATAAAATGTAAATTTTCAGTTTTTTGTGTTGAATATTATTAGATAAAAGTATATAATTTATACGCTTGCGTCCCCGCAAGCTCAAAAATCGCAATTAATACAGCTTTCACGGAGGAATACACAATGCGTGAATTTATGCAAAAACACTCATATAACGCAGTTCGTCTGTTTATAGATCAGATAGCAATATCGATCTTCGGCCTTGTTCTTGCAATCGCATGCGGAAGGGTTGAAAATGATACTCTCAAGATAATCACAAGCGCAGGAGCTATTGTTTTTTATCTCTTTTTGATATATGCGGCAATGTGGGAGGTTGGCTCGAAGGATAAATTCGGTATCGATAATGGTACGAAACAATCTCGTCCGCTCACAGGGCTTTTCGTGGCTTTGCTTGCAAACAGCTTCAATTTGCTTCTTGCAATCATTATCCTTGGTTGCAGCTTCGCATCCGAAGGTTCTGCGTTTAGCACTGTCGGCGCACTTGCAAAAGTCATCGCGCTCTTTATCGAGGGCATGTATACGGGTCTTCTTTCGATCGACCTCGACGGAATGTCGCTCAACAACTATTGGCTCTCCTATTTTGTAATAATCATCCCTTCGCTCGTTACCTCCGCTCTCGCTTATTGGTGCGGCACGAAGGGCTATCACTTCTCGAAGATCCTCATTCCCGAGAATCCCGAGGATGCTGAAATCAGAAGAGAAAAGAAAAAGGCAAGGAAAAAAGAACAATGAACTACAAGCACTTGATCTACGACTTCGACGGAACTCTTTCCGACACCTATCCCTGTTTCACCGAAACGGTACTCGAGCTTATCAAGAAGCACGGTATTTCGGATACTTACGAAAACGTCTATTCCAATCTCAAGGTCAACGTCGGATATGCGCTCAAGCAGTATGACCTCGGCAAGGATTCCGCGGAAGCAAGACTCGATTTCCACGTTATTCATAACGAGCTCGCACCGAAAATCCAAAAGCCCTATCCCGAGGCGGAGGAGATCCTTCGCTATGCAATGGCTTGTGGACATAAAAACTATCTTTACACCCACTCGGGCAAGATCGTAAAGATCCTTCTCGAGCAGTGGGGAATTGCAGATTGCTTCGAGGACATCATCGACTCGACAATGAAATTCCCGACCAAGCCCGCTCCCGATGCGCTCAATTACCTTTGCGAAAAGCACGGACTTGATAAAAAGGACTGCCTTATGATCGGCGACCGCGATATCGACACCGACTGCGGACGCAACGCAGGAATGAAGGGCTGCCTTTTCGATCCCGATCATTACTATGATAAAGCGGACGTTGATTACCGCATCGAAAACCTTCTCGAACTGAAAAATATTATCTGATTATAAATTTGAAAGGATGACAACAATGTCACAGAATATCGCAGAACTGAAGCAGGAATTTGCGCAGAAACTCGCTGCCGCAGAATCTATGCAGACGCTCGAGGAGATCCGCGTTGATTTCCTTGGCAAGAAGGGAAGCGTGACAGAGCTTCTCAAGTCCATGAAGGACATGGGCCCCGAAGAAAAGAAGACCTTCGGTCAGGAGGTCAACGTGCTCAAGAATGAGCTCGCGCAGGCTATTACCGCGAAGGGCGAAGAGCTTCGCCGCGCAGAGCTTGAGCGCGAGGTCGCATCCATGCCCGAATTTGACGTTTCGATGCCCGCAGAGCTCGATCGCGGTTCCTTCCACCCCATCACACTCGTTCAGCGCGAGTGCGAAAATATCTTCAAGTCGATGGGCTTCCACGTTGAGGACTACGCCGAGATCGTAAGCGACTACGAATGCTTCGAGGCTCTCAATATCCCCAAGCACCATCCCGCACGTGATATGCAGGATACCTACTACCTCACCAACGGTCAGCTTCTCAAGACACATACCAGTGCCGCGCAGAATGCTATCTATAAAAAGTACCGCGATGATCTCGTAAACAACGGCGTACCGATCAAGGCGATCTTCCCCGGACGCTGCTTCAGAAACGAGGCAACCGACGCTTGCCACGAAAATACCTTCTTCCAGATGGAAGGCGTTATGGTCGATAAGAACATCTCGATCTCGAACCTCATCTTCTTTATGAAGACAATGCTCTCCGAGGTCTTCAAGCGCGACGTAAAGGTTCGCCTCCGCCCCGGATTCTTCCCCTTTGTCGAGCCCGGCTTCGAGCTTGACATCTCCTGCGCTATCTGCGGCGGAGAGGGCTGTCCCTCTTGTAAGCACTCCGGATGGCTCGAGCTTTGCCCCTGCGGAATGATCCACCCCGAAGTACTTAAAGCGGGCGGAATCGATCCCGAGGAGTACACCGGCTTTGCATTCGGTCTCGGACTTACAAGACTTGCAATGATGCGCTACGGCGTAAAGGACATCAGAGACCTCAACAGCGGAAGCCTCAAGGTTCTTTCGCAGTTTAAGGAAGACAAATAAGAAAGGACGGAAAGAAAAATGTTTTTATCTATGAATTGGATATGCGATTACGTTGACCTTTCCGGTCTTGATAAGCTCGCTCTTATCCACAGATTCTCTCTTTCGACCGCAGAGGTTGAAAACGAAATTTTTATGAAGGGTAGCGACATAAACGGTATCGTCGTTGCCGAGATCAAGTCGGTAGAGGAGCATCCCGAATCGAGAAAGCTCCACCTCCTCAAGGTTGACATCGGCGAGGCTGAACTCGTTGACGTCGTCTGCGGCGCTCCCAATGTTGCCGTAGGACTCAAAGTCCCCTTCGCAAAGCTCGGCGCGCAGATCGGTGACATCGCCATCGCTCCCCGCAAGCTCGCAGGATATACCTCGAACGGTATGTGCTGCTCCGAAAAGGAACTCGGCATCAGCGACAACAACGACGGTCTTATGATCCTCGATCCCGCTTTCGTAAACGGTACCGACATCAAGACCCTTTTCGACATCGATGACATCATCTTCGAGGTCGATAACAAGTCGCTCACCAACCGCCCCGACCTTTGGGGTCACTACGGAATCGCGCGCGAGTTCGCCGCAATTTCGGGCAGAGAGCTCAAGCCCCTCGATTGCGCCGACCTTAACAAGTATGCAGGCCTTCCCGCAGTTGATATGAAGATCGAGGATCCGCTCTGTCAGAGATATTCCTGCCTCCAGGTTGAGAACATCACCCGCAAAGTAAGCCCCGTAAATATGCGTATCCGCCTCTACTACTGCGGTATGCGCTCGATCAACTTCCTTACCGATATTACCAACTACATTATGCTCGAGATGGGACAGCCCATGCACGCATTCGACTCGCGCAAGGTTGAAAAGCTCCGCATAAAGAGATACGATCACAAATTCACCTTCAAGACCCTCGACGGCGTTGACCGCAACATCGACGAGGATATGCTCATGATCTGCAACGGTGACATTCCCGTTTGTATCGCAGGCGTTATGGGCGGTCTTGATTCCGAGATCGTTGAGGATACCACCAAGCTCACCCTCGAGTGCGCTACCTTCGATGCAGTTTCGGTTCGTAAGACCACCGTTCGTCTTGCGCACAGAACCGATGCTTCCCAGCGTTACGAGAAGTGCCTCGACCCCGAAATGACCACCACCGCTGTTGCACGTTTTGTAAAGATCATGCAGGACGCTGATCCCGAGGCGAAGGTTATTTCCTCGCTCACCGATGAGTATGCATTCAAGTATCCCACAATCACCTTCTCCTTCGACCGTTCCTTCGTTGACCGCTACACCGGCATTTCGATCTCGGACGAGCATATCATCACAACTCTCTCCGCGCTCGGCTTCGGCGTTTCTCTCGAAGGCACCACCTTCACCGTAACCGTTCCTTCCTGGAGATCCACCAAGGACGTAACAATGAAGGCCGATATCATCGAGGAGATCACCCGTATCTACGGCTACGATAACTTCGATATCAACACCGTTTACGCTCCCTCATATCCCATCCGCGCGAGCCTCCGCAAGAGCGTCGAGGAGCAGATCAAGGATCTTCTCGTAAAGAGATTCTCCTGCCACGAGCTCCACTCCTATATCTGGACCTACAACGATGAATATAAGGAGCTCGGCATCGAGGTTGAGGATAACGTAAAGATCGCGGGTGCGGCTAACCCCAACATCGAAACTCTCCGCAAGTCCATCATCCCCACCCAGCTCTGCCAGGTCAAGTATAACACCGCATACGCTCCCGAATTCGGCGTTTTCGAGATCGGTTGCGTCGTTGACGGACTCCGCGAGGACGGACTCTGCAACGAAAAGAAGAAGCTCGCGATCACTCTCTTCTCGAAGACCGAAAGTGTTGAGACCGTCTATAGCAAGCTCTGCAACATTATCGCAGTTCTTTCGGACGATATCAAGCACGCTCCCGTTAAGTTCGTAAAGAAGGAAGCTGAGCATTCCTATCAGCATCCCCGCAACCTCAACGCAATTTACTGCGGCTGCAAGGAGATCGGCGAGATCGGAATCGTTTATCCCACCGTTTCCAAGAAGATCGATAAGAAAGCTTCCATCGTCTATGCAGAGATCGATGTTGCTCTCTTCGCTGATTGCGAGAAGTGCACTCTCCTTTACGACGAGCCCTCGAAATATCCCGAAATGGATATCGACCTCACCTTCATGACCGATATCTACGCCCCCATCGGCGAGTCTGTCAAGGCACACGGCGGCGCACTCGTCAAGAATATCAAGGTCACCGACAGATATGCCGATGAAGCCGGTAAATCCGTCACCGTCCGCATCACCTTCGCGGACAAGACCAGAACCCTCACCCGCGACGAAGTCATGGAAGTTGCCAATAAGGTAATCGCCGACCTCGCAGGAAAGGGAATCGTGCTTAAGGCGTAACTTAATAAAGGAGTCTGTTTTGGCAGACTCCTTTTTCAACGAATAGGAATATATCATTCATTACTTGATTTTATAAAGTACCGTTTGAGTTTACTAAATAACACTGTTATTGATTTTTATCGCAATTTGTGTTATTATATTATCAGAAGGTACACAACTTTGATTAACGCGGTAACGGAGGTAATTATGGCAGATTTGAAGATAGGAGAAGTAATTCTCCGCGAGAGAAGAAAACTGAAAATGACGCAGGAGGAGCTAGCTCGCTCTCTTGATGTTTCAGCACAAGCTGTATCGAATTGGGAGCGAGGCGGATATCCCGATATTACGCTTCTTCCTCGTATTGCAAATTACTTCAAGATTACGGTAGATGAGCTTATCGGAAATGATGAGGCAAGCAGACAAACCGAGATCGAAGTTTTTATGGCAAGATTCAATAAATCCAATCCCACCGAGCAGTTGTCATTATCAAAAGAATATTACAAGAAATATCCAATGGATTTCACGGTTTGCGAATCTCTTGCATTGGCAATCTTACGAAACAAAGAGCGTTGGGCAGAGGATTATCCGTTACTCAAAGAAGTATGCGAAAAGATACTATCGGAGTGCACATGGGAATTTGCGCGCCAAAATGCAAGAGAATGTATGAGTATTGTTTGTCCCGACGAAGAATGGGAGAATTGGAAGTATAAGAGCGAACAGTTTTATTCTTCCTGTCAGAATGAGCGCATCGAAGAACGATTTTGGCAGAGAGAAAAACAAGAAGAATATAGAAACCATAACACCGCAAACAATCTTTTGTGCTTAATGCATTTCTTGGGACGCGAATATATGCGGTATTATGAGAAAGATAATCATATGTTATTTGAAGATCCGCGTAGAACGGCAGAACTGATGAAATACAGAATGAGAATTATTGAATGTATTTCGAATGATGGTGGGATACCCGAGGCTTGGAGCGGATGTTATGCAGATCTATGCTTGAAAGCGGCAGGAGCACTGATAGGAGCGGGAGATCTTGAAGAAGGATACGCTTATCTCGAGAGGGCGTTTGAGCTGTTTGAAGTTTGGCAGAAAATTCCCAACGGAGCAAAAATGGAAGTAGGAAATCCCGCGCTTTTTGAGAATGCCAAAATATCAAAGATTGAGAAGAATTGTGAAGTCAATATATTTTTCGAGAATGGAACGAAAGTCTGGACTCCCTACCTTTGGTTATTCTGGCAAAATTCAAAAGACATTTTGCACGCAATGACAAACTGGCCGTGGTTTGACTCCGTTCGCGAGGATAAAAGATATATTAAGTTGCTTGAACGCGCTCAAAAAATGGCTGATGCAAAATGAAAATAGGGGAAGCTGGTGGCTTCCTCTATTTTATAAGCAATAGTATTCCTTCGGAATATCCCTCAGCTCTTCACACAGATCGTAATCAGCCTTCTCCCAAAGCATACTGATAACCTCTGTTCCGCGTACCGCATCAAATATTCCTATCGTAGCATTTCCGAGTTTGTCGTTTTTCAAAGCTCCAAGTGCCTCGAGCGGCTTTCTGTATACCTCAAAATTGCTCGAGCCCGTATTTTTTCCGTGCTTTCGATATGTCAGCGAATATCGCTTTCTGTCATAGTCAACCACTGTAAGCTGTATAGGTTCAGCCAAGCGACCGTGGAGATCGATCATTTCATCAATAGCGTGAATGTAGGTGTTGCGGTCAAGCCCCACACCGATCAAAAGTATTTTCGCCTTTTCGTCATAAAGCCTGCGCCATACCCCACCATCAAAACACGGGGAAGTGGCAAGCTCCTCACCCTTGACAAATTCAGCCGCGCGCTTGCCGAATGCCGAAACCGAGTGGGTCGGATGCAACGAACGCACGCCGTCTTTTCTGAAAGCCGCAACAGTCGGAAGTGCGCCAATGCAAGGCTCTGTGGCAGAAACGTCATAGACAGGCTGATTTTTGCCGACGTTGCTCCAAGTGTGCGTCGGAACTAAAAACAGTCCATCGGTGAGATATGAAGTAAAAGCATCTATCAGCCCATCGCAACCGCCCTCGACCTCTCCGAGCGAGCGCATAGAAGTATGAACCAAAACGGTATCGTCACGCTTGATCCCGATCCGTCCTAAAAATTTATGAATATCTGCTCGTGTCAGCATTGTCGTACTCCTGATTATACCGGAAATCCCCCGTCAACGGGAATGCAAGCACCGGTGACGAACGAGGCATCGTCCGAAGCCAAAAATCCGATCACGGCGGCAACCTCCTCCGCCTTGCCTATTCTGCAAAGAGGCGTCGCCTTCGCAAGCTCCTTCATAGCAGCCTCGTCAAGCATCGAATTCATATCCGTATCAATAACTCCCGGCTCAACGCAGTTGACGGTGATTCCCGAAGGACCAAGCTCCTTTGCAAGCGCCTGCGTCAGTCCGCGAAGTCCAGCCTTCGAAGCCGAATAATGAACCTCGCAGGAAGCGCCCATACGTCCCCAAACCGAGCCGACGTTTATGATTTTACCGCTCTTCTGCGACACCATAATCTTTGCCGCCTCGCGCGAGAGGGTGAATGCGGACGTGAGATTCGTATCGATCATCCGCCGCCAATCCTCGTCCGAAATGTCGGTGAAAAGCGAAAATTCTGCGATTCCCGCACAGTTTATCAACACGTCGACGCCTCCAAGATAGTTTATCGCTTCTACGAACGCTGATTTTGCGCTCTGCGCGTCCGAAACGTCTGCTTTGATCGGGAAGGCGCCTGTGATATTCGCGATCTGATGGGCTTTCTCGTCGGCTCTGTGATAAATAAATGCTACCCGGTCGCCTTGCTCTGCAAAATATTTTACAGACGCCGCGCCGATCCCGCGCGCGCCGCCGCTTATCAAAACTCTTTTGTTCATGATACACCTCGGTGTTTTTCTATATGAATTATATCATAAAAAAATAAAATCTGCAAGAGAAATATTTACTTTCTTTTGTCTTTGTGATATAATTAAGATAGAAAACTATACCGAGGTGACGAAATGTACGGTGAAAACGGCAATCAGAGCACAATAGAAAAATACCGCCCCTTTGTCTTCTGGCGCGATTCGGGTCAGAGCAGAGAAGAGGTCAGAGAGCAGGTAAGGCTTTCCGCCGCCGCAGGCGTGGGAGGCTTTATTCCGTTGCCTATAATCTCCGATGAAATGTCACCCGAGGAGCGAACCGAGCAGTTCAAGTCCTTCTATTCAAGACTTCTGCCTGCTTCTGCCGAATACGGCCTTCCCGTGGCGTTCACTCTCGCAGATTGCATCGAGCAGACTGTCGTTCTTGCCGAGGATGCGATATGGGAAGATACCATCCGCTCGCGCAAGCTTGTCCGCCACACCCACTATTGCAAGCAGGATGAGTCCGTAAATTGGCAGATATTCCCCGGTAAACTTCTTTCCGTTGTTGCCTACAACGAGGAGATCGACGAGGTAATCGACCTTCGCGGATATATTGACGACGATAGAATCATCTATAAATGTCCGCGCGGGAACTGGCGCATCGTGCAGTATGTTTCTCTGCCCGATAACGACGGCAACCGCCCGAACATCCTCTCGCGCGCATCATCGGATGCTTATATTAATTCCGCATACGGAATCTTTGCCGACATTTTTGAAGGCTATATGGGAACCACGGTAACGCATCTTTACTACTCGGGGCTTGCATTCAAGGCGATCAACCGCCATGACTGGAGCGATGATTTCAACGAGGTCTTCGAGGCTCGCTACGGTTTCGATCCCGCTCCCTATTATCCCCACCTATTCACGCCGACCAGCAAGGATGCCCCCCGATTCAAAGCTCTCTTCTCGGATTGCCGCGCACGTATGCTTCGCGACGGATATATTGCCGCCGTCGAGAATTTTGCAAATGAAAATGGACTTTCTCTGATCGGTACTCTTTCCGAGTCCAAATCAACGCAATGTTCGCCTATAATGGGTGACGCAATGCTCAATAATACAGCTACACCCGGAGCAGTACTTGACCGCGGCTATCTTTACGGCATAAACTCCGTCAAGCTTGCAGCCGGAGCAGCTTTCGGCCGCGCAAAGAACGATATTTTTGTTGAGCTTTATAAGAACTACAACGAAAACAGCTTTGATATAATGATGCGCGATGCCGCACACGCGTTTGCAAGAGGCGCAAACCTTCCCGCACTCCATCTGCCCGCCCCCACAGCCGCGAACCACGAGCAGAGCTCAAGACTTTTGCGCTTTACCGCAGCTATGCGAACCTGTCTCAAGGGCGGCCGCCAGGTCTCGGATATCGCCGTGATCTATCCGATCTACTATCTCCATTCCTGCGTCAATATGTATAGCGCGGATATCGAGGGCTTCGAATATTCGGACACCCCATCGGATGCCGATTACATGTCCGTCATCAACAGCATCTGCCTCTGCGCGGGTCACGATATAACTCTTCTTCATCCCGACGTTATCGCAAGAAGTGCAAAGCCCGAAAATGATCGTCTTCGCCTTGAGGATATGAACGACACGGGAGGCTTCCGTGTTGTTGTTCTTCCCGCGCAAAGAGTTACCTCTCTTGCTTGTATGCGTGTTCTGCGCGATTACTTCGATGCGGGCGGAAGAATTATTGCAACAGGTGTTCTGCCGACAAAGGCGTTTGAATATGATCCTTCCGATCCCGACAAGAACGATAAAGAGATCACCGCCATTTCCGAACACATCTTCGGAAAAGATGCGCTTGATCATTCAATAATGAATATCTATTGCGAAAACACCTCGCCTGCGGGAGGCCGTGCCCTCTTCCTATATTTTTCAAAGACGGGTATTGACGGCGTTAGTATGGTCAGCAGTCTCGACCTCCGCCGCGCCCTTTCTGCATTCAAGATCGGCTTCGACGTCTTTGCACCGCAAATGCCGAAATATGAAACCACGGGTGCTCTCAACGCAAGCTTCAATGAATACACCCGCCTCGGACTTCTCAAGCATCTTCCCGACGGCGGAATGTTCAGCCACATACATAAGCGCATCGGCGGCAAGGATATATATTTCTTTGCCAATACCGCAAACAGAGTTTCTCACACGCCGATATTTATCAGAGGCGCGCACATCCCCGTCTGTTACGATCCCGAAACAGGCGCAAAATGGCACGAGGAGTATGAATACGTTTCGGTTTACGGAAGGGTATATACAAGATTTGAAACCTCTATGCGCCCGACCACTTCGCTTGTCGTTGTCACAGAGGGAGGCGCAGAAAGAAAGCTTACCATCGCTCCGTCCGACCTGCGCGATTGTACCGATGAGGCGCTCGGAATTGCAAAGTAAAGCAGGAGTCAATATGTTCAATAATAAAAAAGCAAGAGCCGGTATTGCGTGGCTCTTGGCAATATTATTTATATTTTCATTTGCCGGTTGCAGTTCGGGTGAAGTTGAGGTGACCGAGGCACTTCCGCAGTTTGACGGCGGTGCGCTCAGCAGTCTCAGAATCGGAGGTAAGAATGCAGAGATCAAAGAACCGGAAAGGAAGAGCACCTATTATCTCTCCCTGGATGAGGTTGAAAAAAGGCTCTACGACGCTGCATACACAACTTTATGTGCAAATGAGACCTCTTTCAAATTGATTGGTATAGACATCAGCAGTTTTGCCGCTGCTTACAGGTCTACGCTTGCGCAGTTCATAAACGACTACCCCGAATTTTTCTGGCTTAACGGATACATTGAGTATGAGACGGTAAGAGCAAGCAACAGCGATAACGGACACATAACCATTACCTTCGGTGTTTACGATTATTGGAACGATCACGATCTTGCAAAAGCAAAAACCGACCTTAAAAATGCACTCGATGCTGTTGTTCTTGAAGCAAGCGCTCTTCCGGATGATTACCAAAAAGCAAAGTTCGTGCACGACTATATTATCAAGTATAACTCATACGATTTTGCGGCATACGAGCTTGGCGACGCGATAAATGCGGAAACCGAAGCCCGCGTCAGCTCGGCATACGGCGCGCTTGTCTCGGGCGATATAATGTGCGCCGGATATGCGCGAGCCTTTGACCTTATTATGCACGAGCTTGGATACGAGTCGATCTTCGTTTCGGGGGAAGCAGACGGCGGGTCTCATGCCTGGAATCTTGTGCTTCTCGGCGAAAATTTTTATCATATCGATCTGACGTGGGACGATCCTGACGGTGACCACTCGGAAGTGAGATACAATTACTTCTGCCTGACAGATGAAGAAATATCGAAAACTCACAAGGTTGACGAAGGCTTTAACTACCCCGAGGCAACCGCTACGGAGTATAATTATTTCGTCAAGGAAGAAATGCTTCTCGATTATTACAGCTTCGCCGCAGTCACCAAGCTTGCAAAGAAATATAACGGAGAGGGCGTTTTCGCCTTCAAGTGCTATGACGCCAAAGTCATGGCGGATGCCGTCGAGGAGCTTGTGCAAAACAATATGATATTTAAGCTTGCGGGATTTGAAAACGTAGAATCATTTCAGTATATAGCCGATGAGGATAACAACATCCTTTCTTTCTATATCGAATAAGATCATTTTGTCAGCTCAGCGCGAAGGAATTCAACGATCTTCTTTTCCTCGCGTGAAACCTTGACCTGCGTAAGTCCAAGCATCTCCGCGGTCTTTTGCTGTGTCAGATCCTTAAAATATCGCAAAACTATTATCTGCCTCCACTCCGGGGGCAGAAGTCTTATAGCCTGCCCAAGCGCAATTCTGTCGCGCGCGTGCTCAATGTCAAGAAGACCGTCCCCGTCGGGAATTCGGTCGTAAAGACAAAGCCCCTCGCCGTCCTCTCCCTGGCTGTCCGAAAGAGAGGCAACGGGGCTGATCGCATCGAGAGCCGCCGCTGCTTCCTCCGGCGAAACACCGCATCTTTCCGCAAGCTCGGAAAGATGCGGTTCTTTTCCTGTTTCGGTAATTATCCGCGTCTGTTCGCGCACAAGCTCGGCTCCGAGTTTTTTAATTGACCTTCCAACCTTGATCGGCCCGTCGTCACGAAGATGTCTGCGTATCTCGCCGAGTATCAGCGGTACGGCATAAGTAGAAAACGCAGTTCCGCGCTCAAGGTCAAATGATCTGATAGCCTTGAGCATACCGATTGTGCCGATCTGAACAAGATCCTCGTATTCACAACCCCGCCCGCAAAACTTCAGCGCAATATGCCGCACAAGCCCCATATTGTCACATATCAGCTTTTCGGTTGCACTTTCGCGCTCGACTCCCGTGCCGTTTTGTGCGAGCTCGATCAGTTGTCTGTTGCTTTCGCTTGAATATGAATTCATTAGGTCTTCCCCCGAAATAATATGTAATCAGAGGGCACTTTTCCCCGCAAGCCTACGCGTCATTGTGACTGTGGTGCCTTTGCCCGTCTTTGAGGTGACCTTGATGCTGTCGCAAAAGGATTCCATAACGGTAAAGCCCATTCCGCTCCGCTCGCCTGCCGCATCGGTAGTGAAGAGAGGCTCGCGCGCCTTTTCAATGTCGGGGATGCCAATACCGTTGTCTTTGACCGACATTATGACCGTACCGTCCGCCCGAAGCTTTATCTGAAGGCGGATAATGCCAATGCAATCGGGGTATGCGTGCACGGTGCAATTCGTTACAGCCTCCGAAAGAGCGCATTTAATATCGGATAATTCGGATGCCGTCGGATCGAGCGAGGCTATAAAAGCCCCCGCCGTCGCGCGCGCAAAGGATTCGTTTTTCGAGTGAGAGGGGAAGTCGAGCTTCATTTCATTGCATATCGGCGCCAGCCTCGGTCTCCCGCCGTGTTTTTTATCTTTCATTTTTTACTCCTTATAATTTTGCAGTATTGCTGATTCGAACCTTTTTGTCAAATCCCGTCATTGTCAGCATCTTCATAACAACGGGAGAGGGATCGCGCAAAGAAAGACTTCCTCCGATCTCTTTCATAAGTGCGTACCGCCCCATAATGAATCCAAGCCCCGAGCTGTCCATGAAATTAACCTCGGACATATCAAGGATAAGATGCGTCGGCGTTCTGTTCCATATAATATTGTCAACGTCGCGGCGCATTGAAAGCGCGGAGTGGTGGTCGATCTCGCCCGAAACGCTGACAACAAGCCCCTCAGGCGTGGCAGTAAAGCGGTATCTGCAGTTGCTTTTTATCATACCTTTTTCCTTTCTTTTTTATTTTTTTATTCTTGTTATCCTAATTTTACCACCCTTCTTTCGTGAATAGTGTCGAAGCGCGCGGTGAGGCGATTTTTTAGATTTTTTTCAAAAAAACTTGAAAATAACTCCTCTTTGTGATATACTAAATATATAAAATAATTGGGAGAATATAATGTATCTTTTAAGAAGGATCGGAATACCGCTTGCGGCTTTGCTTATTTTGTCGGTGTTGTCTTTAATAACTGTCTTGCTGATCTTCGAGCAAAACGGAATAATGCTGCCGTCTTTTGAGCTTCCAAAGGAAGAAGCGGTCACATCAGCCCCGGAATCGGGAGAAATTACAGATAATAATATGGAATATATTTACCCCACCACAGGAGGAATATCAAATGAATAAACCTTATCCTACCCCCCATATCAACGCGTGCCCCGAGGATTTTGCAAAAACAGTCCTTATGCCAGGCGACCCTCTGCGTTCGAAATTTATCGCGGAAAACTTCCTTGAAAATGCCCGCCTTGTAAACAACGTTCGCGGTGTTCAGGGGTATACGGGAACCTATAAGGGCGTTCCCGTATCGGTAATGGCATCGGGCATGGGTATGCCCTCGATCGGCATTTACAGCTATGAACTTTATAATTTCTTTGGAGTAGAGAACATCATCCGCGTTGGTTCTGCGGGAGCAATGCAGGAAAAGCTCCGCGTCCGCGATATCGTCATCGGTCAGGGCGCTTGCACCAACTCGAACTATGCGTCACAGTATTGTCTCCCCGGCAACTTTTCCGCTATCTCAAGCTACGAGCTTCTCAAGGAAGCCGTAAAAGCTTGCGAAGAAAAGGGCGCAAGATACCACGTCGGCAATCTCTATTCTTCCGATACCTTCTATTGCGACGATGAAACTGCGTCGGGCAAGTGGATGAAGCTTGGCTGTCTCGCAGTCGAAATGGAAGCTGCAGCACTCTATATGAACGCCGCCCGTGCAGGCAAGAAGGCTCTTGCGATCTGCACGATCTCCGATCACCTTCTCACAGGCGAAGTCACAACGGCAGAGGAAAGACAGAACTCCTTCACGCAGATGATGGAAGTCGCCCTCGAAGTTGCCGTGGCGATGAATTGAGGCTGAAATGAAGGAAAATATCAAACGCGTATTTCTCATCGTTCTCGATAGCTTCGGAATCGGTGAAGCACACGATGCCGCCGCATTTGGCGACGCAGGTTCGGATACCCTCGGTGCTGTCGTGAAATCAAAGAAATTCAACGCACCGAATCTCACAAAACTCGGTCTTTTTGCAATAGAAGGTCAAAAAGAAAAAGTCCCCGCAGAGGCTCTTGGCAATATTTCCGGCGCAGTTGCCCGCCTGCGCGAACTTTCAAACGGCAAGGACACGACCATCGGCCATTGGGAAATGGCGGGAATCATCTCGGAAAAGCCCCTTCCCACCTATCCGAACGGATTCCCCGAGGAGGTCATCGAGGCTTTCAAAAAGGCAACGGGCAGAGGCGTTCTTTGCAACCTGCCCTATTCGGGAACTCAGGTTCTTGTTGATTACGGTGAAGAGCATTTGAAAACGGGCGATCTTATCGTCTACACCTCCTCGGACAGCGTTTTCCAGATCGCGGCACACGAATCCATCGTCCCGCCCGAGCAGCTTTACGAGTATTGCAGAATGGCAAGAAAGATACTCGTCGGCGACAACGCCGTCGGCAGAGTTATCGCGCGCCCCTTTGAGGGCGAGGTGGGCAATTTCACCCGTACCTCCCGCCGCCACGATTTCTCACTTGAACCGACCGAGGATACAATGCTCGACTCGCTCAAGGCAGAAGGCTTCGATGTAATCGGCGTCGGAAAGATCAACGATATTTTCGCAGGCCGCGGACTTACCGAGTACACGTACAGCGAAAGCAACGCCGACGGTCTCATCAAAACAAGCGAGATCGCGAAACGTGATTTCCGCGGACTCTGCTTCACCAATCTCGTTGATTTCGATTCGAAATTCGGCCACCGCCGCGATATTGACGGTTATGCCACTGCAATTTCTGAATTTGATGCTTGGCTCGGTTCATTCCTTCCCAAAATGTGCGATGACGACGTTCTGATCATCACCGCCGACCACGGTTGTGACCCCGCATATACGAAAACGACCGATCACACCCGCGAGTACGTTCCGATGATAGTTGCAGGTAAGCATATAACTCCAGTCGAACTCGGCACTATCGACGGTTTCGACACTGTTGCGGCAACAGTCTGCGCTCTGCTTGGCTCCGAAACTGTCTACGAAGCGCCGGGAGTCGCTGGACTCATCTGCGAGGGCAAAGAGCCGACTGTTGCTGAACTCCTCACACTTGCCGAAAAAGCGCGCGAGAACGCATACGTTCCCTATTCGCATTTCAAGGTAGGCGCGGCTCTTCTTTGCAAGTCGGGAAATATCTTCCTCGGTTGTAACGTCGAAAACGCCTCCTACGGCGGAACGATCTGCGCTGAGAGAAACGCCTTCACGACTGCCATTGCGGCAGGCGAGCGCGAATTTTCCGCAATCGCGATCTGCGGCGGTATAAATGAGTCGATCGATGAATGCCTGCCCTGCGGCATCTGCCGTCAGTTTATGGCTGAATTCAGCCCAAGCGGTGATCTCCTCGTCATCACCGGCAACGCCCGCAGACCGAGCATCTACCCGCTTTCAATGCTCCTTCCGTATTCCTTCAGCGGAAATGATATATCATAAAAATAACGGCTGTTGCGCGCAACAGCCGTTATTTTTAATTAAATTGTTTAATATATTCGTCGCAGTATTTTTTGATCTGATCCATATCTCGGCTTGCAAGAATTTCGGGAAAATTTGTTGTCGAGCCTTCAAATCCATAGTGATCCGAGATGTATTTTTCGAAATCAATGACTTCGGAGCAGAAAGAAAGATCGGTGCCCGTAGCACTCTCACCCGTCATCGCGCTGAAGCACATCTGCGCACAG
Source organism: Eubacteriales bacterium (assembly GCA_045537015.1). Classification (GTDB taxonomy): domain Bacteria; phylum Bacillota; class Clostridia; order Oscillospirales; family CAG-272; genus CAG-390. The sequence continues at coordinate 19,279 of JAZSOQ010000101.1, forward strand.
ATATATCCGCAAAGCGGATTCTCGTGGAAACCGTCGCGTTCACTCTGCTTGACTATGAAGGAATTCTTGTTGTATTTGCATTCCGCATCAACGATCTCAGCGTCTCCAACCCAAATGTCATAAACAAGCTGTCCCCAAGGAATGATCTTGACGCCCTTGCTGCGAAGGTAGGGAAGAGCGGAATAAATTTCATTATGTCTTTGTGAAACCGTGTAATTGTGAATGAGATAGTAAAAATTCGCACCCGGCGAAAAACGGCTCATAACCGCTTCAAAGTCGCGGATAAAGTCCTTGTTGTTGCGTCCCGCCTCGGAGATAAATACGTCAGTGTAGGACGAAAGATCGTATCCGCCGAGCAGATCGATCCCTGATGTTGGATAATCCTTACCGTCCCCTGCTTCGGTAAACTCGGCAAGAATACGTCCGCCGTGAGTCGCATCTGTCACACTCATATCAACGCCGTACTGCTTGCAGATCTGATAAAAATATGCGCGGTCGTCCTGTCTTCTTGCATAGTCGATGGCACGTGTCTCATCGATCCTCCAGGTCTTGCCCGTATAAACGCATCCGCCGTAGTAAATAAATGAATTGCCGACAAAAATAGCTTTCCTCATAGTCATCACCTCAAAAACATTATATCACCGAAGAAGAAAATTGTCAAGAAAAACTCTTGCATTACCGCCGAAAATATGATACAATAAAGAAAAAACGGAGGAAAAGCATAATGAACGAAGTTTTGAACGCAATTTACGAAAGAAGAAGTGTAAAGAAATATACAGATAGACCCGTCCCCGCCGAGCTTCTCGACGAAATACTCAAGGCGGGAAGCTTTGCGGCAAACGGCAAGGCGTGGCAAGCGCCCGTTATGGTAGCTGTCACAGACCCCGAGACCCGCGAAACACTCCGCCGCCTCAACGCCGAAATACTCGGCAACCCCGATGCAGACCCCTTCTACGGCGCGCCCACCGTCGTAGTAGTTCTTTCGGACAGCGACCGCTTCACCTATATCGAGGACGGAAGCCTCGTCATCGGCAATATGATGCTCGCCGCATACAGCCTCGGCGTCGACTCCTGCTGGATCCATCGCGCCCGCGAAATGTTCGAGACCGAAGAAGGCAAAGCCCTCAAAGCCAAATGGGGCCTTGGCGAAAACTATATTGGCATCGGCAACTGCATCCTCGGCTACCGCGACTGCGAATATCCCGAAGCTAAACCGAGAAAAGAAGGAAGAATTATTTACGATTGATAGCAAAAGCACACCCGAAAAATGGGTGTGCTTTCAGCTTGTAAGCTTTTTGTTTATAACCGCAATTCCCGTAAGAATTACGATCGAATAGATAGTTATCGCGATTTTGTAAAGATAAAACAGTTTCGGTGCGGTTCTGATGTTACCGTTTAATAGTGATTCAACAACCCCTTCGAAAGCCTCCAAATGGTATTCCGTTTCAAAAACATTTCCTTTCTGCGGTACAGCATCGCTCGGAAGCTTGCCTACTGCACAGATCAAAAGCATGATAATGATGAAAAGTAATATCAAAAATATCCATTTGGATTGGCTTTTCCGGAATTTTATGAGGTTTATCACCGTAGCCATTCCCGCCAAAGCAAGCAGAAGAACATACTGCGTAACGCGCATCTGCTTTTTGTAATATCCTATATCCGACGATTTTGCCTTCATCAACCGAAGCGAGAGTTCTTCCGGGACTTCACCGTTGCAAACAACCGCGTCAACCTTCAAATCGCCGTAATCAGATATTGAAGTGTATGGTATAAAGAATGTGTAGGAAAAATCAATCCCGGCAATGTTTTCTAATAAACTCGTTTTATCATCGAAAACCGCGCTGATCTTGTATTGAACCTTGTTGATCTCAACTGTGCACCCAAGAACGTCGACGGTCAGAAATTCTTCAAGCACGTAAGACTTGCTGACCGCAACAACGCAGTCGCCGCGCGAAATTATTCCGCTGTCAAAATCTCTGCCGATGATAATGTCAAATCCGACCGTATCAAGAAATCCCGCGCTTACGGCATAAACGTCGGTTTTATATTTCGCGGCGAACGTGCAGGACTCCGAATATTTCTCAACATCCGATAGGGTGAATCCCGACGGACTGTGCCAGATCCTTATATCGGGATTCTGTAAAAAAGAAAGAGGTATCAAAAATATTGGCAGTAATAATACGATCAAGAGCAGTGCAAGCGCGGATTTTTTAAGTATTTTCCGAAGCATAGCCTAATCCTCATTCCCTGATCGCCTCGGCGTGTGAGCCTAGAGAGGCCGTCGTAGAGGTGACAACGAACTTATCCTTGCTGAAATTTCGTTTTATCGCGACATAAATGTCGTTTTCCTCGATCACGGTGACCTCGTAGCGGTAAATGTCATATCTGCCGTCTTCAAGTGCTTCGGCGAGGTAAACATAATATAGATCCTCCTTATCCGTGGCGAAAAGCGCGGATTTCGGGATAACACAGTCGTGCGCATCGCCCTGCCTTGTCAGTTCAAGATTAAGACTGTCGCCGAATTCTATCTTGCCCTTTGTGTTGTCAAATGCGAGAGTAAAGGTATAATCTGTGTAATTTGCCGCAAGCGTTTTCGACTTTATTGTTCCCTTGATCGAGGTCGCCTTGCCGTCGCGTACAGCCTTACCCTTAACATCGTCGCCGACTTCAAAGCTCTCTCCTTTAGCCTTCGGAACTGTTACGGTGACGTAGACCATATTGACCGCTTTGAGATAAGTACAAACCTTCTCGCCTGTCTTGACCAAGTCGCCGAGCTCGAAATAAAGATCAACCAGATACCCGTCCGCAGGCGCAACTATATTGGTTTCGCCTATGGTGATAATAACGTCACCTTTCTTCATCTCGGTCATCTCACTCTGATCGCATTTCGTTACGACTCCGTCGCTCTCGCAGAGAATAACGGTGTCGGGCGTGGCTTCCGCGCGAGCCGAAACAGAATAAGAAAATTCAAGCGCACCTTCCTTTATCGATGCCAGCGTCACACGCGGTGTACGCAGGTCTTCGATTGTCACCGATGCGTAAAAGCAAACGATCATCAAAAGCAAAAAGGCAACGAGCAGAAAGAAAAATTTATTGTTCAGTAATTTACCCATTTTAACCTCACACGGTATCAATAAATGATTTAAGCTTTTCCGCGAACAGACCGAAAAGCAGAAAAGGAATGATAAGGCAGAGCACACCCATCGCGTAATTTCGTCCCGTGCCCGAGACTGAATTGAATATCACGGAAATCGGCATTTTATCTACCGAAGTCAGAAAGATCTTCGGCGCCTCGACCATATTCCAGGAATCAAGGAAGATGAGAAGCGACGCGGCAACTATGCTCGGAGCCGCGCCGGGGATAGATATCCTTGAAAGAAGTCTGAAATCTCCGCAACCGTCTATCTTCGCCGCATCGAGTACGGAATTGTCAACGTACCGCATACCCTGCCGCAGAATGCAAACACCGATCGTCGAAAAGATATTCGGCAGAATGATCGAGATCTGCGTGTCCATCAACTCCCATTCCTTCATCAGCAAGTAATGCGGAAGTTGAAGAACTTGATAAGGCAGAAGCACCAGAATAAGATAAACTCCAAACAAGATCTCCTTTCCGGGGATCTTGTATTTTTCAAGCGCAAACGCGGCGGGAATCGATATAGCAATCTGCCCGATCGTGATAGAAAACGCCATCAAAGCCGAATTGAGCAGACCGCGCAAAAACTTGCTGTTTTCGAAAAGGCTTTCATAATACTGTCCGAGCGAAAGGTGCGAAATTCTCGAAAGGATCCCTTTCGGCAAATAATTCGGTTCAAGCACGGAATTGAACAAAAGTGAAACCATCGGGTAAAAGCAGATAAGTCCAACCAAAACCATCAGGCAGAATAAACCCGCCCGCGGGAGAATTCTTTTTACTTTTATCATGATTCCACCTCCACGCGGCTTTGAATGAAAAATAGTATGCCGACGATAACGAGCGTAACTATCAAAATCAATACACTCGCGGCGGCAAGACGGTGATAATTGAGCGAATGGAGATTGTTGTTGATGAAATGCTGTATCATATAGATCGTTTCATTCGGGTAATCTCCGCCGATCCAATGCGCCTCGCGGTAGAGCTTGTAGGAATTGATGATCGTGACGATAAAGGTCAGAAAGAACGTCGGCATCATAAGCGGAAGCGTGATCTTGAAAAAGCTCCGCACCGAGCCCGCGCCGTCAAGCGCCGCGACTTCGTAATACTCTTTCTTTATCCTCACGCGCCCCGCAAGGTAAAGCAGGAAGTTATACCCCGAATAGCGAAAAACGAAAACAATGACAAGATAAACGAATGAAAATCCGTCGCTGTTCGTGTCTATGGGAGCCATACCGAGCCATTCGAGCGCGGAATTGAGAAACCCATTACTTACAAAAAACGAGTCAAGTACCAACATCACCGAAACAAGCGGCATAACGATCGGCATAGTCATCGCGCCGGTGCAAAATGAAGAGATCTTCTTATTTTTGACCGCCGCCAGCGCAAGCAGAAGCGGAATTATCAGAAGCGCGGGAATGGCAATGGCGTAAAACCGTAGCGTATTCTCGACCGCAAGCGCAAAAGCCTTGTTTGAAAAGAGATCGGTGAAATTTTTGAAGCCGACATAAACCTTTTCATTCACACCCTCGGTGAAGCATTCGGAAAAATTATTTATGAGAGGGATGATGTAAAGGATCATCACGCCGACAATACTCGGCGCGAGCATAATAAGCGGCGGAATGATCCTTTTCATCCGTATAAAAATACGTTTCATATTATTCGGTTAGGAAAAGTTCGAGTTTACGTTTGTATTCTTTAGCAGCTTCGTCGAGAGTTATGCCATATTTATCAACTTGGAGTGCGATTGAATTTGCATAAGTCAAGGCTTGAGTGCTGACAAATTCAGGCACATATGCTTTATCAAGTATCGCAAAATACTGATCAAGTATCTCTTTGTCTATATCTTCATAATCAAAGCCGAATTCACGCTTTTTGTAATCGGAAGAAACGTCAAGTTCTTCCCCGTAGTAGAGATCTTTTATTGCCTCTCTGTACTTATTATTAACGAAAAGATGACCGTGGTAGTTATCGTCTGCACGATATTCAATGCTTGATGCATATCTCAAGAACTGCATACATGCTTCGGGATACTGTGTATTTGAATTGATCGCAAGAGAGTATTCAATAGTTGTCGCTGGTCCTTTACCGTCAACGGAAGGAATATAGGTTATAACCGGGGTGTTACCATTCTCTACTATTGCGGTTATTACACTATCAAACACAGGAATGTTGCAATAGTCCGAATCTGCATGATTGAAACTGAAAAACAGCATATCTTCGGCGAGAAGCGCACCACATAGTGTATCAGTATATCCCGTGCTCTTTATGCTTAAAGAAGAGTAACCTCCATTGTAGATATCAGGGAAGAATTCAAGATAATCTTCCATAAATGATTTGAATTTCTCGCCTTCAAAATCCGCATTGATAGCCTTTTCGTCAATTACGTCCAGTCCTGCATAACGGTACATATTGTGGAAGTATATGGGCTTTCTGAATGTAGGAATAGACGAGTTAAGGCAAGAATCAGCAAATTCCGCAAAAGTAATACCGTCGCCGTATTTGATGCCCTCGGCATCAAGCACTTCTTTCATTCCAATGATAATAGGTACAGAGTAGAAAATCGGAAACATAACTCGCTTGCCGTCAACGATACCGTAATTCATGATTTCTTCGTTATAATTATCCCAATGCAGATAATCCCAAACTGCGTTGATTTCGTCAATGTCAGCAAAAACCCCGTTTTCTATATAATCGTTTGTGTTTTTGAAGTGATCGTCACAGATTATAAAGATATCGGAACCGTTTTGTGCCAGAACGTCTGCGGAAATCTTTTCACTGTAAGCATCTGAGCCACCTTCAACTACCGTAAGATTGACTTTAACCCCATAAACAGTTGACTTAAAGCCGTTTACAAGTCTTTTGACAAAATCTTCGGTCAATGTATTGCACATAATATTAATTGTCTGATTCAGCGGAACTTCCGGCTTTTCCGGCTTTGCCGTTGTTTCATCAATACCTAAAGTGGTTTCCGCGCTTGTCTTCTCGGGTGTTGTACCGTTACAAGCTGTAAGCGCACCGAGAAGCAAAATGATTGCTAAAAATGCGGATAAAAATCTTTTCATAACAAACCTCCGTTGTATATCCTTTGCGGTCTTTTCCGACCGCACTGTCATTATATCACAAATTCAGCGACAAAATAAAAAATGGGATAAATCGTGCACCGCGTGGGATAACTCGCAAAAGTGCATCAAATTATCCCCGAAATTCACGATTTATACCAAAATCATCGATTTATCCCTGATTTTCGATGCATTAAAAAGCACACCCTTTTCGGATGTGCTTTTTGCAAACTTTATGTTTGCTGTTATTATTGATCATTATGTGCTCGGTGCATTCTTGTTTTACTCCAATGCCGTGTTACGATCAGCCACGCAATAAAGGAAAAGATAACAAACGGTAAATCGACTGTAAAGATCACAAGAATTGATTTCGGAAAACTATTCAGAAATTCTCCGCTCACAAAAAGCAAATTTATTGTTCCGAAATACTTCGGTACAAGTATGGGCCATATTGCAAATCCTGCGGAATTGAGCCAGAAATGCTTGTTTTTGATAACATAAAGACACGCATCCTTCAAAGTCCATTCGCCGTTTTCTATATGCTTCAGGTATAAAGTCTTGTGTTCCGGATTTCTTACAAGCAGAAAAACAACGCAAACCGCTACCATACAAGCATATTGAGTGACAGCTTTCCAAAAAAATTCAAGTTGGCTTTCCGCATCTATAAAAATGCGCATGGGCACTTGAAGGATCAACATTATCAGAAACGCAGTTATAAAATACGACACAAAAAGAATTATTGAATTGATAACAAAGTTTATTGCTTTTTTCATAATATTTACCTCATTAGCTTCTTTCGATCATAGAGCAAAAGCTCGAAATATCGTGGAAACTCAAGTTCTGCCATGTCTCGCCGCCGATTATCTCTTTCCAAGAATTCGTATCCATATAGAAAGCTTTCAGCGGCACCGGATTGAATATAACAATTTCGTGTATATTTCCGTTTCGAAGAACCTCGGTACCTTTTGTATAGATCGTATTGCTGGGGAATGTTACAACTTCTGTATGAGTGATCTGCAAAAAATCATCCGGCAGATTTTCAGGCTTAAACTCACGTGCCATCATAGTTGCAATCATTCTACGCTTGCCAAGTGCAAGGGTGTATCCCCATTCCTTTTCGCTGACATAAGCATTTGTTGCATAGAATCGAAGTGTACGGTTCTTTCCGAATGTGGTAAGAAATCTCACGTTGTACTGTGTCAGTCCGTTTGACAGAATAAAACAAGTCTTCATATTGTGTGAATCAAAATTAAGATAACTGTCGATCTTTTTGCATTTAAATCCCGCACGCAACGCACTCTTTTTCAGATTCTTAACAGCTTTCATTCTTTTGTTGAGTGTTCGCAGATATCTGTAAACAAAGTATAGCATTACACATCCAAGAATGATCAACGCGAGCTGTCCAAGAAAAACGATCCAGCTACATATCGATTCCCAAATTTCTTGGTTTTGTATTGTCGAACTTAACATAATTTTCTCCTTTCCGGTCTTTTTCGACCGCATCATCATTATATCACAAATTTTGCGCCAAATTAAAAAACGGGATAATTCGCGTAAAAATTGGGATAAAACGGTCGGGAGTATCAATTTATCCCAGAAATTATCGATTTGTCCCAAAACCATCAATTTATCCCAGAATTTGAGTAACATAAAAGCACACCCGGAAAAGGTGTGCTTTATTTATGATCTCTCAATCAATGAGCAGAAGGTCGAAATATCGTGAAAGGTCAGTTTCTCCCAAGTCTCGCCGCCGATGACCAATTTCCACAACGTTTTGTCAAGGTAATAAACCCTCAGCGGAACGGGATTGAAAATTACGATTTCATGTACGTTTCCGCTTTGCAGATTTTCAACGCCCGTCGTGCGAATCTTTTTGCTGGGAAACGCAAAAGTCTCCGTGTGTATCCATTTGAGAAGATTTCCGGGGATGTTCTTCGGCTTGAATATTTTTGCCCACGATAAGTAATTCATACCTTTGGTATTAAGGAGAATATACCCCACAATCTTCTCGCTCACGTATTCATCGGGCGAATAGAACCGAAGATTGCGGTTCTTCCCGAAGGTGGTGAGGAATCTGACGTTGTATTGCTCAAGTCCCTTCGTCAGAACAAAGCAGGTTTCCATATTGTGACAATCAAAGTTGAGATAGCTGCCCGTCTTTTTGCATTTGAATCCCGCGCGCGCCGCACTCTTTTTTATATTTTTGACAGCCTTCATCCTTTTGTTTACCGTGCGCAAGTATCTGTATATGAAGTATATCATCACTCCCGCAAGAACCCACAGCGCGATCTCTCCGAGGAAAACCGTCCAGTTATATAGCATTTCAGCTCTTTCATAATCAGCTACTCTTGATAACATAATTATCTCCTTCCGGGCATTTTACGCAGCGTATATATTATATCATAAAATATCATTAAAATCAAATTCTGGGATAAAACAAGCATTTTCTGGGATAATTTGATCAAAATTCTCAAATTATCCCTAAAATCGAGCGATTTATCCCAAAATCTGCGCTCGAAGCAAATTTAGTGTATAATTATAATAGCATAAAAACATTTACATTTCCGCGCCGATATGCTATAATATATTTATCAACACAACGGAGTAAAAATATGATCAGAATAGTTATCTGCGATGATGATCCTTGCTTTGCCGCGACGCTGACAGACGAGTTGACTGCACTTGCCGCAAAATATGAGGGCGACCTTGATCTCAAGATCGGTCCCACCTTCACATCGCCCGAGCTCGTCCTCTCGTTTATGGAGCAGATGGATTTCGATATAATCTTCCTTGATATAGATATGCCGAAGATCACGGGTTTTGATCTCGCGGCGAAAATATCCGAAAAGGACCCGAAAGCCCTCATCATTTTCGTCTCGGCTTACGATAATTATGTTTATCAGTCCTTCGCTTACAGCCCCTTCCGCTTTTTGCGTAAGCTTCATCTTAAAGAAGAACTGCCATCCGCATTCGACAAGGCGATAGAAAAGTGCCTTTCCGAAACGCAGGCACTCTCCTTCAACTCGACCGAAGGCAATGTCACCCTCCGCCCGAGCGACGTGCTCTATTTTGAGAACAACAAAAACTACTATAATATCTATTGCGAAAATGGCGCGACCTACAAATGCCGCGGCACGATCAAGGCGCTTGAAAGCATTTGCACCGACAAGAGATTTTTCAAGATCCACTCGGCATATATAATCAATCTCGAGCACGTTTCGGAAACACATAGCAGCACCGCGGTCACGATGAAGGATGGCACCGTCCTTTCGGTAGCTGCACCCCGCCGTTCCGAGTTTAAGGAAGCCTATATGCAATTCGTCCGCAGGAGGTATTCAAGATGATGCAGATGTTTGAGGTGGCTGCAACTCTCTTTGATTCGATCCTCACGATATGGTTCGTAACAAGGTTTTGCAAGCTTGAAAGTAAAAGGAGATACCGGATCGGCGCGATTCTGCTGATTTTATGTGTTACCGTTTTTTGCGACAAGCTGTTTGCCGATTTTAATACGGTTTCAATAATACTGTGCGCAGCGATCACCTTGATGTATACCGCTATTTCCGCATATAGCATTTCATTCAGACAAATACTTGCCGTATGTCTGTTCTGGGTCTCGCTGATGGCTGTCAGCAGCGCGCTATTTATTATCATTTCAATGATAACGCAGGACTTTGAATCCCACCTTATGGGCAGCGATTCAACTGTCAGGTACATATACGTTATCCTCCATAAGATAGTCCTTTTCACGCTTCTCCGTCTGATCCTTGCCTTTGTAAACGTGGATGGCAAGATCGGACGCTTGAATGCACTTCTCACCTTTACGGTTTCTGCTATTTCCGTTTTCGGTCTTGGCGCGACAATGGTGATCGCCACAACAGATCACGCAAGCACCCTCGGCGCGCAGATAGCCGTGCTGATCGTTTCCTTCCTTTTGGTAAATATTATTCTGTATTTTATGCTTGCGCAGATACAAAGACTGCAAAAGAAGGAATATGAGCTTAAACTCCTCGAGGAAAAGACAGCATTTGACAGCGCGCGTCACGAGGAAACAACGGCAGTCTGGCAGAATGTCCGCCGCATCCAGCACGATATGAAGCATCATTTTTCTGTCATAAACGCCCAACTTGAAGCGGGAAAAGCCGATGAAAGCCGCGAATACCTCGCAAAGCTCATCCCCGAGATCGAATCGATGGGTAGAGTTATCCGCTCGGAAAATAAGACGATAGATTATATAATCAATTCCAAACTCAGCGCGCTTACCGATACGCAGATAGTGATCTCGGGTTTGATCGCAGACTTTTCGGATATCGAAGACCGAGATCTCGCCTGCCTTTTTGGCAACATCCTCGATAACGCCATAGAAGCGATTTCAAATCTCGAAGAAAAGCGGATAGAGATCCTTTTCTCCGTCGAAAACGCAAGCCGAATGATCATCTTCAAAAACACGATCGGCAAATCGGTGCTGAAAAACAACCCCGACCTTCGCTCGACAAAAAACGACAACTCATCCCACGGCTACGGTCACAAGATAGTAGAAAAGATCGTCAAAGACCACCGCGGAATGATAGATTATTTCGAGGAAGGCGATATGTTTGGGGTACAGATTTTATTCCCGGGGATAGTTAAGAAATGATAGTCAGCTTCGCTGAATGATAATCTTGCTGCGCAAGAATGATGATCACGCTTCGCGTGAATGATAATTTGCCTTCGGCAAAATGAAGGAAAGTTTTCTCGCAAAGCTCGAAAACAAAAGATCCACATCAAAACGCAAAAGCGTGAGATGTGGATCTTTTGTTTTGACAACTTTACATAAATATTAGGCTCCCGACATCATACAGCTTTTCGTCGGAAAGCGAAATGCATTCCGTATTATGCTTTTGCGCGAATTCCTTGATAGCTGTATGATCGGGATGAGATTCGAGATTTCCGCAAAGATAGAGAATATTACCGCAAAGCCCTGTTGCTCCGCCGATAAAACCGCAATCATATCCGGGGAGCGTGACATACCCGGACGTGATAACGAGAGTGTCGATTCCCGCAGCTTGCGTTACTTTTGCAATTCCGCGGTCGGCGGTAATGATCGCACCGTCCGCAAGAACCGCGCAGGAGCACTTTGAGTATCCTTGATGGACATCGAGCACAGTATATCCTAAATCATCCGCCAATCGCAGAATTTCTCCATCCGCAGACGCTTTTCGGCAGATAATATTTTTCCCCGAAACCGCAGCACAAAGTCCGCAATCGCTTGGATATTTGTCACTTGCCTCCGCGTCCGAAAAAATAAGTTCAAGACCGCATTTTTGGCAGATCAGATCGATCTCGCTTTGGGCAGTACGGTAATAGCTTTTTCTTGTAACGAGCTTGTTTTCGAGCTTGAATATCAAAAGGTCCCCGTGCCCGTTTACCGCCTCGGGAAGAGAAGTGTCGGGCGGAAGCTGTATGATCTCAAAATCTTTTTTTAATGAATCAAGAACGCCGCGCGGAGTTCTGTAGTCGCAAACACAAATCATTTTTCACCAATAAACAGAAAAACAGCCGCTGGGGCTGTTTTTCATTAATTGAAATTAGGCATTCTCAGCCTTTTTCATAGTGCGGAGACAACGAGCACACATAGGAACGGTCTTAACTGTTCCGTCAACGCTGACCTTTACCTTACGGATATTAGGCTTCCAAGCTCTGTTGGTCTTGCGGTTAGAGTGAGAAACCTGATGACCAAAGACAACGCCCTTGCCGCATACACTGCATTTTGCCATTATAAGCACCTCCTTAGGACAATTAAGCCAAATTACATACAACACCCGATATTATACCACAAAAGTCTAAAAAATGCAAGTGTTTTTGAAATATTTTTTTGAAAAATCGAAGATTTTTACGAATTATTTTTCTCCGTGACCTTATAAACGCAAATTGCCGTCTTTTCACCCATAAAGAAACGCGCACTTTCGATATTCGCCGCCTCGTTTCTTCTGAAAGAGTCAAGTGTCAGAAGAGCGGAAATGACGGCAGGATCGTTCGGATCGATGATTCCCGCGATCGCGTAAACCGCAGTTTTGTCCACCATCGCATTCGCAAGATCCTCGTAAAGATGCTCGCCGCCAACGTATCTCTCGGAAACCGTGAACGGCGCGTTGGCGAGTTCGGTTGCCTCAATGCCGCTTTCCTTTTTCTCAACAAAGGCATCGGGATCGTATTTGATCTCAATGGGGAGCGCAAGCTTAAACTTCTCGAGAATGTCTCTGTCAACCTTAACGTCGCCCTCTGCGGCTTTCACGGTAAGCCCACTCTTTGCTTTTGCAATCGGCGCCGACGGTGTTATGCCATATCCCGAAGCGATCTTACAAAGTGCGGGAAGTCTTTCCTTATCGGCGAAGAGAATGAGCGCGGGCATTTGGGGAAGGAACACATCATCTGCAAATCTTGAGGGATTCGGGAGCAGAGAAGTGTCGATCAGAAGCCCACCCTCGATCACGGAAAGGTCGTTAAGCAGACTTCTCGTTCCTGCAGAAGTGACATATACGTCGGGATATTCCTTAAGGAATTTGCGACAGATCTGCTGAGCCTTATTGAAGAACTCATAAACATCATCATTCTTGCCCGGTGCAAGGATAACACCGATATTTCCGATCTTTTTGCCCGAGATCGGCTTGCCCGATGAGAGTGCAAGTGTAAAGTCGTTCGAAACCACAACTCTGCTGTTACCGCTGTAAGGCACAACGTATTCGGGTTGAGAAGAAAGCGAAATATCAATTCCGCACATATCGCGATCGATCTTTCCCGTGGCTGCATATTCTGCAAGAGAAAGGATCGACTGTGCGTTATCTCCGATACCCGCCTCGCGTGCATATCTTCTTGTAATATCCGCAAGAAGCTCGCGCGCATCGTCTGCGATGTCGGTGACTTTATCTATAAATCTGTTAAAAGAAGCATTAGCTACACTCTTTTTGAGCGCCGCCGACATAAAATAAAGCTCTGAAACAGTCGGGTCTTTTCTTTGCGAAACGTAGAGTGACTGAAGTGCAGCAAGCTGCGTTTCGGTAAGTCCAAGCTCAAGATCGCGGTCGATCCTTGCAAGATATTCCGCAGTGCAGGTTCTGAATCCCGAAACGAGCCCCTGCTTTCTTATGGGCTTCGCGGCGGGAAGGTCATCTTTTGCGATCTCACCGTAGCAGATACCGTTCTCGCATTTGTTGAGCGTTGCCTTTACACGCTCACCGTGCAGATCATAAGGCGCGGGAGCGCTGACTTCAAGGAAAGAATCGGTGTGCCCGTGTGCGATGCCGTTTGAATATGTTTCAAAAAGCACTATACGCTCGGGCTCGCGAGCGATCTCCTCGGCAAGCAGAGCTTCGGTGATCTCCTTTTGAATTTCAATAAGCTTTGCCGCGCGCTCACGGCGAATTTCAACGGGAACCTTGCCATCCATCTGCGAAGCGGGAGTGCCCTCGCGTTCCGAATAGGGGAAAATATGCGCGGACAAGAATCTTGCTTCCTTGACGAATTCAACTGTCTGCTCGAATTCTTCCTCACCTTCGCCGGGGAAGCCGACGATAATATCGGTTGTGAACATCACGTTCGGAATGGCACCGCGAAGTCTCTCCATAGCCTCACGCGCCATATCGGCATTGTATTTTCTACGCATAAGTGCGAGAACTTTCGAAGATCCGCTTTGCAGAGAAATATGGAAATGCGGCGCAAGCGACGAAAGATCCTTGATCTCGTTTACAAACTTTTCTTTGAAAAGCGACGGATCAAGCGAGCCGAGTCTTATCTTGCAATCTCCCGCAATAGCGTCGACGAGTCTTAACAGTCTGCCAAGATCAATACCGTCAATGTCTTTGCCATAAGACGCAGTTTCAATGCCCGTAAGAACGATCTCGCGGCATCCTGCATCGATAAATCCCTTAACCTCGCGCAGAATGTCCTCGGGAGCCTTTGATCGCACGTTTCCGCGCGCTTTCGGAATGGCGCAATAAGCGCATTTATTTTCGCATCCGTCCTCGATCTTGATATATACACGGGTTCGGGGAAACGCATTCAGCGACATTCTCTCAAATTTCGCTTCTTCTATCGGCGGTACGCTTACGATAGGGTATTCATTATCTACTTTCTTGAAATAATTATCGAGAATATCAACGCATTCAAGCTTCTTTGCGTTTCCGCATACGGCAATAACACCGTCGATCTCGGAAAGCTCTTTTGCAGAGTATTCTGCGGTGCAACCCGTGACAACAACGGGCACGCTCTCTTTAACTCTCGCCGCGCGGCGGATCATCTGGCGCGATTTTCTGTCTGCCTCTGCTGTTACGGTACAGGTGTTTACAATATAACCGTCGCAGTCCTCGCCGCCATCGGCTGTCAAATATCCTCTTTTGCGAAGCTCTTCGGCAAATGCCTCGCTCTCGTACTGATTGACCTTGCAGCCGAGAGTTATGATTCCGATCTTCTTTTGCACGAGCGTCGCCTCCTCTTTTAATAATATTATTTATATTATTTTATCACCTCAGCGAGCAAAAGTAAATATCCCAAGTGTAAATATTCTTGGTTTTTGAAAAAATATTGCGAAATGCGCGAAAAACTTCAAAAATTGTCTTGCAAATTTTGCGATTTGGGAGTATAATAGATGTAACAAATATTACAATCGTAAAAATGAGGAGAGTACAAATGAGCATACTGCATATCGTTGACCACCCCCTTATTACACACAAGCTGTCCATTATGAGAAACAAGAAGACCGGCTCCAAGGATTTCCGCGAGCTTCTTGACGAGATCGCAATGCTTATGGGCTATGAGCTTACCCGCGATCTTCCCCTTGAGGACGTTGAGATCGAGACCCCCATTTGCAAAATGACCGCAAAGAAGATCGCAGGCAAGAAGCTTGCTATCGTGCCGATCCTTCGCGCAGGTCTCGGAATGGTAGACGGTCTCCAGCGACTTGTCCCCGTAGCAAAGGTTGGACATATCGGCCTTTACCGTGACCCCGAAACTCATCTTCCCGTTGAGTATTACTGCAAGATGCCGCCCGACATCGACGACAGAATCGTTATCCTCGTTGACCCGATGCTTGCAACAGGCGGATCTGCTTGCGACGCTCTCACCATCCTGAAGAATAAGTATGGCTGTAAGCACATCAAGTTTATGGCTCTTGTTGCCGCTCCCGAGGGAGTTGCAAAGGTTCAGGCTGACCATCCCGACGTAGATATCTACGTTGCTGCACTTGATGAAAAGCTCAACGACCACGCATACATCGTTCCCGGCCTCGGCGACGCCGGCGACAGAATTTTCGGAACTAAATAAATCAACAATGGGGCTGACGGGTTCAGCCCCGATTTCTAAATTATGAGAATTATAAAAATTGAAAAGAACGACGCGGGTCAGCGCCTTGATAAATTCCTCGGTAAGGCGGTCAAGGGTCTCCCGAAGTCGCTTATGTATAAATTTATCAGAACAAAAAAGATCAAGCTCAACCGCGCGAGAACAGAGCCCGACGTAATGCTTACCGAGGGCGACGAGCTCCAACTTTTCATCCGCGACGAGTTTTTCGAGTCCCCCGAGCAGGATGTCGGTGCTATCGCAAGGATCGAGCCCAAGCTCGACGTTGTTTATGAGGACGAAAACATCATTCTGATGAACAAACGCCCCGGCGTACTTGTTCACGAGGACGATGAGGGAAGGGACAATACCTTGCTTATGCATCTGCAAAGCTATCTTTACCGCAAGGGCGAGTATGATCCCCGCGCGGAGCAGTCGTTTGCGCCCGCACTTTGCAACAGGATCGACCGCAACACGGGCGGCATAGTTATCGCAGCAAAGAACGCCGCCGCACTTCGCGATATGAATTACCGCATCAAATCGGGTCAGGTGAGCAAATTCTATCTTTGTGCAGTTCACGGCACTATGCCCAAGAAGGCGGATGTGCTGAAGGGGTATCTCAAGAAAAATGAGAAAACCAACACCGTTGATGTTTCGGACACACCGAAGCCCGGTTACCGTGAAATAATTACCGGCTACCGCGTTCAATCAAGCAAAAACGGTGCAAGTCTGCTTGAAGTCGAGCTCTTTACCGGCAGAACTCACCAGATCCGCGCGCACCTTTCGCACATAGGTCATCCTCTGCTCGGCGACGGAAAGTACGGCGTAAACCGCGACGACAAAAAGAAAGGTTATCATTATCAGGCTCTCTATTCATATAAGCTTCGCTTCGACTTTGAGCAAAGCGGAGACGTTCTCGATTATCTTTCGGGCAAGGAATACCGTTTACCGCGCGAGTCGGTATGGTTCTGCGCCGATTTTGATTACCGCAAATGAACGAAAAACTGAAATCATTCATTTATCCCGAAAATAAGCATCAGATCTTTTTGTATCTGACTCTATCGGGTGTCTTGTCGGGATTGTGTATGGCGTTCCCGACTGTTCTCGGTGCAACGATTGAGTGGCTCGCCTTCATCCCCGCCGCGCTGGCTTTGCATTGTGCATCGAAGAAGGGACTTGGCTTGAAGCGAGCATTCGGTGGCGGTTTCTGGCTGATCTATTCGCAGAATGTCATAGTCTATCATTGGTTTGTGAGCTTCTATCCGCTCGAATTCACGGGCATGTCGAAGCTCGGCGCCGCGGGTGTTGTGATAATAGCCGTGTTCGGACTCCCGATACTTGCCGCCATATTCGGCGGAGTGCTCGGTATGTTCGCCGTTCGCATATCACAACTTCCGATTTCAAACAAATATCCGATATTCCTTCCTTTCGTCTATGCATCCGCATACGTTCTTTGCGAATGGATCAAAACACAATTCTGGTTCGGGGTTCCGTGGGGAAGACTTTCTCTCGGACAACTGACCGAAGGAGTCCCATATTCCGTTCTTTCTTCCTCGACTTTCGGCACATATTTTGTCACGTTCCTCATCGTGCTTGTATCGTGCTTGATCGCGCAAGCATTGATCATCGGTAAATTCAAGCTTCGCGTGATTATGTCGTTGGCACTTGTTTTATCGAACTTGCTTTGCGGAGTGATAATTGCGTCGATTCCCGGGGAAACTAATACCACCGTAAAAGTTGCAGCTATCCAGGCAAATATCAATTCGCGCGATAAATGGAATGCTTCATCCAAGGATATTTATCTTAAGTATGAAGCATTGACAACGAGCGCAGCCGCGGAAGGTGCGGAACTGATCGTCTGGCCCGAAACCGCGATAACCGATAGTCGATATATTTCCGTTGTTTCCGATCTTGCCGATGCATTGGATGTTTATATCCTCTTCGGCTGCTTTGATTATACTTCGGAAGGTCCGCAAAATATACTCAGTATGGCAACTCCCGAGGGAGAAATATCCGAAACTACTTACGCCAAAAGACATCTCGTTCCCTTTGGTGAATACGTCCCGATGAGAAAGCTCATTATGACGGTATTTCCGCCTCTCGGTGAAATTGCAATGCTTTCGGATGATCTTCTGCCGGGCGAAGACAGCGAAATTCTCGAGATTGAAATTAACGGCGAAACAATAAAAGTCGGCGGTCTTATATGCTTTGATTCCATCTACGAAGAGCTTGCGTATGCCACCGCTTCCGACGGTGCGGATTTAATATGCGTCGCCACAAATGATTCGTGGTTTGAGGATTCTCGCGCCGTGTATATGCATTCCGCTCAAAGCCGACTTCGTTCAATCGAAACGGGGCTTCCCATAGTCCGCGCGGCCAATACGGGCATATCAGCCAATATAACTCCACTTGGCGAGGTCACGGAAAGCATTGAGCCTCTTATCGACGGTTATATCGTTTCCGAAGTTCCGATACCGCGCAATGCGAATAATGCGAGTGTCGCAAACAGCATCTTTTTGCTTCTTTGCGCCGCCTGCGTTATTGCCTTGCCAACCCTGAATATTGCGGAATATATCTCGAAGAAAATCAAATAAAATTCTCGGTCTGTCGGGTTTGACTTGACAGACCGCACTTTTTTTAGTATAATATATTATATTGTTTTTAAGGAGCGAGTAAATGGCGTTTTCAGAGAAATTTGTCAGAAAGCAGATCGAAACGATCTTCCCCAAAATTGAAAAATACTCGCTGGAACACCTGCGCCAAGCGCAGGATCTTTCGGGCGCGCTTATGCGCCGACTTGCCGGTCGCACGCTTGAGATCGAGAAAAAGGATTTCGGCGCTTTCGAGGCAGCTTGGGTCCATCCCGAAGCGCGAAAGAGCGATACCGTCATCCTTTACCTTCACGGCGGAGGCTACACCTGCGGCAATATTGAATTTGCAATAGGCTTTGCATCCACTCTTGCAAAGAATCTCGGCTTGAGAGTTTTTGCACCCGCATACCGCCTCGCCCCCGAGGCACCTTATCCCGCCGCCGTTGATGACGTTCTGCGCTCTTATGAATACCTTGTTGAATGCGGAATATCGCCCAAATCAATCATTCTCTGCGGTGAGAGCGCGGGCGGCGGACTTTGCTATGCGCTTTGCCTCCGACTTGCCTCACAGGGCAGAGAAGTCCCCGCGGGTATAATTGCGATCTCACCGTGGGTCGATCTGACTCTTTCGGGTGACAGTATAAAATCGAGAGCCGAAATTGACATCGCGCTTACCTACAACAGACTCAAATTCTTTGCTGATTCTTACGTCGGCGAAAACGGTGATCCGCAGAATCCCGAGATCTCTCCGATCTGTGCGGATGTTTCCGCAATGCCGCCTTCTCTTATTTTTGTCGGATCGGACGAAATGCTCTTCGATGACGCGCAGGTTCTTGAGCGAAAGCTCGCACACGCGGGCAGGGAATGCAGAATGATCGTCGGCGAGGGTATGTGGCATGCTTATACGATCTACAGCCTCAAGGAGCACAAGGGCGATTTTGTCGAAATGGAAAGCTTTATCGACGGCGCAGTCCCCGCACCAAGAAAGCTTCGTTGGATGAAGCTTGACAATGCCGCAAAAATATACCCAGCTGCAAAGCGCAGAAATTGGAACAACACCTTCCGCCTTTCGGCAACCCTTTCGGAGCCCGTCAATCGAGATACGCTCCGTTTGGCGCTTGACACGACCATCCACCGCTTCCCCTCAATAGCCGCAAAACTCCGCCGCGGAACCTTCTGGTATTATCTTGAGGAGCTTTCGCGCGCGCCCGAGATCATCGATGAGATGCACTCGCCGCTGATGCATATGCCAATAGAGGATATCCGCAAGTGTGCGCTCCGCGTTCTTGTTTACAATAACCGCATCGCCGTCGAGTTCTATCACGCTCTCACCGACGGAAACGGCGGACTTATATTCCTCAAATCCCTCATCGCGGAGTACCTCGAACTGAAATATTCAATAGATATTCCCGCAACCTACGGCGTTCTTGACAGAGATGAAGAACCCGTCCCCGAGGAGCTGGTAGACAGCTTCCTCGAAAACAGCGGTGACGTTTCGAAAAGCCGTTCCGAACCGAATTCTTACAGGCTTTCGGGAATTCCCGAAAAGGACGGATTTATAAATCTTACGACCTTTATGATAAATTCCGACGAGCTGCGCGCAAAAGCAAAAAGCCACGGCGTCACCGTGACCGCGTTCCTTGCGTCCGCACTTATCTGCGCGATTGCAGAGATACAGAACAGACAACTCCCCCGCCGCGCGCAAAAGCCCGTCAAAATACTGCTTCCCGTGGACCTCCGTAAAATCTACGGAAGCCGCACTTTGCGTAACTTTTCTCTCTATATCACACCCGGTATCGACCCGCGAATGGGCGAATGGACATTCGACGAGGTATGCAAATCGATTCACCATCAAATGGGATTCGGCATAACCAAAAAGGAAATGACCGCAAGAATGACCAAAAACGTCAACAGCGAAAAGGCTTTCATCCTTCGAATTATGCCTCTGTTCATCAAAAATATCGCAATGAAGATGGTTTATAACGCAGTTGGCGAAAAGAAGGCGTGCCTCGATATGTCCAACCTCGGTGTTGTTGCATTGCCCGAAGAGATGAAGGAATACGTTAAAAGATTCGATTTCATCATCGGCCCCCTGCCCGAAACACCCTATAACTGTGCCGTGATTACCTACGGCGGGCAGGTGAATATCAGCATTGTCCGCAATGTGCAGAAGCCCGAGCTCGAGCTCGCGTTCTACGAACAGCTTCGTGCTCTCGGTGCTCACGTCAAGGTTGAAAGTAATCAAAGATAAGGAGAACTATATGTATTGCGTAAAATGCGGTGTCGAGCTTGCAGACACCGAAAATAAATGTCCCCTTTGCGGAACTTCGGTCTATCACCCCGATATAGTACGCGATAAGGCGTCACCGACTTACCCTGCGTATGTCAAAGGACGCGAAAAGATGCGCCCGCAGGGAGTGCTGTTTATATTGACCATCCTTTGCCTGATGCCAATAGCGATCACTCTGTTTTGTGATCTTTATTTCGGCAACGGACTCACCTGGTCCGGATACCCGGTTGGAGGAATCATTCTGCTTTATTCAATGTTCATCCTTCCTTCGTGGTTCTACCAACCCAATCCCGTGATTTTCTGCCCCATATCTTTCGGCATTCTCGGAGCGTTTCTGCTTTACGTTAATTTCCATACCGACGGCGATTGGTTTCTCACATTCGCTTTTCCGATACTCGTATATGTTGCGCTTCTCGTTTGCACAGTCGTTACACTTCTCAGATACACCCGCCGCGGCAGGCTTTACATAGCTGGCGGTACGTTCATAGCTGT
Organism: Eubacteriales bacterium; assembly: GCA_045537015.1. Lineage (GTDB taxonomy): Bacteria > Bacillota > Clostridia > Oscillospirales > CAG-272 > CAG-390. The sequence goes on from JAZSOQ010000101.1 coordinate 40,156, forward strand.
GGGAGTGTTGTGCGTTGTTATCGAGTTCTTTATGAACATAACCTTTCTTGACAAAATGATCTTTGATTTCTTTTGGTCGATCATCCCCCTCATCGCGTGCTTCCTTGCGGGAATGATGCTTATCGTTATTGCCATCGCAAGACCGCTCCGCGAATCGCTTAAAAAGAGATTCTTTATATAAAAAACGACCGTCCGGAACTTCGGACGGTCATTTTTATAGATCAGTTATTTCGATCAATCATCTACGAAGGGAAGAAGAGCTGCGTGACGAGCGCGCTTGATAGCGGTCTGAAGCTCTCTCTGGTGCTTAGCGCAGGTGCCGGAAACACGGCGGGGAAGGATCTTGCCGCGCTCGCTGATGAACTTGCGGAGGCGGGATGCATCCTTGTAATCGATGTAGCTGATGTTTTCTTCGCAGAAGATGCAAACCTTTCTGCGGCGACGGTTAGCGTTTGCAGGACGAGCTGCGCGAGGTGCGCGCTCCTGGGTAGGCTGTCTATCCATAATTAAATACTCCTTATAAATTTTAATTGATTATCAGAAAGGAAGATCATCATCGTCTTTGATGATGTCAAAGCTTTCTGCAGCGCCGGGCGTAGCATAGGGCTCGGCGGAATAGGATGCGGCGGGAGCGATGTCTCTTGCCGGACCCTCGTTTCGGGAATCGACGAACATAGCATCGTCTACGACAACTTCGGTCGCATATCTGTTCTGACCCTGCTGATCAGTCCACTTTCTGGTCTGGATCGAGCCGGTAACGCAAAGGGAAGAACCCTTCTTGAAGTAACGAGCGATGAATTCAGCTCTCTGTCTCCAAGCAACAACGCTGATGAAATCTGCGGAAGGCTGATTCGAATTCGCGTCGGTGGTGCGGTAGGGACGGTTAACTGCAAGGGTGAAAGAAACTACCGAAATGCCAGTAGCGGTTGTCTTGAGCTCAGGGTCACTTGTGAGTCGACCGCAGAGAACAACCTTGTTAAGACTGAGATTTGCCATAGCTGTCAGCCTTTGAGATTACTCAGCGTCAGCGGGAGCAGCTTCCTCAGCGGGAGCTTCCTCTGCTACGGGAGCCTCCTCTACTACTTCCTCAGCGGGAGCAGCAGCTGCAGCAGCAGCCTTGTCGGCAGCGCGGCGTGCAACCTTTTCAGCCTCAGCTTCATCGAGCTTGAGGATAAGGCTACGCATTACATTCTCATCGATGTTGAGTCTTCTCTCGAGCTCGTGAGGATACTCAGCGGGAGCACGGAAGGTGATGATGGTGTAGAAGCCTTCGTTCTTGTCGTTGATGGGGTACTCAAGACGGCGCTTACCCCAAGTGGTTACGTCGATGATCTCGCCGTTCTTCTCGACGCGGGAGATGAACTTGTTCGCAACAGCCTCAGCAGCCTCGATGCCTGCAGTGAGGTCGGTGATGAACAGAAGTTCATACGCATTGGTGATTTTGTTATCCATATTTTTACCTCCTTATGGACGTCAGGACACAGGTCTCTCCTGTGCCAAGGAGACGGGATTAAAGAATTTTCCCGTACCAAATCAACATTATACCACAAACTTCTTGTTTTGTCAAGAGATTTTTGAAATATTTTTATATTATTACTTTATTGTTGCAAACTGTTGCTGAAAATCAGACAAATTGATCACCTTTTTCGCAAAACTCTTGATTATTCTTCCATTTAATGATATAATATACGCGAATTCGATCAAAGAAAAAGGCGGCAAGCTATGGCTAAAAATAACAAACTGACTCTCAAGACCTGGCTCTTTATGAACCTCGGCATCCTTTTGATGGCTGTAGGCATTTATTTCTTCAAAGCTCCCAACGGTTTTGCAACCGGCGGCGTCAGCGGCGTGGCGATCATTCTCGCAAACATCTTTCCCGTGCTGACTCAGTCGGTCTATATGATGATAATAAACGTGCTCTTGCTTATCGTCGGTGTTATCGTGCTCGGCAGAGAATGCGGGATCCTTACCATCTATTGTTCGCTGATGCTCTCGCTTGAAAACTGGCTGTTTGAAACGCTCATCCCGCTTTCGGCGCCTTTGACATCTTATCCGCTGCTCGAGCTCGTCTACGCCGTGCTTCTCACCGGCGTCGGTTCTGCAATAATCTTCAAATGCCGCGCATCCTCCGGTGGAACAGACATTGTCGCCCTCGTCCTGAAAAAGTACTCCTCGATGAACGTCGGCACCGCGCTTCTGTGCACCGACTTCCTCATCGCCGCCATGACCTTCATCAGATTCGGAGAACAGGGAATAACGATCGATCCTCAAACCGGACTTTTCTCCCTCCTCGGTTTGTTCGCCAAAGTCTTCGTCGTTGACGATATTATCGACTCGATCAACCTCTGTAAATCCTTCACTATCATCACGGTCAAACCCGATGAGATCAATGACTATATATTAAAGGAAATCAAACACGGCGTAACCGTTATTTCCGCTCACGGCGCGTATACGGGCGAGAATAAAACTGTCCTTATGACCGTCTGCCGCCGCTCCGAGGCGATAAGGCTTCGCAAAAAGGTCTACGAGATCGATCCCGGCGCCTTCATGATCATCACCAAAACCAGCGAGATCATGGGCAAGGGCTTCAGAGATAATACGAATTAATTTGAAAGGAAGATAAAATATGGCTAACACAAAATGGGTCTGCGGCTGGGGCACAGCTATCGACACCACCACCCAGACGATCACAGATTATATCGAGGACATCACGTTCAGATACGTGATATATCCCACTATGCCCGCAAGCGCGGTAAGACTTCATTTCTCAAATTTCTACGGAACTGAGTCGGTCACCGTCGATAAGGTCTTCGTGGCAAAGCGTTCCGCAAACAAAGAGGCAAAGCCCGGCACAACCGTTGAAGTTCTTTTTGACGGAAAATCCGGATTCACCCTCGCCCCCGGCGCAGAATGCACAAGCGATCCCGCTGATTTTGAACTCGCGCCCGCAGAGGAATATTTCGTAAGCTTTTATATAAAGGAAAGAACCGAGCTCCGCAGCGGCCATTGGAATAGCGGTCACTACATTACTAAATACTATTCGCAGGGCGACTATGCGGGTGCGGATGACATCCCGTGGCTCACAGTTGGCGATGGCGGACCCTATGTATTTATCCATTCCATAGATTATCTTACCCGCGAGGATTGCAGCTCCATTGTAGCTTTCGGCGATTCGATCACCGCACAGCCCTGGCCCGATTGCTTTGCTCGCCGTCTCACCGAGCTCGGTATAGACAACAGAGCCATCATACGCCGCGGCATCGGCGGCAACCGCGTTCTCCGCGAATATAAAGCTCGCATCAAAAAGCATTGGGGAGAAGCAGGAATCAGACGCTTTGAGCACACACTCGATACAGCGGTCGGTGCAGAAGCTGTTATCGTCCTTCACGGTATCAATGACATCATCCACCCCGGCGTCAATAATCCTATCTGTCCCATGAGCGAGCTTCCTACTCCCGAAGAGCTCATCGAAGGCTACAGAACCTACATATCCATCGCGCACAAGCTTGGACTCAAGATCTATTTTGCAACACTGCTCCCTTGTCCTCGCTGCCTCAATGACGGCGGTTACAGAGAAGAGATCCGCCTTGCTGCAAACGAATGGATCAGAACCACGGACGAACACGACGGTGTGGTTGACTTCGAAGCTGCCGTCCGCCGTGAGGATGACCCACAGCAGATCATCCCCGAATATGATAGCGGAGATCATCTCCATCCCTCACTTGAAGGCGCCAAAAAGATGGCTTGGTCGGTTCCGGAAGAGTTCTTCAAAAATTAATTTTCAAAGCAAAATACACCCTTCGAACCGCTCGGAGGGTGTATTTCTTATAAACCGTTGTGCAAATTGCACTTTCAAAATGGTCTGACAAAGATTTCTTGTTGTAAATGTTTCACAAATCATCAAAAATCTCAAAAAACTTCAAAAAAAGTATTGACAAAGCGGTCTGAAAGTGGTATAATATACAAGCTGTCGCGCAGAGCGGAAGCGAGGTCATTGAAAATTGAACAACAGACTAAGAAGTACAAGCTTGGTTATCGAGAGATAACTGTTGAAGGTTTGTGCGAGGAAGTCGGTCAAAGATTTTGAGAAAACACGAACTCAAAGGTAAATCCGAGCAGTAATAAC
>JAZSOQ010000034.1:0-2146 GCA_045537015.1 Eubacteriales bacterium
AAACGGGCGGCGTCCCTGCCGACCGTTTGGAAGGAGTAAAATCTTCCCTTTAGGGGAGATTTTTGCTCCTTCACCCTATAAAACTGCATCCCCACCCAACCCTCCCGCAAGCGGGCAATGCTGTCAACTTAAGCGTTGACAGCATTGCGGTGAAATATTTCGTCTGCGACGAAATGTGAAATCTTGCTGTCGCAAGGTGAAATCCGCACTTCGTGCGGGTGAAATATTTCGCTTTCAGCGAAAGGTTAAGGTAGAAATTTGCTGAAGCAAATTTCATTATTATTGAAAAATTCTTAAGTTGACAGCATTGCCGCAAGCGGGAGGGTTTCATTTGAGTAGCAGACTTAATAGTTCTGCTTTCTAAACTATGCTTTTTGGTGTCTGCGGCACGTGATATATCGGCTGCGCCGATACGATATGTTGAAACACGATATACCTGCGGTACGATATGCCGCTTCGCGGCGTGAGGGGTCAGAAACCGCGATTTTTCAAATCTTCCACAAGCTCAACGTAGAACTCGCGCACGTCGAAATATGGCACATCCTTCTTCGTAAGGTCGATGACGTCCATGTGCGAGATGCCTTTTTTGCCTGTGGGGTAGAGAAGAGTGAATTTTTCGCCGAATTCAAATGACTTGTCGCTGACAAGACCGTCGTTCGGGCCGTCAAATTCTTTGACAATATGGTAAAAGTAATTCAGCGGGAAGCCCGCACTCTTTGCGCTTCCCATAATCGAACCAACGCTCTGACGATAGATGCCGTGCTTTTCCTCGGCGTCGTCAAGCTCCACGGCAAGCTTCTCGCAAAAAGTGGCGGTCAGGTTGCACATCGCGGTCAGAAAATCGGGGTCAATGTCGCCAAGATGGCGCAAAGCCTTGTTGTAGGTGCCCGCAACCTTGTTTTTGATGTGGTTCGGGATGACCGTCAGCAGCGTGTCGGCATACTGACAGCCCTTGTGCGGCGAATTTATAGTCGTAAATGACGCAACGTAGGGCGCCATTCCGAGCTTTGAGATGGCATAACGGCAGTCAAGTCCGCCCTTCGAGTGCGCTATGATGTTGATCTTCTCGGCGCCGGTTTCAGCAAGGATCTCTTTGATTCGCGCCGAAAGCTCCTCGGCGCAGAATGCGATCGAGGACGCCGAATGGTGGTTTCCGTAAAAGATCTTCGCACCGTTGCGCTCAAGCTCCTTCGGGATCCTGCCCCAATAGTTGAGGTATTTGTAGTCGCGGAAGCAGACGCCGTGGACGAGTAGAATGGGGTATTTCGTCGCGCAGACGCGATCTTTTGCCCTATTTCGGTTGATTTCTTCCTTTCTGACCTCAAGATCGACCTCGCAAAGCGTCGTTTTGATGATCTTTACAAGACAAAAGAGGTTCGCGATCGGAATCATACCGCAGATCAGCCCGATCACGCGCAGCTTTACTCCAAGCTGAACCGAGGTCAGATAGACGCAGATTATGCCGTTCCAAAAGATCAGAAAGTATACGCCGAAGGTGAAAAGAGCGTACCAAAGCCAGCTCTTCCAGTCAGAGGGGATCATCTTGAAAGCCAAAACAACGTGGTGGATGACCGAAAAACACGCGCTCGGCAGGAAAACCGCAAGCAAAATTGCGCCGTGATGGCAGATCCGCAGGCGAAAGCTATCGGTTTTGATCGAAAACATACCCGCAAAAAGGTTGAGAACGAGAAAACCGGGGATCACGAGGTAGAGACAGTTGATATTCTCCTGCAAAAGCGGGAGCGAAAGCGCACAAAATGTGCAAAGAATGAGATAAAGTGCATAAAAAAGAATATGTATCTTTTTCACGTTATCACCTCACTAACTAATATGTTTAAGCTTGTAAATACACCCACATGGGCAAGGCTCATTTTGAAAGTGCGAACACAGCTTTCTGGGTGTCCCCTCATCACCCGCTGCGGCGGGAGCTTCTCCCAGGAGAAGCCTAGGAGGCTAACGCCTTGAGCTAAATATTTCTCTTTTAGAGAAATGCTAAATTTTTGCTACGCAAAAGCTAAATTCGCGCTTCGCGCGAGCTAAATATTCCGCTGAAGCGGAATGCAAAGGTAGAAATTTGCCAAGGCAAATTTCAATTAAATTAAAAACCGAAGATTAGGAAATATCAAACGAAGCTAACAGTAACTCC
>JAZSOQ010000033.1:0-5125 GCA_045537015.1 Eubacteriales bacterium
GATCTCGTCTGACAAACGTATTGCTTCTGCTTTAAATTCTTTGCTGTAGCTCGACATTTCCTTGTCCTTCTTTCTTCTTTTTCTTTTTATTATACCATATCTTAGGGGATTTGTCGACTCTACTTATATTATATCACATCACTGCTTGCGAGAGCAAACAAATCTTTCTTGTGATGAGGGGACACCCAGAACGCTTTGTTCGCACTCGCTGATAGATCTTTATTTCAACTTTCTCCTTGCCCTGTCGAATTTTCCCGAAAACTTTTCCATTACTGTTGATTTTCCTGCCAAAATAAGTTATAATATATAATGATTAATTATACTTACTTACGAATGGAGGCGGTGAGCTTGAGAATTTTGCTTGTTGCAACACGGATGGGCATTGGGGGTGCGGAGACGCATGTGCTGACGCTTGCGCGCGTTTTGCGGCGCCGCGGAAATCACGTCCATATTCTTTCTGCGGGCGGAGCATATCTCCCCGCGCTGATCTCGGCGCAGGTCGAGCACACCGTTCTGCCGCTTGATAAAAAAGATATTTTTTCCGTTACGAAATCGGCAAAAGCCATCTGGCGGATCGCAACCGAGGGACGCTACGACATCGTCCACGCGCACGGCAGGATCCCGCAGTTCATCTGCGGAATGCTTTCAAAACGCGGCGGTTTTCCGCCCTTTGCCGTCACGGCGCACGGATTTTACGATCCCGCGCCCCCGCGCCGCGCGTTTACCCTTTGGGGCAGGCGCACGATTGCGGTCAGCGAGGACGTCAAAAGCTTCATTGTTGAAAAGTACAAGCTCGATCCCGCGAGCGTCGAGGTCATCACCAACGGCGTCGATACCGACGTTCCCGCGCATCAGCCGTCAAGGCGACTGCGGATCGTCACGGCAAGCAGACTTGACGGCGACACCGCGCTCTGCCCGACGCTGCTTTGCGAGCTTATGCCGAGGATCTGCAAGGATCATCCCGACCTCCAGCCGACTCTGACCGTCGTTGGCGGCGGCGAGAAGCTATCCGAGCTCCGCGAGGCGGCAAGACTTGCCAATTCGCAGTCGCCGGGAGCTGTCACAATGGCGGGAAGTGTGATCGATATGCAAGCCGTGCTTGCCCGCGCAGATATTTTCGTCGGCTCATCCCGCGCCGCGCTCGAGGCAATGGCGGCGGGCGTACCCGTTGTCCTTTGCTCGGATATGGGCTGCGACGGAGTGCTTGACGAAACCAATCTGCGCCGCGCCGAGGAAACGAATTTCACCTGCCGCGGCGGCGCTCCCACCGATCTCGAGACCCTGCGCCTTGCAGTTGAGCGGTTGCTCTGCGCGGGCGAACGTGAGAGATCGCTTTACGGCGCGTTCGGAAGGGCGTATGTCACCCGCCGCGCCTCGGCAGAGATCTTTGCCGACAAAACCTATGCATTCTGGCAGGATCTTCTCGCGTCCGAAAGGGGCGGCGTGATGCTTTGCGGCTATTTCGGCGCCTGCAACGCGGGCGACGACGCAACGCTCGATGCCGTTCTCGCCTCGCTCCCCGAGTTGCCGAAGGGCGTACTCCCGACCGTTCCCGCCGGCAAAAAGGGTGCGCTCCCCGAGGGCGTGCGGAGGATCGGAAGATATAACGTCTTCGCCCTCGCCAAAGAGCTGGCAAAAACAAGACTCTTCATCCTCTGCGGCGGCACACTGCTGCAAAACAGCACCTCAAACCGCTCGCTCGGGTACTATTATCTGCTTTCAAAGCTCGCCTCAAAGCAGGGCGCGCGAGTTATGATCTACGCGGGCGGCATCGGCCCCGTTATCGGCGACGAGGCGGCTTACGAAACCGTCAGCGCGGTCGAAAACTGCGACGCCGTCACCCTGCGAGATTCGGGCTCGCTCGAATTGCTCGAGGAAATGGAATGCGAGACCGAGGGCATCGCCGTCACCGCGGATGCCGCGATCGCAACCGAGCCGCTGCCTCTGCCCGAGTCGATCCTGAAAAGACTTCCCGAAGGGCGCGAGTATTTCGCCGTTTCCGTCCGTCCGCTCAAGGGACTCAACAGGGGCGAGAAGGCGCGCGCACCCGAGGAGATATACGAAACGGTGGTTTCCGCCGTCCGCGTCATCGCCGACAGACGAAATGCCGTCCCGCTCTTCATCCCCTTCGCGCCCGAGGACGTCAGCCTTTGCGAAAAGCTCTGCCGCAGGGCGGAGCGCGGAATCGTCCTTCCGCGTATGCGCGCGGGACACATCATTTCGCTTATCGAAAAATGCTCCTTCACGATCGGAATGCGGCTCCATAGCGGCGTATTTTCATCGATCGCGGGCGTGCCCGCAATAATGATCGCGTATGACCCGAAGGTCGCGGCGTTCGCAAAACGCGCCTATCACCCCGCACCGCTCGATCCCGATGCCGAGGATTTCAGTATGAGGGCAATAGTAGCATCGGCGGGCGCACTTTATACGAACATGACCGCCGCGCGTTCGACCCTCCGCGCAAGAACAGCGGAGCTGCGCAGGCTGACCGAAGCCGATAAGGCAATCGCCGAAGCACTCTATAACGCAAAGTAACCACTTGTAAAACTAAAACAAACATAAAAGAGGAAATAAAAATGGCAAAAAGCAAATATAAACAGATCAGGGGCTGCATCAGCCTCATCTACATACTCACGGGCGTTTCATCAGTCATTCAGGCGTGGAACAGCCTCATCGCTCTCGACCTTCTCGGCATTTTCGCCTCCGCACTCGGAGTTTTGATCTTCGTCGCGGGCATCTGCGGATTTTTCAGCGTCAAGCCCCGCGCCTGCCACACCCTCGGCTGCATAATAATGCTGCTCTCCCTTGCATCGCTCGTCTATGCGATAGTGATGCAAAAGACGTTCGACTTCAACATCGCAAATCAGTTCCTGCTTTCGTGGCTATTTATGTTATGTGTGTGAGGGCGAAAGTGTGGTTAATCTCGCTTCGCTCGAATGATAGTCTTGCTTCGCAAGAATGATAATGTATTTGCCTTTGGCAAATGCCGACTCTGATTTCTCGGCTTGCGCCTCCATTTTCCTTCGGAAAACCATCAGAGCCGCTTGCTTCGCGGAATGATAATTTCCGCAAGCGGAAAATGAAAGGAAGCTTTTCGCCGCGGCGAAAAGCCACCATAACTTTTCACTTTCCACTTTCCACTTTACACTACCGGAGGTTCCCCATGTCCCAATCCAAGATCCAACTCAAAGCCACCCGTGCCGACAGCATCAGCTTCACCAACAATATGCAGGGCTCGGGCCAGCTCAAGCTCGGCTTCAAATACAGCTATAATCTCCGCCACGCCGCACCCGGAGTGGCACGCGGTGAGGTAACGATCACGGCGGAGGATAAGGAAGCGCCCGAAAAGCTTTCGATCACGGTCAAGCAGTCGGGAATCTTCGCGCTTCCGCCCGATATGAACCGCGAGGAGGCTCATCTTGAGACCTTCCGCATCCTGTTCCCCTATACTTCGGCAACGCTGACGGCGGTGACGTCTGTGGCGGGCATTCAGGGAATTATTGTGCCGAGGATCGATATTACAGAGGAAAATATCTACCGCGTTGAGTTCAAACCGCCGAGACCTGACGGTAGTGAAGAGTGAAAAGTGGAAAGTGAAAAGTTAAGGTGAATTTTCTCACTGCGTTCGAAAATTTTCATTTTGTATTCTTAGTAACTCCCGAAAGGAGCAAAAATGAGCTTCCCATCAAGTTTCACCCTCCGCGACAACATCCTCCGCATAAACTCCATCGGTCATCCCGAAATCAAGAAGTCTGATGGCTTCATCTTTGCGCTGAACGGGCATTATATGCTCCACGACGGTGGAAAATACGGCACGGATTGCCTTGAGCACCTGCTCGCGCTCCGCGAGGCGGCGGGGGGCGAGGTGTTGCACTTCGATTGGATCATCTCGCATTTCCACGTCGATCACGTCGGCGCGCCGCTTGAAAACGTTGTCCGCGATCCTCGGTTCGCCATCGACCGCATCATTATGCCGCCCGTCAATGCCCTGCCCGAGGGTATGATCCACGTTTCGCGCGATTATACCTGCGAGATCATGGAGGTCGTCCGCGATTTTCATCCGAACTGCGAGGTCACCGTGATTCCGTTCTATTCGGACTGCCGCAAGACCTTTTTCTACAATTTCGGCGGCACGGAGATCGAGATTCTGCCCGCGGATACCGATTGGGCTGCTCCCGAGCTCTTAAAAAAGATCGCAACGCAGTATTTTTGCACCGAGGACGTTTTCTTCCGCAAGGTGCAGATGTACGTTGTGAACATCTCCTCGATCTGGTTCATCATCCGCCACGGCGGCAAGAAGCTCGTCTTCACCGGCGACAGCCCCAAGCGCACGCGATTCATGACCGACGAGGGATTCGACCGAATGGTCACGCTTTACGGCGATAAGATCGCAAAACCCGACCTCTTCAAGTGGCCGCACCACGGTCAGGCAGAGGACGAGGCGGACGTCGCCGTCCACGACCTGATCGACCCCGATTACATACTCACGACAACCCCCGACGAAGGCGCAAGCGTGACTTATGCGAAATCCTTCCCCGATTTCCGCGCAAAGTTCGTCAATTCCTGCACCGAGGACGTTATCATCACAGTTGCTGACGGCGAAATGACCGTAGAGGGCGGAACGCGGGGAGTTAATCAAGGGGAGTATTTTGTGTTGGATATACCGGGGAAGAAAAAGTGAACAGTGGTTAGTGGACAGTGGACAGAAAGACGCGATCGCAAAAACTTAGTTTTAACAATAGCGGGAAGTTTTGATCAAACTTTTTCAAAAGTTTGCAGAGCTCGAGACGGAGTCTCGAACTAATGCGAAGGCTTCAGCCTTCGCCACCGTGCTTCAAAACGGTGAAGCTCTGCTTCTCCGTTTTGGACAGAGTCAATACTTCCCGACTGTAGGGAAGTATTGCGCTCTGTCACCCTTTGCCTAATATAATCCAGAAAAAAAGGCGAAGGAGCAAAAATCTTCTTCAAAAAATAATAAAAATTGCACGTTTGTCCTTTGTGCAGTGCAGACTTTGTCCTCCTCATTCACCGCTCCTCGCGGTCCCCCTTCTCCGCTGGAGAAGGCTGGATGGTTGGGCGATAACCGTAAACTATTTAGCGAAGATGATTTAGCGATATAATTTTG
>JAZSOQ010000014.1:0-21194 GCA_045537015.1 Eubacteriales bacterium
TTATTTGTGCTAACCGATAGTTGCGCGCTCTCCTTTCACCGCTTCCGCGGTCCCCCTTCCTCCCGGAGGAAGGCTAAGGATGCGTGCAATACGCATCGTTTGTGCAGCGGATTTTGCTCAAACTTATAATTTTGAATACAAAAAGGAATATTTTATTTGAATCAATTTGCACTCGTAATAGAGTTATTGCAAACTTTTTCAATAAAATATTCCTTTTTGATGTTTAAGGATGAAGTTAAAACGATATTCGCTGAATATCCGAAGAAGTTTGCGCTGACCAATCAGCCTTCCTCCGGGAGGAAGGGGGACCGCGGAAGCGGTGAAAGGAGAGCGCGCGATTAAATTATATTGCAAATTTTATCTAAAAGGACGCGTATGGAAAAATATATCTTAATGACTCAGCTCCGGTTTCTTTCTAAATAACTCCCAAGTCTTGCAAAAACTCTTTTTATGTGATATAATATTCAAAAAGGAGATTCCTATCCGACTCTATGAAAATAAAGGAGATCCCCCATGCCTATCAAATTTAATCCCGAAAATCAGAGCTTTAAGCTGGATACAGGTGCGACGAGTTACGTTATGCAGGTGAACGGCTACGGCTATCTTATGCATCATTATTACGGCGCGCTTGTGAGCGATGACGCGCTTGGTTATCTCAATTACGCACAGCGGCATTCCTCGCATTTCCCGCGCGTGGAGATGGAGGGTGGCGGCGTGCCGTTTTTCAGCAAGTCGGTTCACCGAATGGAATATTCCTGCAACGGTTGCGGTGATTTCAGAGCGAGTGCGCTTTCTCTGCTCCGCGAAAACGGAACGGCTGACACGGATATCAAGTACGTTTCGCATAAAATTTACGCGGGTAAGCCGAAGATCGAGGGTCAGCCCGCAACTTATGCCACCGATGACGAGGCGACAACGCTCGAGATCACCTGCCTCGATCCCGTAAGCCTTGCCGAGGTCACGCTTTTCTATACCGTTTTTGAAAACCTTGCGGCTATGACGCGTCACGCGATCGTCAAAAATACCTCCGATAAGGTGATGAACATTCAGCGCGTGCTGAGTGCTTGCGTGGATTTCCACGACGCGAGGGATATGGACTTCATTCACCTTTACGGAAGCTGGTCGAAGGAGCGCAGATTCGAGAGAATGCCGCTCATTCACGGCTCGCAGAGCGTTTCGAGCAAGCTCGGCTGCTCCTCGCACATGCACAACCCCTTCATCGCGCTCGCTTCGCATGACGCAACCGAGGATCAGGGCGATGTTTACGGTTTCAATCTTGTTTACACCGGCAATTTCCTCGCATCGGCAGATATGGATCCCGACGGCGGCGCGCGCGTGCTGATCGGCATCAATCCCGAGGGCTTCAACTGGCGCCTTGAGCCCGGCGAGTACTTTGTCGCACCCGAGGCGGTGATGGTCTATTCCAACACGGGTCTTGGAGGTATGAGCCGCACCTTCCACAAGCTGTATAGAAACAATCTCTGCCGCGGCGAGTGGAAAAACAAGCGCCGCCCGATCCTTGTCAACAACTGGGAGGCGACTTATTTCGATTTCGATGAAGAAAAGCTTTATGATATAGCAAAAACGGCGTCCGAGCTCGGAATTGAGATGCTCGTTATGGACGACGGCTGGTTCGGCGACCGCAATTCCTCGCGTTCGGCTCTCGGCGATTGGTTCGTCAACGAGGAAAAGCTGAAAGGGGGACTGGGCAAGCTCGTCGAGCGAGTCAACAGTCTTGGACTCAAATTCGGCATCTGGTTCGAGCCCGAAATGGTGTCGAGGGACAGCGAGCTCTTCCGCGCGCATCCCGATTGGGCTCTGCAGACCCCGGGCAGACCGATGAGCATTGCGCGCCATCAGTACGTCCTCGACATGACCCGCGCGGACGTCAGGGATTACCTCTTCGGCTGCATCAAAAAGGTTATGGACAGCGCGAATATCGCGTATATCAAGTGGGACTTCAACCGAAGCCTCACCGAGGTCGGAAGCGCAACTGTCGGCGCGGAGCGTCAGGGGGAGGTCTTCCACCGCTATGTTCTCGGACTTTACGAGCTGCTTGAGCGCGTGCTCACCGCATATCCCCACCTCCTTCTCGAGGGTTGCGCGAGCGGCGGCGGTCGATTTGACCCCGCTTGGCTCTATTATTCTCCCCAGTATTGGACGAGCGACGACACCGACGCCGTCGAGCGACTTGAAATTCAGTACGGCACCTCGATGTGCTATCCGACGTCGGCGGTCGGCTCGCACGTTTCCGCCTGCCCGAACCATCAGACGGGCAGAACCACACCGCTCAAGACTCGCGGCAACGTGGCAATGGCGGGTACTTTCGGCTACGAGCTCGACCTGACCGCGCTTACCGATGAGGAAAAGGAGACCGTCCGCGCACAGTGCGACGAGTACCGCAAATATTATGACGTCATCAACTACGGCGAGCTTTACCGCCTCATCTCCCCCTGGAAGGACAGAACGAGATGCGCGTGGAGCTACGTTTCGGAGGACAAGAGCGAAGCCCTCGTCACCTACGCGGTTATGAGAAGCAGTATTTATGATCTCCATTACATCCGCCTCAAGGGACTCGACCCCGATAAGCGCTACCTCTGTGAGCAGACGGGACAGGTTCTCTCGGGCGACACACTTATGAACGCGGGACTTTGCATCCATGACAGACTGCACGATTTCGATTCCATCGTGCTTCATTTCACAGCACAGGAGTAACGAAAAATGGATAAGATACTTACCGCCTTTTGCTACACCGACATACATAACCAGCAATCAATGCTCGATTATCCCACAACGGTGAGAAAGTCGCTCGTCAAGGCAAGCGAGCTCGCAACCGAGGAGTTCGGGCTTGCGGATGTCGCCCTTGTCGGCGGGGATAACGTGTCGGATTATCCTCATTGGAACAAATCCTGCGCGCTGCCGAAGAGGAATTTCCTTGATCTCAAAAAGAAAATGCACGCTTGCATTTCCTTGGGCGTTAAGGATGGCAAGGTCCTTTACGTCGCGGGCAACAACGATATGATCCTCGGCGACATCGGCACGGAGGAGAACGAGCCCTATAACACCACGGATTTTTACGATCTGATGGACGCGGCATTCGGCACTCTTCCCGAAAATGAGAAGACCATCCTCATTTCGAAGGAAAAGCCCGGCGAGCTCTATTGGGGCGCGTTCCATTACACGGTGAACGGCATTGATTTCATCGGAATAAACATCGACCCGAACACGGCGTTCAATTCGCACGAGGGTTATTACAGCGATGAAACTCTCATCTGGGTGAAAAACAAGTTGGGTGAGATCGACCCCGAGGGGACAAAACCGGTTTTCGTTGTCGGTCACCTCTCCGCTATATGTTATTATAAGGAAGAAAAGCTGTCCGAAACGATGATAAACGGCGACCGCGAGCTCTTCTACGACATTTTCAAGGGTCACAAAAACGCGTTCTATCTTTACGGTCACATTCACGGCGAAGGCTATTGCTACAAAAATTATTCCTCGGGTGCGGTTTTGCATATTGATGATAAAAATCTTCCGCTTGATCCGAATTTGAAATCGAATGACTCGCGCGGCAAGAATTATGAATTTACTTTTGTTCATATGGGCGGTCTTCGTCCGTTTGGCAAACAGTATTTCGAGCAGGACGGACTGACCGGCTATGGCGGAGGCACCGAGCCCAAATATCACCACGGCACGGCAACGCCGACGCTTGCGCAGTATATGGTCTTCGAGGTCTACCCCGACCGCGTGGTCTTCCACATCAGAAACACGGGCGAGCACGAGGATTATAACAAAAAAGATAAGCTTTTGCCGTATACGGTTTACTTTAAAAGCAAAAAGGAGATGTAAATATGAAAACCACCAACTCCATTCGATTGATGACAAGCAACGTCTTGGGAAATTGGCGAGATGGCTTTATCGAAAACCGCGATGACGTAATGGCGGAGATCTATCTTGACCTTTGCCCCGACGTGATCGCACTGCAGGAATTTTCCGCACGCTATCGGGGCGAGGAAAAGGATCTTTTGTCGCTTGTTGCGCCCAAATACAAGGAGATCCTCACTCCGGTGCTCAACCGCAGCCACAACAACTCTACACCTCTTCTTTATAACACGGAGAGAGTCAAGGTGCTCGACCGGGGTTACTACTTTTTCGCGGACGGCGTTTGCGACAACTCCAAGTCGCTTTCCTGGGCGGCGTTTGAGACGATCGACAGTGGCAAACGCTTTGTTTACGCATCAACGCATTTTATCCACACCTCCGAGGACGGACGCGTTATTGATGGGGAGCAGGCAAAGCTCTTGTGTGACGGGCTTGCAGACTTTTATGGGTGCCCTGTGATGATCGGCGGAGACTTTAACAGCAACCGTATGTCGCGCTCCTATGCCAACCTGATTTCGCTTGGCTTTGTCGATCTGTACGAAAAAGCACCCAATCCCCCTACCGTCAAGTCCTACCATCCTTACCCCGTTCTCGATGAAGAGACGCACCTCTACGTGCCAAATCCGGCTCCGATCGTTGGGGATTTTAACAATTCCATCGATCACATCTTCTATTACGGTACGCCCGAGCAGCTGCCAACGGTAGAGCGTTTTGACATCCTCACAGATGTTCGCTCTCAGATCGCGAGCGATCACTGTCCCGTTTTTGTCGATCTGCTGCTTCAATAAATCATTTTATATATAAGGAGAAAAACGATGTTACTTTCAGCAAATATGATCAGACTTCACGACACTTTCGGAATTGAAAAAATGTTTGACGTCATGGCGTCGGCGGGCATTGAGGGCATTGATTTCAACAACGACGTCGCCGAATATTGCACCACCGAGCACGATGCAGAGTTTTACCGCGAGCTCGGCAAGTATGCGGCATCGCGCGGAGTTGCGATCTGTCAGGCGCACGCGCCTTTCCCCTCGAGCTACGTTGAGGAGGATAAGTCGGCAAAGCGATTCGAGGAGATCGTTCAAGGCATCAGAAACGCGGCGTATCTCGGCGCGCCGATGATCGTCGTCCATCCCTGCACTCATCTCGATTTCTCGGTCGAAGGCAATCCCGAGATCTTGTTTGAATATAACCTCGATTTCTATAAAAAGCTCATCCCCGTTGCGCGCGAGTGCGGCATCAAGATTGCTATCGAGAATATCGGCAGAGTTTCGATCACCTCGACTCCCGAAAGACTCAACAAGCTCTTCGATACTCTGAACGATCCCGTGTTTACCGTCTGCTTCGACGTCGGACACTGCCTGCTTCAGGGCGTTGACCCCGCAGAGGCTATCCGCGCGATCGGTCCGCGACTCGTTGACGGTTGCACCCACGTTCACGACAACAACGGCGACCGCGACACCCACACTCTGCCCTATTATGGCAAGGTCGATTGGGAAAGCGTAATGAAGGCGCTTGCCGACATCGATTATCAGGGCGACCTCAACTACGAGGCATCGAGCTTCATCAAGGACATCCCCGTCGCGCTCTACCACGACGGCCTTACCTATATGGCAAAGGTCGGACGCTATCTGATCGAAAGATTCGAGTATTATAAAGAGAATAAATAAAATGGCAAGTATTAAAATAGATTTCAATCAGAAGCTCGGCAGGGTCAAGCCGATGCACGCGGTCAACAACGGTCCCTCTTACAAATTTGCGGTTGACCAGCGAATCACGAATATCGACGATTACCGCGCCGCGGGCATTCCTTTCGCGCGCAATCACGACGCTGCGTTTTATTCGACCTACGGCGGCGAGCACACCGTTGACGTGCACAATATCTTCCCGAATTTCGACAAGGATCCCTATTTGCCCGAGTCCTATGATTTCGCGATGACGGATGAATACGTCAAGGTCTGCGAATTTGCGGGAGTCCGCACCTTCTACCGCCTCGGCTCGAAGATCGAGCACGGTGTCAAGAAATACGGCACTCTTCCGCCCAAGGATTTCGCAAAATGGGCGGTCATCTGCGAGCACATCATCCGCCACTATACCGAGGGATGGGCGGACGGTTTTCATTACGACATCACGTATTGGGAGATCTGGAACGAGCCCGATCTCGATCCCGACGATTCGACCCACAAGCGTTGCTGGGGCGGCACGGCGGCGGAGTTTTATGAGCTTTATTGCATCGCGCACAAGCATCTCAAATCCTGCTTCCCGCACCTCAAGATCGGCGGCCCCGCAGTCGCGGGTCTCAGGGAAGCCTGGCTCGACGGCTTCTTCCGCAAGCTGAAGGAAAACGGCATCGTCCCCGATTTCTTCTCCTGGCACAGATACGACAAGAATATACACACATTCGTTGCTAAAGTACGCTTGGCTCGCGAGCTGCTTGACAAATACGGCTTTACCGAGACCGAAAGCATCCTCAACGAGTGGAACTATGTCCGCGGCTGGACGGGTGACGATTGGGTCTACTCGCTCAAGAGCGAGAAAAACATCAAGGGCGCGTGCTTTATTGCGGCGGTTATGGAGTCGTGTCAGTATGAGCCGCTCGATATGCTGATGTATTATGACGCCCGCCCGGGCGGAATGAACGGTCTGTTTTCGACCGACCGAATCTGCGATAAGCTCAAGGGCTACTATCCTTTTTATATGTTCAACACGCTTTATCGGCTCGATAGCGCAGTAAAGGCTGACTCGGATGACGGCGATCTCTATGCCTGCGCGGCTGTCGGCGAGAGTGAAGCGGCGGTGATGTTTACTCACTATTCCGACGATGAAAAGGATTCCATAGAAGTCGAGGTCGACCTTTCGGGCTTCGGCGCGGAGAAGGGATGCGTGATAGAGTATTATCTGCTCGACGAGGCGCACGATCTCGAGCCCGTCGGCAAAGCGACCTACTACGGCGACCGATTCACCCCCGCATTCGTGATGCCAAATCTTTCTTCCTATCTTATTAAGATAAAGAAGCTGTAAAGGCGGTATTGCCTTAAGAAATTTTAATGCCAATAAGCACGCCCGTCGAATGTGCAGTGCAGACTCCGATCTCCTCATTCACCGCTCCTCGCGGTCCCCTTTCCCCGCTGGGGAACGCTGGTGGTAAGGCGCTAATCTCTAACTATTCAGCGAAGACGATTTCGCAGTATAATTTTACATATCAAATTGGAATATTTTATTGAAAAAGTTTGTAAAGACTCCATTTACAAGTGCGTAATTATTTTAATAAAATATTCCAATCTGCCCAAACAAAATTATAGCAATATCCGATGTTCGCTGAATATCGAAAGAGCTTGCAGACACTTCTTTGCGTTCCCCAGCGGGGAAAGGGGACCGCGAGGAGCGGTGAATGAGGAGAGCGGAGTCTGTACTGCATATTCGACAAACATCTTAATTAATTATCATTTATGAGCTGACTCACTTGCTCACAAGAAGGAAGATTGAATTTATACTGTATCAATTATTAAGTGAAGCCAACTAAACGGAAATGACTCAAGTTTGGGGATTATTTCTGTTTGTCTAACCATCTAAACAAAAAACACTTGCTTATTATATGCGATATGCAAGTGTTTTTTTGCTTAATTGTTACAAAAAATCCGGCTCAAACAACTATTTGAGCCAGTCCTTTTTGTTTTCGCCGATCTTCCGGGCACGCAAAATTCACGCAAACCGATAGAAACTATCAACAAACGTGATATTGTGTTTTGTTTGGGGTTATGATATAATATTTACAACAGAAGATCTTCGAGTAATTTTTATGAGGTACAATTATATGAACCTGAATTTTGCTGAAAATTTCAAAGCCCTGCGCAAGGAAAAGGGAATTACGCAGGAAAAGATCGCGGAAGAATTCGGCGTGTCGAGCCAGTCGGTCTCGCGTTGGGAGCTTGGAAACTGCTATCCCGACATTGAGATGCTTCCCTCGATCGCGAATTACTTCGGTACTACCGTTGATATGCTTTTGTCAAACGATAATGTATCGAAAGAGCGCGACAGAGAAGTATTTGATGAAAAATTCGATCGGTTATCCGACGAAACATCGGAGAAAATCGATTTCGTGCTCGGATATTGCCGCAAATACCCCGAAAGTGATTATTATGCCTATATGCTTGTTCACGCTGTCGAGCACCATATTTTGAATGTAGAAGCAGACAGAGAAAAGTATATGCCGCTTATGCTGAAAAATGTGGAGCGCCTGCTCGAAACTCATTACCGTATGGCGGTGATCCAAAAAATGGTGATTATTTGCGATGAAAAGGATCTTAATCAATGGCTTGGTTTGTGTCCTTACAAAGCGGGCGTCAGCCGACGCGGGGCACTTGCAGTGCGAGCTTCTATGCAGGATGATCACAAAAATGTGTATCTCCAGCAGGGACTTATGATGCTCGAATACCTCGCAACACAGCTTGACAGCCGTTTCCCCGATAAGTTCGGCGCGCGCAAAAAGGCGGAGTATCACAAAAGCATACTGAACATTATCAAGAGCTTCGGCGGCAGCAATGTTCCCGACGGTTGGAAGATGTATTATGCATATAAGCAGCTTGTGCTTTGTGCGTGTCTTTTCAGATTGGGCGAGACCGATGAGGCTTGGAAGAATTTCCGCGAGGCGATGGCGGCTTGCAAATACGTTTTGTCGCTTGAAGATGAATGGCTCGATCTCGGCGGTGAACTGTTTTCGAATCTGAAAGTAAGCAAGGACTGGAATTATGCCATTGATGAGGACGGCGAAAAGCACAAGACGTTTGCAATCGTGAATCTCTCACAGTTTGATATGTGGCAGATTTCCAATTTGCTTACAAGCCCTCGCTGGAAGTGGTTTAATTCCGTTCGCGGAACCGAAGAATTCAAAGCCGCGGCAGAGTGGGCGGCGCAAATTGCGAACAAACTCGCAGAATAGTTTTTTCGCTATCCCTTGACAATTCCTCCGTTTTGTGGTATCATTATGACATCACAAAACGGAGGATTCTTTTATGAATATTAAAGGTTTCAAAGTAAATTTCCTCGGCGACAGCATCACCGAGGGTGTTGGCGTTGTTGACCGCGCCAACTGCAGATACGACAAGCGCCTCGAGAAGATGTGCGAGCTTTCAAAAGTCAATAACTACGGCATTGGCGGCACCCGTCTTGCTCATCAGCAGCACGCGAGCGAGAAGCCCCGCCACGACCTCTGCTTCTGCGGACGTGTTTACAATATGGACAAGACTGCCGATATGGTCGTTGTTTACGGCGGCGTAAACGACTACATCCACGGCGACGCTCCCTTCGGAGAGATCGGCGACAAGACCCCCGCGACCTTCTGCGGCGGCGTTTACTTCCTTATGAACTTCCTGCGCGAGAACTATGCGGGCAAGCCCGTCGTATTTATGACTCCCGCGCGCTGCTGCTACAGCAATGTCGATGACCTCAAGCCCTCGCCCAGACCCATCAAGCGCCCCGACGCAAAGGCTCTCATCGCTTACGTTGAGGTGATCGAACAGACCGCAAAGCAGTTCGATATTCCCGTTCTCAACCTCTACCACAAGCTCGGCCTCGACCCCCACGATCCCGAGATCGCGCAGAAATACACCTCCGATGGCCTCCACTTCAACGACGCCGGCCACGAATTCCTTGCTCTCAGACTCAAGGAATTTATTGAAAGTCTGTAATTTTTGAAGCACTCAACGCTCCGTTGAGTGCTTTTATAGTATATCGCAATAATCAGTTATTTATCGAATAATAAAATATAAAAGTGCATTGTTCGCATTTTCTGAGAAGGGAGCGAAGGGTGAGACAATTCCATATATGTGAATTTGAGTCTTGTCGTATATGTAGTACAGACCTTGTCCTCCTCATTCACCGCTCCTCGCGGTCCCCCTTCTCCGCTGGAGAAGGCTTGAGAGGGTGGCACTCTAATTTTGTTTGTACAGCGAATATCGTTCAAAGTTAGAATTTTGCATAGGTAAGTAGGAATATTTTATTGCAATATTTTTGTACAAACTCCACCGTGTGTGCGTAATTATTTTAATGAAAATATTCCGATCTGCTTTGAAGCGATTAAGCTTGAACGATGTTCGCTGAAATTCGGAGGAGTTTGCAGGCACCATTAGCCTTCTCCAGCGGAGAAGGGGGACCGCGAGGAGCGGTGAATGAGGAGGACAAAGCTTGTACAGCACGAAGGAAAAGCATATACATCAACATTTTTATAAAACTCAACGCTCCGTTGAGTGCTTCTTTCAATTTATTTTATTTACATTCGGCACTCTTTGTGATATAATGTAATCAAGATAACTTGGAGGTGCGAAATGGCAATATCCGATAGAATCAAGGAACACAGAACAAAATGCGGAATGACGCAGGCACAGCTTGCCGAAGCGCTCGGCGTGACCCCGCAGGCGGTATCAAAATGGGAAAAAGGCACGGGATTCCCCGATCTTTCCGCGATCTGCCCGCTTGCCGATGCTTTGGGCACCACGACCGACGAGCTGCTCGAGCATAAGAATACCCTTCGGGAACTGAATACTAAATGGTTGCGGCTTAGAATAAAATGCGAAAAGTGGGAAGCATCACTCCAAGAGCTTGTTGACCTCGATAACAAAATACTTTCTCAATTTCCGAACGACCACACTTCACTTTGGCGCCGTGTATGCGATGAATTTGCGCTTGCGTGCCGTCAGAGCGATGCCGAGGAAAAAGAGCGGTGCCTTTCGATTGCCGAGGAGCATTGCGCCGAGCTTGTCGATAAATATCCCGATTGGGAAAACCCCAAGCATAAGATGGTTGAGATAATGATGGAGAGCGGGCGCACCGACGAGGCGATCGCTTGGGCGAATAAGTGCAAATCACCCGACGATGCGATGAAAAAAGTCCTTCGCGGTGATGAACTCCGCCGCCACCGACAAAGATTAGTCTACGAAAAGCTTCAAAGCCTTCTGCTCGAAATGAGGTGCGACGATCTCGATTTTTTGCAGGCATCGGAGGATATTATCCGCGCTCTCATTCCCGACGGCAATTATCAATGGTTTTATGACTACCTGATGATGATCGAGTACACGCGCGCGAAATATTACGCCGCCCGCGGTGACTCTGCCGAAACGATGAAGTATCTTTACCGCGCGCTTGACGTCGCAAAGGAAAAATTTATCAAGGGAAAGGGCAAATTCACCGCCCCGATCTTCGACGAGCTCTCGCCCGAAAGCGGATCGATGAGCCTTTTGGAGCAGTACTATGACTTTTTGCAGGAACGCAAAGGACTCGAAACCGTCTGTTTCACAGAAGAGTATCAAAAGCTTTTGGATAAAGTTAAAGCTTTGATATAGTTCTCTCAACTCGCGGTTGTCTTCGTCTATAAATACTGTTGCTTGAAAATCACCGCGAGGTGTGGTATAATAAAACCATCTTAAAGAACGGAGAGGGAAAAATGGCATATCAGGAGAAAAGCTTGGGCGAAAAGATAAGGGAATCCCGTCAGAAAAAGGGATTGACGCAGGACGCCCTCGCGTCGGAACTTAATATTTCTTCGCAAGCTGTCTCGAAATGGGAAAACGGGCAGACCTCGCCCGACATCAGCTTGCTCATTCCGCTTTCAAGAACACTCGGCGTTGCTGTCAACGACCTCCTCGGCGGCGGCAGACGCGATGAGCTTGAACGCGCCTGGCATAAGACCTGGCAGCTCGGCGATGAATTCAGCCTGATCTTCGTCGAGGAAGCGCTCAAGGAATTCCCCGACGACGAAACCTTTCTTTACCGCCGTGCGGTAGATGAATACTTCCTCGGTGTCGATAAAAACGTCCCCGAGGAGCAAAGGGAGCTCTATCTCACCCGCGCGGACATCCATTTCAGCAGTCTGCATAGAAAGTATCCCGAGCACGACAGCTACACCTCCTTCCTTGCGCAGGTTTCTCATGCGCGAGGGGAAAGAGACCGTGCGCTTGAGCTTATCTATACCTGCAAAAAGAGCGAAAGCCGCGACCGCTTGGCGGCGGAATTCCTCGGCGGCGAGGATGAGATCAGCTATAAACGAAAAAAGATCGAAAATCTTGTTTGGGAATTGTTCCGTAAGCTTGAAGCTGAAAATACGCGCGAATCGATCGCCTCCGCCCGCGCTCTGCTTGGGATCCTTCCGCTCGAGGATAAAGAACAGCAATTTCGCCTGCTTCGCAATCTGAATTTCAAGGAAGCTCGTTTCTGCCTTGCCGATGGCGACATTGAGGGGTATCTTGGGAAGCTGACCGAGGCTTACCAAATGCTTGATCCAAATCATTTGCAGAATGATACCGATCCTGTTTTTCAACCGCTTTATGACAGCAAGGGTGTCATCCGCCTGCCTTATGTGAAGGAACTTGAAGGTATGATCGGCACATTCTTGGGTTCCCCCGATCTCATCCATCAGTCCTCACGAGTTTTGAGGCGAAAAATGCTCGACGAGGCTGCCGTGATCGATGATCTGTCGAACACGCAATGGAAAAACTATTTCACTTTTGGTTACAGACACGTCAATAAAAAGGGTTCCTTCAGATACAGCATAGATTGGGATCTGACCGCCGAGGAAAACGCCGCGCTCGGCGCGGTATATGCGAAGTATTACAAAGAAATGCGCCCGCTTGCCGTGGCATATACGCTTGAAGCCTACCGCGCGGAAGTCGAGAGGCTGATAAGCGGCGGCGTGATGACGGGTTATGTCGCCCGCCTCGAATCCTGCCCGGTTCTCGGCTACTGCAACTGCGGCGCAAAGGAGAAGTACAAGAGTCTTCCCGAGGCGTGGAAGCTCGGCGATCTGCCCGATGACGCAAAGGTGTTTTCGATAGTGGATGTTCTGATAGCAAACAGCTTCACCCTCTGCGGACTCGAAGAAAAACTGATCTCCCGCGCCGTTTCGGAGGCAAAAAATGCGGGATATACCCACGTTGAAGCCTACCCGCTCGAAAGACTCTGCGGCGGCGAAGTTTTCGATGCTCTTGTTGAATATTATAAAAATGCAGGCTTCGAAGTTGTCCGCGACCTCTCAAACGAGGATGACGGAAGAAGTTATTTGATGCGAAAAAAAGATCTAACTTCATAAACGCGGGGGCGCCATATATGAGCAGTTAGAGCCTTGTCGTTCGTACAGTACAGACTCCACTCTCCTCATTCACCGCTCCCCGCGGTCCCCTTTCCCCGCTGGGGAACGCTAAGTGGAATCTGCAAATTCCTTCGGTATTCAGCGAACATCGTTCAAGCTTAATCGTTTCAAAGCAGATCGGAATATTTTTATTATAATAATTACGCTTTCTCGGTGGAGTTTGCACAAATTATTTCAATAAAAATCTTCCAATTTGCCCGAACAGAATTATTTATTTGAACGATATTCGCTGAACAGATTAAATTAGCGTGCAAACACTCAAGCGTTCCCCAGCGGGGAAAGGGGACCGCGGGGAGCGGTGAATGAGGAGATCGGAGTCTGTACTGCACGTTTGTTTTTTATCTCAACCCTCGGTTGTAATCACATATCCTATGAGTTACTTGCAATTTGCGGGTATATGTGGTATAATAAAACCAATAAAACGTAAGGAGCAAGGAAGATGCAGGAGAACAGTATCGGTGCAAAGATTCGCGAATACCGACAGAAAAAGGGACTGACGCAGGATGCGCTTGCGGCGGAGCTTCACGTTTCATCGCAGGCGATCTCAAAGTGGGAGAATGGGCAAACTATGCCCGATATTGCTCAGCTTTTGCCGATCTCGCGCGTGCTTGAGGTCGGTGTCAACGAGCTTCTCGGCGGTGCCAGACGCGCCGAGCTTGACCGCGCGTGGCAAAATGCCCTCCCGTTTGGCGACGAGCTTGCTCTGCTTGCGGCAGAGGATGCGCTGAAAGAGTTCCCCGACGACGAGGAATTTCTTTACCGCCGCGCTCAGGCTGAATACGATCTCGGCATAAGTGATGATAAAACCAAAATTCGATCGGCTTCATATCTCGGTCAGGCGCAGGAGCATTTTGCCGAGCTTCATCAAAGATTCCCCGACAACGATAAATATACCGTCTGCCTTGCCGAGGTGTATTTTGCGCGCGGAAGCCGCGATAAGGCACTCGATCTTGCATATTCACTCAAGGCATCGAGCCGACAGAAGAGTCTGATCGCAAAATTTCTCGGCGGCGAGGAAGAGATCAGATATAAGCAATCGAAGCTTGAGGGTCAGGTGAAGAATATTTATAATACTCTTCTTGACATAAACACCCGCGAGTCGATCGATGCCGCGCACGCGCTTCTTGACGTGATGATGGGCGAGGGAAAAGCGCTTCGCAGCGATCTTTTGTGGTCGCTTTACCTTGCCGACGCCGAGCTCTGCCTTGACTGCGGCGATCTTGAAGGCTACGCGGAGAATTTTACCAAGGCTTATGAGGCTGTGAAGGCATACGACGCCCTGCCGCGGGGGCCGATCGCGTACACGGATCCGCTTTTTGACCGCTTGCGGAATGAGGGCAATAAAAGCATGGATATATTCCGCTTCTTCAACCGTTTTATCACCGACCCCAAGCTCGGTCACTCGGCGTCGCTCGAGCTTCGCCGCAGAATTGCCAAGGAAAACGTGACCTGCTCCCGCCTCTGGCGACACGAATTGATCGATTTTTATTGGTTTTGCAAGCATCATCTTTGTCGGTACGAAGTTGTAAATTTTGCCACTATGTATAACGAAGAACGTGAAGAAACTGCGGCATTGAATCCAAAGCAAAGCTCTGCACGTGAATATGAGCGCCGTTACGAAAAAGGTAAAGATCTGGTCGAGCGCCTCGTCGGCGGCGGAAAAATGAACGGCTTTGCGGCGAAGTTCGGAAACGTCATCGTCGGATACTGCAACGCCTGGGATAAGAATAGCTTTGCTTTCCTTCCTGTGCCCGAGGAATACCGCGCGGTGCCCGAAGGTGAGAAGGTTTTGTACTTCGCAGAAATTCTGATAGAAAATAATTTCAAAAACTGCGGAATCGAGGAGGGGCTGATCTCCGCCGCGCTTGAATGGGCGGATAACAGCGAATATACCAAAGCCGAGGTCTATCTTGCGGATCATAACAAGGCAAAATTTGAGCGCGAGGTCGCGCTTTATGAAAAATTCGGCTTCCGCATCGTCCACGACCTGACAGAGGACGGCCCGAGAAAGTATATTATGCAGAAGGATCTCATGGTTTCCGCCGACAACAGCTTCAAGCGATTCGAGCGCAAAGTGATGGAGCTGATCGCAAAGGAAAAGCCCGAATTCGAGGCGAAGATCATTGCTCAGTACAACAAATGCCGCATCAAGAGCCGCGAATTCACAGGTCACGGTTTTTACACGGATTTTGAGGTCACTGACCCCGCCGATTCCTTTGGTGACGGGATCAAAGAACCGTTCGGTGCTCTGACCATCGCCCTTCCGGGCGTGAAATACGGCGCGGGATTCGTTCTGTTCGTCAAAGACGGATATATAACAATGCTCGAAGGTTATGTTTACGGCGACGAGGAGTGGCCGGATCAGATCACGGAATTTAAGGTGATTGGAAAAATGGATATGATCATAAAAGAGGTCGTGGATAAAAACGACCCCATGGGTCTGCTCTCTATGGGCTGCCCCGAGGACGAATATAAGCCCGAGATCGACAAATTGTCGCTGCGTATTCGCGAAGATATGACAAAAGAGGAGATCTCAACGATAATCTACAACGTATTTTTGGATATGTTCTCCCAACCGATCAATAAAGCACTCTGCGACAAAATGGCGCACGAGATCGTTTCAAATATTTAAGGAGCAAAATATGCAGGAAAAGACCATCGGCGAAAAGATAAGAGAATACCGACAGAAAAAGGGACTGACGCAGGATGCACTCGCGGCGGAGCTTCACGTTTCGTCGCAGGCGGTGTCAAAATGGGAGAATGGGCAAACTATGCCCGATATTTCTCTGCTTGTGCCGATCTCAAAGGTGCTTGGGATCGGTCTTAACGATCTTCTCGGCGGCGACAGACGTGAGGAGCTTGAGAAAAAGTACCACGATGCCGAGGATCTCAGTGAGGAGATCACTTTGCTTGTAGCAGAGGAGGCTCTTGCCGAGTTTCCCGACGACGAGGAATTCCTCTACCGCCGCGCGTATGACGAATACCGCCTCGGCAAGCTCGATGCGGAGCAGCCGAATAAGTCAAATTACTATTTTTCGACTGCAAAGATGCACCTCGAAGAGCTGATCCGAAGATTTCCCGAAAATGAAAATTACCGTGATCTGCTCGCGCGCACGTGTTTTGCTCTGGGGATGAAGGATGAAGCTCTCCGAATCGCTTATTCCTTGCGCAACCGTATGGCGCAGGACGATCTCATCTATGATTTCAGCACGGATGAGGAAAAAGAAATTTTGCGTCAAAGAAAGCTCAAACCCATGCTTACGGGTATGCTTCTGAAGCTGAGAAATTACAAGACCCGCGAGGCGATCACGGCGGCTTACGGCTTGATCGATGTAATGTGCGGGGATGACGTTGCGCTTCGTAACCATTATTACCGCGAGGTTTGCGTTGCCGATGCGCTCCTCTGCCTTGATGAGGGCAATCTTGAAGGCTATTCCGCAAAACTTTGCGAGGCGTATGAAACTGCGCGTGCGGTTGATTGGCTCCCGCGCGTAGATAAGAACTATACTGCCCCGCTTTTCAATAAGCTTACTTTTAATAACAGTAACTTGTGGAAACCCGGGACAGGCGAGCTTCTTTATAGCTTTTTGAACGAGAAAAAGCTCGCGCATCCCGCGTCTGCCGAGATCCGTCGGCGAATGGCTGAGGAGTGCTTTTTGTACGTTCCTCTGCCCAAATCACAGTGGAAAAAATATTTCCGCTTCTGCCGAAAATACATCTGCGACGCATTTTATTCGAATTACAGCACCGGCTGCTATGTGACCGAGGGTGAGGGTTACGAAAAGTTCCAAAGTATTCGGGGTAAACCGAACGGTCACGCAAGGTTTGTCGAAATTCACAAGGACGAGGTCGAGAGGTTTATCAAATCGGGTGTGATGCGCGGCTATGTTGCGGCGTGCGGTGAGGAATTCGTCGCCTTTTGCCATTGCGCTCACAAGGATAGCCTCAAGAACCCATACCGCGAGTCCGCAGCTGCACCCGAGGGATCAAGAATTTTGTCGATAATCGACGTTCTTGTAGCCAATAATTTCAAATGTGTCGGCGTTGAGGAAAAGCTGCTCACGACCGCACTCGATGCGGCAAAGCAGTCGGGCTATACCCACGCCGAGGTCTATATGAGAGAGCGGATGTGGCGTCCGAGCGATGCGGAGCATTTTGAATTTATGCTCGCGCTTTATGAAAAGCTCGGCTTCGAAGTCGCCCGCGATCTTTCAAGCGAGAACGGCGGCAGATATTATATAATGCGAAAGACCCTCCGCACCGGCAAGCCCGATGAATATTTCAGCGAGATAGCAAAAGAGAAGTATAATGAAATTCTCGGGATGCTGAAAAAGAAAAAGTATGATATTTTGCCCGGTATGGCATCGGGGCAGATAAGCGCGGTCGAACGTGCATACGGGTTCAACTTCCCCACGTCGCTTGCCGATTTTTATTCCTGCGGCGTACCGATGCCGAAAGCTCCGCTCTCGGATTTCCCCGATTGGTGGAATTTTGATCCGCAAAATGTTTCCGACATCAAAAAGCGAATCGCCGAGCCTGTGGAGAATCTGAGGTCAAATATACGTGACGGTTTCTGGCTGAACGTCTGGGGCAACCGCCCCGAAAACGCCGAGGACGCCCTCGCGGTCTTCGATTCGCTCGCCGAAAAAGCGCCCAAGCTGATCCCCATCTATTCGCACAGATACATCCCCGTGATCGAAGGTGTCGATGACCCGCCCGTAATTTCCTCGGTGGGACAGGATATAATTTATTACGGTTGCAACCTATCGAATTATCTGAAAAACGAGTTCATCGGCTTCACCGAGCCGATCGACCCCGATAAGATCATCCGAATCCCGTTCTGGAGCGATATAATAGATAATTTATTAATATAAAAATGAAAATGATCTCGCATTTTTTCGTTTATCAGGTAAAGAGGTGATATTTTGAAATACATTTCAACCGACCGACTCTGCGATTTCGAGTTCCACGACAGCGAGTGGAGCTTCGTTGCGTGGGAGGACGGCAATCTGACCGCCCGCATCGTTATGCTAAATATCCATAAGGATGCCGCGCAGAACGATATGGGCAAGGATATGGAGATTAAGGAGGCACTCGCGACCTTTATCGGGCTCAAAGCGCCGGCCTATGAGCTCCCCCGCACCTGGCAGAAGGATGAAAACGGAAAATCCTATACCAATGAGCCGCGCGTGGTCTTTGAGGGCAGCAAGGCTGTAGAAAAATTTATCAAGGATCTGAGATCCGACCGTCGCGCAACGTGTATGTATTTCGATCAAAAAGATGAGGTTTATGAATTCGGCGGGATCGGCGAGGAATGGATCTCCTTCCGCTTCGGATTCGACAGCGTCCGCATCGAGTGGGATGAATACGACGGCAAGGCGTGGTATGTCCGCGATAATAGGTAAGCGATATGAACGAAGAAACTAAAACTGTTCCCGAATACGAAAGGATCGACCTCGAGGTTGTCAAGAAAGATCTGCGCCGCACGTATAGCCGCTGCGGGTGGATACTTTTGGTGTTTGCCATACTTTCGATGGCTTTGGCCTTTTTCCTTGACAGCGCTTTAGCACTCGAAAGTGACGCAGTAAAAGCAGTTTTCTCAAAATACGCATTGTTCGTCAATGCGCTCGTCATCGGCGGTGCGACACTCGGCGCGGCACTTTTGCTGAAATTTATCCCCAAATCCGCGCCCAAACGCCAAAAAATGACTGCGAAAGACTTTTTTAAGTTGGTTTTCATCGCATTTGGCGTTGCCTCTATCGGAAATCTGATCACTAGCTTTTTTACCAATTTTATCTATTTCGTTTCGGGTATCGAGCTCAGCGACCGAGTCAGCGCGGCGATCGTATCGGTCGAGCCCTGGCAGGCATTTGTTTGCGTGGTGCTGATCGCTCCGATAACCGAGGAATTTTTGTTCCGCAAGCTGCTCATTGACCGACTTCACAGGCATGGCGAGCTTCTTGCCATTCTGACATCAGCCGTATTTTTCGGACTTTACCACCAAAACGTGTATCAGCTCCTCCCCACAGCCGCCGCGGGGCTTGTCCTCGGCTATCTTTATTGCAAAACGGGAAGCTATCTCGCAGTAACGATTTTGCACGCGATCTATAATTTCGTCGGTGTGTTCCCTGTGATTTTTAATCCGAAATTGATGGAATTTGGGGGTCTGACGACAGAGGAGCTTGCCGCCCTTCCTGTGGAGATTTACGCAGAATACCGCGCCGCAATGACGGGATACATACTTTTCACGCTGATCGTTGCCGCGATAAATATCTTCGGCATAATCCTTTTCATTATCAATAGGAATAAATTCAGCACAGAAAACAACGCCCCCGCGCTTCTTGAAAGCGACAAGCGTGAAATAATCGTCCGGACTCCCGGCATCATTGCCGCCGCAGTTGTGTTGATACTGCTGACCGTGCGTTCACTCTTTATTTGAATTTTCGCGGCAAGTGCCCGAAAAAATATATTATTTACGTGCTGACCGTTAGTCAGAAAAAAGATGAAAGAACAAACTTTCGACAAAGAACTCAGATGCCGCATCGCGGCAATGGCTCTCGGACTCGTCGATGCCATCGAATCGAACACCATCGACACCGAAACCGCACAAAAACTGCTCTTCCGTCCCGGTATTTTTGAAAAGTACAAGGAAGATCCCGAGCTTTACCGCCTCTTAAACCTCGGCGAAGAACTCGACACGATCGTGCGGACTCTCCCGGATTTTAAGGAACGATCGATCGCCGATATCAAAGCGCTTTGCAACAAAATCCTATCTGAAGGAAAAAGGATGAACACTATGAAAAATTACAGATCGATCCTGAAGCACCTTGAAGCCAAGGGATATTTCGTTGCTGCAGGCATGACCGAGGAAGAGCGGGGGAAGGTTGAAGAGATCTACGGCTTCAAGTTTCCGCAGGCGCTTGCCGATTTTTATTCCTGCGGGGTGCCGTGTTTGTCCTCGGTTATTCCTTTTCCGCTGTGGAAGGATTTCAATGAGAATAACATCTGCGCGATCAAAAAAATGATCGAAGATCCGATAGATTGGCTGAAGGAAGATGTCAAGGGCGGATTCTGGCTGGAATCCTGGGGAAAACGACCCGAAAACGAGGAGGAAGCGCTGGCGGTATTTTCCCGTGTCGTCGCAAAAGCCCCCAAACTGATCCCGATCTATTCGCACAGATACGTCCCCGTGATCGAAGGCATCGATGACCCGCCCGTCATTTCCACCGTCGGTATTGATATGATCATTTACGGCGGCAATCTCTCGGAATATCTCCAAAAAGAATTCTTCGGCGGCAAACTTTCAACCGTTTCCGCTGTGTCGATCCCGTTCTGGAGTGAAATAATTGAAAGGTCTGCGAAACAAATGAATGAAGCCAAAAAGATCAACAACAACGCGGATGCCATCGCGTTTTACGAGGAGACAAACAGCCTGCACGATGGAATAGTCGTGTTTGCAGAGCAATACGGCGACTGCTTGCATGTCGGAGTAGACGTCACGAGCATTATAGGCAGCCCAAGGGTGGAGATGATCTTCCGCGGGGTCAAGGATTGGCGGATCCGGTGCGGTGATGAAATATTCTGCTCGAACGTCGGTTTCCGCGACGGCACCGTCATCTGGGCGAACTCACAGTCGCTCGACGACGAGTTCTTGAAGAACTGCGATTACGTCAAAGCCGACTCGATGGAGTGGTTGATGTGAATATATGGGACTGTCTCATTAACGAGAGACAGTCCCGCTTTTTGATTGTTAACAGAACAGGATATGTGCGACCATAATATGATAGTTTAATAGAATGGTTTGCCGAGTATGCAGTACAGACTTCGCCACCCCTCATTCGTCACGCTTGCGCGTGCCACCTTCTCCCAAGGTCCGGGAGAAGGCTAAATGGTAGGTTGCTGTAATTTTGAAATTCAGCGAATGTCGCTCACCCATATAATTTTGTTCGAGCAGAGAGGAATGTTTTTATTTGTATTATTTTGCGCTCGTAATGGAGTTTTTGCATACTTTTCAATAAAAAATTTCCTCTTTGACCAACGAAAGATTTTTTACCCAACGATATTCACTGAAACGTGGAGGAGCACGAACCAACTAATCAGCCTTCTCCCGGATCTTGGGAGAAGGTGGCACGAAGTGGCGGATGAGGGGTGGCGGAGTCTGTACTGTACGAACGGC
>JAZSOQ010000004.1:0-16971 GCA_045537015.1 Eubacteriales bacterium
CGCTCCGCTCAGGATGACAGCGTAAAATAATTATTGCTAAAACTGTAATGCTTATCTCGTAATGAAGTTTTTCGGATATAGATAAACAATAATGGAGCTACCTCAATGAAGTAGCCCCATTTTTATATTCATTTAAGTATAAACTTATCCTCTTCGGTCAGCTCCAGATCATCTATGACACGCTCGAACTTCTTGCGTGCGTTGTCTAATCCCGCGGGGTGGTGAGCGTCGCTTCCGAGATAGAATTTACAGCCCTCCTCCTTGGCAATTCTGAACGGGCGGAGAACCGTGTCGCGCTCCTCGTCGGGATACGACATATTGATCTCGATACCTACCCCGAGACGTGCCGCCTTTGCGAAAATGCGGTGCATATCCGCCTCGGCAATTGAATCAAGTGTCTCGAGGTACTTTGCGCGGTCGCCCTTCCAGATAAGCGGGCAGACCGGATGCGCGATGCCGATCTTATGGAACGGCAGATCCATCGAAAGGAGCGCATCGAGCTTATCGACCCAGACCTGCGCGCGAGTCTGCGGCGTTGCGAGGTGCTCCTCCGCGATCGTAAATCTTTCCATATGGAAGTGAGTGGTGGGGATGACGATGAAAGCAAGCTCCTCCATTCTCTCGCGCGAGCAGCCGACGGTCATATTTTTGTCCATCTCGGTCTCACAACCGAAAAGGAACTTGACCTTATCGCTCTGCGGCAGGGGCTTTGCCTGACAGATGTGGGGATAGTCCTGCGCCGCATACCACTTCGACGCACCGGGTACGGTCTCGTCCCAGAAATGGTCGGCAAGAACGATGGTGTGAAGCCCCTCGTCCTCGGCATATTTCAGAATACGCTCATTGTTCTGCTCGGGATCGCGCGAACAGGACGAGATCTGCGAATGAATGTGAAAATCGTGGTCAAATACGTACTTCATATCTTTATCTCCTTAACTTTTGAGAAATTCAATATAATATTTCCAGTCCTCACGGCTCTGGTAATGACTGCCCTTGCGGATGTGATAGCCGACGTCACCGCCGACAATAGGCTTTCCGCATTCGGGCATTTCGCCGTTATGTATGAAACCGACTCCGCCCTGCTTTTTGTAGAACTCGCCCGCCAGAGTGCAGGATAGGAATTCGTTTTTCGGGCAAGCCCAGGCGTCGTCCTCGGCGCTTGCAACGTAAACGCGGTGCGGATAGTTCGCTGCAACGAGGAAATGCTGGTCAAATGGCATCGCATCCTCGTTATCCGAGTATTTATAGTAGTTTTCGCAGAACCAATAGGGGAAGCGGTCAACGATCTTTTTGACGGTCTCGCCGTCGTTATCCCTTGCGATCGATGCACCCGAGCATCCCGAATCGTTCGAGATAGCGCAATAGAATCGCTCATCGAGCATACCCGCAAGCAGCGCGGTCTTTCCGAGGCGGGAATGCCCCGTGACAGAAATACGGTTCGGATCTATCGAGTCAAGCGTCAAAGCATAGTCAAGCACACGCATAGCCGCCCAAGCCCAGAGTCCGAGCTTGCCGCAAGAATCGGGGTTTCTCTTTCCATCGGGATAAACAAGCCCCGCAAGACCATCCCCGAAATCACCGTCGTCGGAGGTCACTTCCTTGTAGCAGAATGAAAGAACGGCATATCCCGCATCGACGATCTCCTCGGTCGGCTGATATTTATCGGGAACATCGGGGCGGAAATTGATGTGGACAAAGGCAGGAACGGGTCTGCTTGCCTTCGGAATAACAACTCTTACGGGGAATGAAAAGCTTCCGAAATCGCATTCGCAAATGAGGTTGATGATCTCAAGTTCAGCCTTTCCCGCGCAGAATTTCTTATCGCGCTCGACGAGCTCTGCCTTGACCGAGAACGGTGCGGCGGGAAGATAGCCATATTCCTCGCGCAGAAGAAGATCGACTATCTCTCTTTTTTCGTAGTTGCAAACATTCGGTATCATTTTGCACCTCCGATATATTCAAGCGCGAGGCGAAGCTTCTTGTCATTTGCCGCATATGTCAGCTTGCAATGTCCGCGGTCGGGGATAATTTCAAGCTCGACATTCTTGCCGCATTCCTTCATCGCACTGACGAACTTTTCCGAATGGAGCTCGAGATTTACCGATCTATCCTTATTGCAATGGAAGATATAATACTTCGCATCGGGCATTTCGGACGCGAGGTGGACGGGCGAATATCTCTTGAGGATATCGTTCAGCTCACCCTCTTCATTCCAGAACGCGCTGTAAATCGTTCTCGGCAGATCGGGGCGCTCGGTGAAGTGGTAAACAAGATCGCAAACGGGGCAGTTTGCGATACACGCCACTGGTGTGCGCTTCGCGTATCTTGTATAAACAAGCGAAGCAAGTCCGCCCATGCTCTGTCCCGAAGAAACTATCGGAGTCGATTCGGGCAAGCCGTATTTTTCAAAAAGGACATCAATGATCTCATCGGTATATGCAATAGCCTGCGCATTCATCCAGGACCAAGGATTGTTGTAGGGATGCACGTAAAGCACGCCCTCCTCGCCGTAATAAACGCCCTCATTGGTGTCCTCGTCGAACATATCCTTGTTGTTAAGTCCGCAAAAATACACGACAATACCCTTGATCGGCTTTTTGCAAACATTGTCATTTACATAAGCAAAGCTGCGAATGGTTTCGTAGGTGATTATTTTATTCATCACAATTCTCCTCTATCTCAATCTCAATAACGATCGCTTCATTCGAAAGTTCATCTATCGGAATGCCGGTGATGTGCAGGTATTCGTGCTCTGCCCTTCCCGTTTTGCCGTTGAAAAACTCGGGCAGGCGCTCGAAGGAAAACGCAAGGTCAGCGCCCGTATTCAAAAGGCGAACGCGCTTCGGCTTGTGCGGAAAAAACTTAATGTCAACCGCGGATGACGACGCGCTATTATATAAATGGAAGTAAAGTTTGCCGTTTTTGCGGTTTACTATGCAGGCATCGTGCCTTACCGAGTAGTCAAAGGAGTCGCCCTCGGCGCCCTCAAGGCAGCCTTCCATTCGGTTGTACCAATCGCCGATTCGACGCAAGCGGCTCGCGTATTCTTCGGTTATCTCGCCAAGACCGTCGGGTCCGACGTTGAGGAGATAGCTTCCGCCCATCGCCATAATTCGGTCGATCGAGGAAACAAGGTGACGGTAGGAATAAAAATCCTCATTCTCGCGGTATCCCCAGCTCTGTCGTCCGAGCGAATTGCAAGCCTCGGTCATTCTTGTGAATCTTTCACCCTCCGCCGCGCGGTATTCACGTTCGGGAGTCGAAAAATCGCCCTTATCCCAACCGCGGTCGTTTATAAGTATGCCGGGCTGCAAGCTTCTCGCAAGCTCGTTGAGCGAAGGATCGTCGATCTTCGGCGGGATGTCCCAGAAAAGGGTGTATATTTTGCCGTAATTCGTCAGAAGCTCGGTGATCTGATTCTTGATGTACTCGCGGTATCCCTCGGTGTCAACGGTCTCCTTATCGACCGCCTTCCACTGATGTGTCGAATTCGGATTGTAGCCGAGCGGATGGTTCCAGTCGGGATTCGAATAGTAAAGCCCGAGGAGCATTCCGTGTTTTTCGCAGGCATCGGCAAGCATTCTGAGCACGTCCTTGCCATAAGGCGTGTTCATAACGTTATAATCGGTATATTTCGTATCCCACATACAAAAACCGTCGTGGTGCTTCGCGGTGAAACAGATATACTTCATCCCCGCCTTTTTTGCAAGGAGGACCCACTTTTCGGGATCGTAATTTACGGGGTTGAATGTGTTTTGAAGTGCCTCATATCTTTCCCTGTCCCAATCGAAGCGCGCGTAGACCTGCTCTTGCACGCCCGTCTGCGCGTAGATACCCCAATGGACGAACATGCCGAATTTGTTGTCAAAATCCATCCCGCACCTCATCTGAATTGCTTGAGCAGCTCGTATGCGTTCTTGACCGAGGTTTCGAAATCGGGCACGTGGCGGCATTCAAGGCTCATTCTGCCCTCGTAGCCTGTATTTTTGAGATATTCGATTTTGGGAGCGATCTCATCAAGATCGTCAACGGTGGGAGTGGATCTG
The DNA here is from genome assembly GCA_045537015.1 of Eubacteriales bacterium. Classification (GTDB taxonomy): domain Bacteria; phylum Bacillota; class Clostridia; order Oscillospirales; family CAG-272; genus CAG-390. The sequence continues at coordinate 4,047 of JAZSOQ010000004.1, forward strand.
TCCGCCCTTGCAATATGGGAGTGAACAAGGAAGCCCTTTGTGCCGTCAAGCGTTTCGATCGGCTCACCGTTGACGGCGTGGTGATAAAGATCTATCATCGCAAGCACGTTCGGGTGATCCACCTTCTTTGCGATGTCCATACCGTCCGCAAAGGTGATGATGAAATTGGTCTCACTTGCATTGAGCGGCTCAACAGTGACTGTGATGCCGTATTTAGCGCCTACCTCGCCGCAGATACGAAGAACTTCGGAGAACTGTGCCTCTGCCTCATCTTTGGTGTATCCCTCGCGGATATTTCTCGCCTTCGACGAGCCGATAACAACGACCTTCAGACCGAGCTCCGCACCGCGCGCAAATCCCTTCTCGCAGTATGCGCGAACGTTTTTCTTTATCTCTTCAAAATCATCCTTGGAATATAGCACGAAGTCGCCCGGGAAAAAGCCGTTTGCCGCCTCAACGTCGAGCCCCGACTCCGCCCTCATTTTCTTCATTTCCTCAAATTCCCCGTCACTTGCAAGAGTGATCTTCGAAAAATTCCCCTCAACGTAATCATATCCCGCAGCAGCAACAATGCCCCAGCGGTCATGGGAAGAACAAACACCAATTTTCATTACTTCACCTCACGGCAATATTGATAGTTTAATTATAGCATAAAGAGGGGGAGTTGTCAATTAAAAAGTGCAGAGTGCAGAGTTAAGAGTGCAGAGTTTTTGCCGACTTGTTGTTAAAATACTTCAACAACCGCAAAAAAAGAAATAACCGCCTCTGCTTCCAAACGTAGGCGGTTATTTCTTAATCACTTATCGGAAGCAACCGTCATCGGTGCTCTCCGTTATTATTATATCACATCAAAACGTATTTGTCAACTCTATTCGTTTATTTTTGCGCTAATCAAAAAATCATTTACACAAAAAAGAAGCCCCGCGCGAGGCGGGGCCGGAATTCATCCAAGAGCTTGCAGGCGATTTTTTATGCTCTGCATTCTTTCATCTGCGTGTAAGCAATTAAACCGCGGGTTATCGTCCAAAGAACGAAGGAAATCGCACGCTATACTTCTTTCGGTACTGCTTCCGCTCTGAGAAGAATCATATTTCAATCCGCGTACCAGAGGGGATGTATGCTCGATGCTTGTGAATCGCTGATACTTTTCCATGTGATCGCACATTTTTTCAAGCTCGTCAAACGCTTGATCCGTTTTTTCCATTTCTGCCGAACTGATTGCCATATCTCGGCAAAGTCTGCCGAGTCTGTTTTCCCACCAACCGAAATCGCCGTCCGAGAAGATCATATAATAAAATTTATATATAGTTTCTCGTATGGCGTGTCGATCTTCTGCCGTATATTCCGCTTCGGGGCACTGTGTCATATTGTGAGATAATCTGAGCATAGTATCGCAAACGTTCCAAAAATACCATCGGCAGTGTTCTACCAGATCTTTTCCCTTTAAGACAGAAGAAAGCAGATCTTTGTTGCACGGGATCATATTTGCATATTCCACAGCTTTTTCATCATTTCCCAACCTTGAATAAGTGAAAGCCAGCATTTGAACTGCGCCGTAGCGGTAATCCAAGGAATCGCTTTTCAAAAGTCTGTTGGATATGCTGATTATTTCCTCGCTGTTTTTTATGCAATCGACTGAAAACAGGTCGTGAACCAAATTATGCAGTACTAATTCCTCATTCGGATATTTCTTCTGCATCTCGCGACAAAGCTCAAGTCTTTCCTTTCGTTTTCCTTTATTGATCAACACCTGAGCTTTTTTCTTGAATTCCTCAAGATCATCCTGCTTTCGCAAAGAATTGCATCCCAAAATATCATCAACCGTTACTTCATAATAAGATGCAATATAAGGGAGAAGCGTTATATCGGGAAAGCCCTCTCCGCGTTCCCATTTTGAGATTGCCTGCACGGATATTCCAAGATGATTTGCAAGATCTTCCTGCGTGTTTCCGCGCTCTTTGCGCAATCTTTTTAGATTTTCGCTGATTTTAAGTTCCATAAATTGACCTCCATGGCATAAAGTAACAAGCGCTTGTTCTGACTATATTGTATCATAATATTCGCACCGATGCAACAACCGCATTGTTTAATTACGGTTGAAAATATCAACGGAAAGTATAAAAGTCACACCTGATTTATCGTAGGTACGAAATCCCCTATTTATTGTTTTCGCTTGTGTCGACGCTCGCGTTTTGGGACAAGCATAGCGGGGTGAAAGATGCAAAAGATGAATACAAGGAAAAAGCAAATCTCTTCATTTTCACCGATCTCATTTAATAAAATCAGTAAAAGCGAAAATAACCTCGCTTGGGAAATCAACTTGGGTATATATTGACAAAGGATCTGTAGTATCAATCTTATATCCGAAATGGCTGATGTCGTCATATACGCATATGGATACGTTTGCGGAATCTGAAAAGAGCGTTGACCACAAATTAAGATCCTCGTCAAAAGATTGCTTATCAAATTTACTGTTAATGATAAGTGTTTTTATGTTAGCGTTAGAAATATTTTGGGCGGTGTCTATCTGATTATAGGATACCCAATAGTAATCGCTTGCACTGTAATAATAGTATCCCTTTGCCAAAGAAGCCGATGCGTTTTTAGCAGCCTCTGCATATGTGATATAAGATGCTTTATTGACAGGATCGAGTGCGGAATATTGATCGCAAGCAATATCCGCAAGATGTCGAGCCGAGCTGTTGAAAAGGATCATACCGTCAACACCTTCGATGTTTGCGGCAAGCTCGGTTGCGATCTGACCTCCAAGGCTGTGACCCAGCAAATACAAGCCCGAAATGTTTTGTGATTTCAAATATTCAATGGCGGCATTACAATCCTCGAGGTATTCTTCTTCGATACCGCACTTTATATCAAAGTCGGCGGCATAACTGAAGGTTCTTTTATCAACTCGCAGAGAATTGATACCTTCTTTAGCAAGTCCATGAGCTATATCTTTAAACGGTTTTAATGCGCCGAGAGTTTCATTGTAATCACTTGGACCGGAGCCTGCAATCAAAAGCACAGCTGGGTGCGATTTTCCGTCATTGATATAAGTATAAACAGCGTTTAATTTGTAGCCGTTACTTTCCAAAACAAAATGCTTTTCCTCAACGCTACTTTGAGGAGTGTTTTGATCGGGCATGTTCGTTGATACATCCGGAATCGTTTCAGTAGTATCACTTGTTTCATTTGTATCGGGATTTTCGGTTTTACATCCAGAAAGTAAAAAGATACACACAAGTAAAATAATCGCTATAATTTTTTTCATTTGTCTCACCTCGCATGTAAGTCATAATATCCAAGCCAAAATCCGTCAATCTTTCCGCCGTGAAAAACATATGTAATTTTTAGACCGAGTTTTGAATATCTGATAAAACAATATAATTTGTTTGAAAACCTATCGTCTGCAACTGTTTTGTCAATCGAAACAAAATCACCAAGTGGAGCTAACGTGTCTTTTCGAACAACACTGTAAACGTCTCTTGGCATATATTCTGCCAAACGAGAACTTAGATGCTCATAGAGCGTATTAGTATCTCCGCTTAAAATGGCATCTGTACAAATTCGTGCGATTCCTTTTTCTTCTGCATTCATGGCAGAAGAAAGCTGCCAACCCTCGGTAAATATATCTTTACCGGATTCAAGCGCAGATAAAGCTTCATTCAAAAGATTGATTTCACGAATGCGAGAATCAATAGACGCATATATTTCTGCGCGCTTGGAAAGGACAGAGTTTTTAAGATCTACTTCTTTGGTTTGCAACTCTGCAACCGCTTTCACGGACAATCCCAATGTGCGAAGAACAAGGACATTTTTTATAAGAGATAATTGTTCTTCCGAATATTGTCGGCGAGCTGAAGTTCCGACCGTGGTGCTTTGAATAATGCCTTTCTCTTCATAAAAGCGAAGCGTCCTTGATGTAGTACCAAGCATCTTGCAAACCTCTGTAATATCATACATTTGCTTTTGATACATATCCTCACCCCCTCTATATTATATCATATCACTTGACGTTGCGTCAATGTCAAGTAAAAATCGAAACTTTCAAAAAATTGGCGTACCTGTTTTCGCAGGTACGCCAATGTGTTTTTATTAATGATGACAATGCTCGCAATTCGAGCAATCGTGGAAGAGTTTGCAATCGTAGATTATGCCGTTTTTGTCGTAGTAATCCTTGACTGCGGACTTGACTGCTTCTTCTGCGAGGACGGAGCAGTGGATCTTCTGCGCGGGAAGACCGTCGAGGGCTTCTGTAACTGCCTTGTTGGTGAGCTGGAGCGCCTCGCTGATGGGCTTGCCCTTGATCATTTCGGTTGCCATCGAGCTCGATGCGATCGCGGAGCCGCAGCCGAATGTCTCGAACTTGACGTCAACGATGATGTCGTTTTCTATCTTGAGATAGATCTTCATAATATCTCCGCACTTTGCGTTGCCGACCTCGCCGACGCCGTCAGCATTCTCGATAACGCCGACGTTGCGGGGGTTGCGGAAATGATCCATTACCTTTTCGCTGTATAATGCCATTTTAGTTTCCTCATTTCAAAATAAATTCTTTTTTGCCCGATTCAAGATCGCGCCATACGGGCGACATTCCGCGAAGGAGCGAAACGACGTCACGCACCGCCTCGATGATGTATTCGACCTCTTCCTCGGTGTTTTCCTCGCAAAGCGAGAGACGGAGCGATCCGTGAGCGACCTCGTGAGGTCTGCCGAGAGCAAGAAGCACGTGGCTGGGGTCGAGCGAGCCCGACGTGCAGGCAGAGCCCGAGGATGCCGCGATGCCCTTGTCGTCAAGGAGCAAGAGTAGCGATTCACCCTCAATGCCCTCAAAACATACGTTTACATTACCGGGCAGACGCTTTTTTGCGTCGCCGTTGAGGATCGAATGGGGGATCGAGCAAAGACCCTCGATGAGTCTGTCGCGCAGCTTACAAAGCTTCGCGGAATTTGCCTCGATCTTGCCGCACGCCTCATCGAAAGCCGCCGCCATACCCATGATAGCGGGGATATTTTCGGTTCCCGCGCGCTTTCCTCTTTCCTGCGCGCCGCCGTAGATGAGATTCTGCAGGATAATGCCCTTCTTCGCATAAAGAACTCCGACCCCCTTCGGTCCGTGGAACTTATGCGCCGAAAGCGAGAGCATATCGATGTTTTCTTCAACAACGTCGATCTCGATGTGACCCGCCGCCTGGACTGCGTCCGTGTGGAAGAGCACACCCGCCTCGCGGCAAACGGCACCGATCTCCGCGATGGGCTGAACGGTTCCGATCTCGTTGTTTGCGTACATAACGGTGACAAGGCAAGTGTCGGGGCGGATCGCCGCCTTTACGTCGTCAGCCGTAACGATTCCGTTATCGTGAATATCAAGGAGAGTCACCTCAAAGCCCTGCTTTTCGAGCGCTTCGAGAGCGTGAAGGACCGCGTGGTGCTCAAAGGCAGTCGAAACGATGTGCTTTTTGCCCTTCTTCTCTCCCATTTTTGCGGCGGTGATTATCGCCTGGTTGTCCGCCTCGCTGCCGCCCGACGTGAAGATGATCTCACGCGCGGAGCATCCGAGACGCTTTGCGATCCTCTCCCTTGCATCCGAGAGAGCCTCGGCTGCCGCCTGACCTTCCGAATGAAGGCTCGAGGGGTTGCCGTAGATCTCGCTCATATAGGGGAGCATCGCCTCTATTGCCGCGCGGCTCATCTTCGTCGTCGCGGCGTTGTCTGCGTATATTTTCATTAATTTAACCTCTTATAGTTACATTTTTGCCCATAATATTATACAATATGAGGGCGAGGTTGTCAAGAAAAATGTAATTATCTTAATTAATTATTTACTTTATACATTAATAATAAATCCGCTCCGAAGAGCGGATTTATTATTCACCAAACGTGATTTTCATTCAACATCGGGGCCGCAGGCCTGCTGTATTTTCTTTGCTGCAGAAATAAGGCTTGACTGGAAAAGGTTGCCCGAAAGATATATCTTTTTAACTGAATCGGCAGCCGAAATAATTGCATTGGTATCGTTTGAACAACCATAGAAATACACTTCTCCGCCGGCAATATTTGAAAGCTTACCATCGCATCTGCCGATACGTCCGCCGATTACGCGTACAGTGCCCAAACCGTTCAGATTATAAACATAATTCGTCGTTCCCCAGCTTGAGGAGTTGAAGAAATCAACCGAGCCCGTAAAGTCTTCCGAAGTGCGAACGATATCAAAGTACTGCGCCTTTCCGCCCGAATCGCGAAGGTTAACAAGCTGGCTGTTGACAAAATATGCCGTACAGTTGCCCGAAAGCAGAATTGCCGTGTCACTGCTATCAACTCCGTTTCCAAGCAGTTGAACGTTCTGCGCACCATCTCTAATTTCAATACCGGTCTTGATACAGATAGTAAAGTTGTTATAAAGTATCTCGTTTTTGCTCTCACCGATAAGGATAGAAATGGAATTATCCATCATATACTGATAAACATTGTTCCAAGCATCGGTCTCGCTCTGGTCGAACCAGCAGTTCGGGGTGAAATGGCAATCGCGGATAATACCGTTTTCGCTTCCGCTGCCGACGGCGATAGCATTATTGAGACCTACACCCCATACAAATTCAACGTAATGGTTATCGCATTTGTAGCTTGCAAGGTCGATGCCGTTGTACGAAGTGGATGTACTTACGTCAACAACATAAACATTGCTTCCCTTTCCTCTTATGGAGTAAGAATAGGGAGTAAGCGAAACAGTTTTCTGCTCGTGGTAAACTATACCGAGTCCGCGCAGTCCCGCGCCTTCATAGAGGTCGATGAGCGCTTCGCCGTCGGGATCATTCTTACCGAAATTGGTATAAAGCCTTGTTCCCGTACCGGTTCGATGTGTATAGCCGGGAGCAATAACCGAGCCGCAAAGCTCGATGCCCGCCCAAACGTCAATGCCCGCGCTGATATAGAAGATTCCCGAAGGGATATAAACCGTACCGCCCGTAGCCTTAAGATCGTCAAGAGCCTTTTGAAGAACGGCTGTGATATCCTCGTTCTTCTTTGCGTTGTAAGGTGCTTCGGTAATATTGATATAGTTTTGGGACTTCGGCTTTGTGACAACGTCACGGGTGTAGTCAATGTCAGGGCGGGTCGGGAGAGTCTCATCATTCAAAAGATCGCATCCGTAAGAATTTCCGTTCACTTCGGAATTCAGAACTCTCTGGGCAGCATCGGTCATGTTCGCTATAACATTTCCGCTGTTCGAGGAAAGCTTACAAGAGGTATAAGTAACCGCCGCATTACAGCAGTTAATTACCGCATTCGCGCCCGCACTTACAAAGCTGCTGTCAATAAAGCAAAGATCGCCGGGCTGATTTTTGGGGCCGCTTCCGCAGCTTGAAAGGAAACGCAGAGCGGTAGCGCCGCTGTTTCCGAGTACGCTGAGATTACATCCCGTCAAAATAAGCCAGGAGACATCCTCCATCAACATTCCGGTATAGCTATCTGTTACGTTAAGATTATAGACCTGACCGTTCGTTACTCCGCCGTAATCATCTGCCGCCTTTGAACGTCTTGCGTGAAGACCGATATTGTAGCCTTCGATGTAAATATCCGAAATATACGTCCAGTCAATACGCTCGATGATGATTCCGGTTGCGTTACGGATCATATAAGTCTTGAGCAATTCTGCATCAGGAACGCCGGGAAGACCGCTCTGGAGCCAATAATCGGGCGAGAAATGGAAGTTTTCAAGCTTACCGATATCAAGGCTTCGGTCATTACGGTAGCCGAGATGCAGGAAGGTGCCGTAGATATCGCGAGTATACTGAAGCGCGTAAATGCCCGATCCGGTGTAATCAAAGCCGTAATAGGAGTTAACGAAAGTAACGTTTCTTACGGTAACACCGTCTATCCATTCCTGCTTGATCGTTGCGGGATAGGGGATTGGTTCTCCGTTAACGAAGGTCTGCTCGGGATACCAGATCGCAAGATTCTGCAGAGACGCGTTCGGGCCCATCAGGAATGCTGACTTTGCGGGATCGGTCGAACCCTTTCCACCGTAGATACAGAGGACGGTGCCCTCCGCAGTTCCGGGTTTGATCTCACCGACTATGCTCACGTTATCACCAAGCGTAAGCGATTCGGTCAGGCAATAGTATCCCTTGGGAACGTAAATGACACAACCGCCTCTCTCATCTGCGGCTTTGAGTGCCGCTTTGAATGCCGCCGTATCATCGCTCTTACCGTCGCCCTTTGCGCCGAAGGAAAGAACGTTCAGCTCGGCAACGATATCATAAAGAGTATCGTATTCGGATACGATAAGTCCCGTCTTGATCTCGCCCGTGTAAGCGGGCGTGTCGTTCGCGCCGACGAAATTCACCTTGTAAGCATCGGTATAATCAAAATTATCCTTGACGGTAAGAAGCTCCTCGGTCTTGTCGCTGACCTTTTCGTATCCCGCAGGTACAGCCGTTGAGGGAGAGTAGTCACCGATAATGGTAACGTTTCCTTCACCGAAATATACACGCTCAAATTCGCTGTAAGCTTTCGCAAGAGTAGCATCGTCCGCACCGAAGATAACTATTTTGTTGCCGTCCTCGCGCATAACGTATCCGCCGTTTTCAGCCACCTCAGTCTCTGCCTTGAGGCTTTCCGCACGGTTTGTCTTTCCTATCAGGATCTCAAAACGCGCACTGTTATCTTTGTTGCCGTCAAAATCGGTAACAGCATCAAAGCTTACTCCGGTTACATTCAGAAAAGTGTTTCTGAGCTTCTTCGAAAGACCCGCTTCAAGAGCGGTAGGATCGAGGCCTCTGACGATCGTGTAGATCGACTTTCCGTCCGACACGAATGTTTCCATAAGATCGTATGCGGGCTCGACCTGCTCTGCTGTAGTATCCGCAGGGGGATCGGTCTCGTTACCGTTCGAGGCAGGACTGCAAGCGGTAAGCGTCATGATAAGCTGTACCGCCAGAATAAACGAAATTAATCTGATCTTTCTCATAATATTCCTCTTTTTACTTTGAACTTAATAATCTGAACACCTGATAAGCCGCCGCGCGGAGGTTTGAGTAGGCATTATCGTGGTCAAGCGCCTCATCAAGCGTGGTGATCCCGCGGATTATCGGGAAAAAGGCGTCGATTCCGTGATTGTTGCACTCCTCGGCGTCGGCTGTGACGCATCCCGCAAAGGCGACGACCTTTTTGCCGTGCTTTTTCGCGAGTTTGGCAACACCGATCGGAGCCTTGCCCATGGCGGTCTGGAAGTCGATCCTTCCCTCGCCCGTCACAACTACGTCGGCATCTGCGATGTGCTTTTCAAGCTCGGTTTCATCAAGGATGATTCCGATTCCCGATTCAAGCGACGCATTCATAAAGGTCTTGAAGGCAAATCCGAGACCTCCCGCCGCGCCCGCACCGGGGTAGTCGGGATCGGCGTTCGGAAAAGCTACTTTCGCTGTTTCGGCGTATTTTCCAAGCCATTCGTCCATTATTTTTACCGATTCGGGCGTCGCGCCCTTCTGAAGACCGTAAACGGCACTGCATCCGCGCTCGCCGCAAAGAGGATTGTTGACGTCGCAGGCAACGCGGAAGTTGCACTTGCGAAGCTCGGGAATGACATTTTCCGCAGAAACCGAAGCAAGAGCCTCAAGCCCTCTCGCGCCGAAAGCGATCTTTTCGCCGTTTTTATCAAGGAATTCAAATCCGAGCGCGGAAAGCATACCTGTTCCGCCGTCGTTGGTCGCGCTTCCGCCGATTCCGACGATGAAGGAGCGGCATCCTCTGCGGATCGCATCGAGGATCAGCTCGCCGACGCCGTAAGTCGTTGTAAACAAGGGATCGCGCAACTCCTCGGGCACAAGCGGAAGTCCCGCAGCCTGAGCCATTTCGATAACGGCAGTCGAGCCCTTGACTATGCAGTATTTTGCCTTGACCGACTCGCCGAGCGGCCCCGTGACATCGACTTCGATCATCTCGCCGCCAAGACCTATCGCAAGCGCATCGACCGTACCCTCACCGCCGTCGGCAAGAGGACGGATGACGACTTCCGCGTCTTTATCCGCCTTCAGCACGCCCTCGCGCACCGCCTCGCCCGCCTCGAGCGAGGAAAGACTTCCCTTAAAGGAATCAATTGCAATTACAACCTTCATTTTGTCACCATTACCGAAACGCCGTCGGGGATCGCCGCGATCTTTGCGGACTCGCCGACCAAGTCTTTCGCCTTTTCTATCGCCTCCGCCAACGAATGGGCGGGGATCATGTGCATCTTTTCAACCACGTCATCAGGCATTTCCGAGACATATATCACGCTCGTGTGCTTGAGAATACGCAGGAGAATCTGCGTCTGCCACTGATCGGGCACGGTCTCATCGCGCCCTCTCGAGAGGAATTCGCGCATTGTCTTATCAATATCGGGCTCGTCGGCAAGCTGATGATAAAAATGATCGCCGCCGATGCCGTCGCCCGAGCGGGCGAGCATAATGATGACGCCGCCCTTCTTGACGGTCGCCTCCGCCGCTGTCATACCCTTGACAGCCTGATAAACATTCTGATCGAGCGGATAACCGCCGTTTGTCGTGATGACGATATCCGAATCGACCGCCTTCGCACCGCAGAGCGAGAAAAGGAAATCTGTTCCCTTCTTATGCGCCGTCTCGGGCTCGCCCGCAACGGCATAGATGACGTTCTTCTCGGAATTGAGAACAACATTTACGATATACGCAAGCTTCGCCGTCTTTGCCGCCCATAGCATATCCCCGTGGATCGGGTTGCCCTCAAGAATACCCGTCCGCGCACGCGGATGGTCGATAAATTCCGAGCAATGGTTGGCAAGCACGGTCTTTCTTCCCGCAACACCCGGGAGCACGCTCTTGCGCCCGCCCGAGAATCCCGCGAAGAAATGCGGCTCAATGAATCCCTCCGAAACGAGCAGATCGGCTTCGTATGCGAGGCGATTTATCTCGCACTGCCCGCCCGAAGGAAGAGTTCCGATATTCACGAGCATATCGCGGTCGTCGCAATCGTGGATGTGGATCTTTTCGTTCTTGACGATCTCCTCGCCGAATTTTTGGGCAAGCTCATCCTTTGTCGTGCCTCTGTGGCATCCCGTGGCGATCAGGATCGTGATCTCCGCATCCGGACTGCCCGCACGGATCTCCGCGAGCATAGGAGGAATTATCAGCTTACTCGGCACGGGACGGGTGTGGTCGCTGGCAATTATAACGACCTTTTTCTTGCCCCTTGCAAGCTCCGAAAGCTTCTGCGAGCCGATCGGCGCCGCCATCGCGCGGCGAACAAGCTCCGCTCCGTCCGCATCGGGAACGTACTCATTTATCGAAGGTTCGAGAACCGCGCAAAGCTCATCACCGAACGTATAACTCAACTTTTCTTTACCGTAAGGAAATGCCACTGTTTTCATAATGTATTACACCTTGTCCGCATTTTGTGATGATTATAGTATAGCAAATTCGGGCATAAATGTCAAGTTTTTTATTTCTCAAAAAGGAAAAGGTTCCGGCTCAATTTTGGGTGATTTTTTCATTTTTGACCGCATTTTTGCCAAAAATGCCCGCATCTACGCTAAAAATGCCGTAGTTACGGAAAAATATTGACAAGAGGAAAAATTTTTGATACAATTGAATCGGTCGGAAAGCCAAAAAATTCACCCCCGAAAGGAAGCAAAAAGATGATTAAAAAGACACTGAAAACCATAAAACGCGCTCCCGTCCGCGCCGTTGCGGTGCTACTATTCGCTGCGGTGATTACTATGATCATTTGCGCTTTGCAAGCATCAAATGAAGCGGAACTGCGTAATTATCAAGAAGCATTGAAATCGGTTCCTGTTACAGTAACAGTCAAACCAATTCAGGAAACAAATGGTCCACAATTAATCATGCCATGGGTTTATGACCTATTTGCTACAAAGAAACTTGTAAAGTTCTATGACGTAACCTCAGCGAAAGATTCTAAGGAGGCATATCAGATAAAGCCGTCGGAACCTTCGGCTAAATTCTCATTATCAGAATATGTAACGGATATTCAGGTTAAGATGCAACAGTCCATCGAAATGGTTAATGGCATTGAATCCAAAGACTTAAAAACTCCTCTTTTGTATGGCATTACCTCGATTTCCAGCGACGAACAGCTCTTGCCAGAGCATGGTTGCGAGATTACATGGTATGAGGGATATGACGAAAGTATTTTTGCAGGCGACGAGGCGGTTTGCCTTATCCCCGATTATATGGCTCGTTATTATGATAATGGAAATGGTGAGACAGTTTTGAAATTCTTAAGCGATGTGGGTTATACGATTGTAAACGGCGAGATTGTAGAGATGGAAAGAACCGAATATCAACGCACACTCAAGATTGCCGGAACTTATACCGCTGGAGACGAGAAAAGCATCTACTGCCCGCTTTCAATCATTGAAGATGTATACATAAAGCTTGTCAAACGCGCCCCGATCATTTGGTCTTTGAGCGCAACGCTTGCTGACAACAGCCGCTTGGAAGAATTTCGCGAAAAAGCAAGCTATTGTTTCTTGGAACCATCACCAAATTCTGAAGAACTTCGTTGGGGTTTCTATGTTGATACCGTATATAACGAATTTTATGAATACGCTCTCGATATAAATGATGAAAATTTGTTTGACCTTTCTGCGGTACTTGAAGACAGCATCAAATTCAACCGCACCGTCACGGTGTTTGTCGTAATTCTTTCCGTCATTTCGGGCTTTCTTATCGGATTCCTTATGGTTCGCCGCCGCAAGAGAGATATTATGCTGATGCGTATGGTGGGTGAATCGAACGCAAGAGTATACGCCGGTTTTGCGCTCGAGCAGATGATCTGTATCATCCTCGGTATAGTGATCGGCGGCGCGTATTATAAGTGGAACCCCATAAATAACCTTGTGATCTTCGCCGTCGCCTACTTCGTCGCCCTCAGCCTCGCGCTTACAATA
>JAZSOQ010000042.1:0-24703 GCA_045537015.1 Eubacteriales bacterium
GGTGATGGGCTCGGTAGCGGGAGCCTGGGTCTCGGGAGCCTTGGTGGTCTCTGCGGGTGTGTTGCCGTTGCTGCAAGCAACAGCGGTTACTGCCATAATAAGGCAGAGAAGAAGTGCGATAATGCGTTTCATTTTGGAAAATCCTCCATATATATTTTTTGACACTATATTATAACACTATATTTGCGTTTTGTCAAGTGGATTGGCAATTTTAATCCAATCCGTTGCTTTTTATGTGATCCGCAAGCAGATCGCGGGCGTAAATGCCGTCGCCGAGCGAGTCGATGACGGTCAGGCGGTTGGGTGCGTAGGACGAGGTGTAGGAATCGACGATTATGTAATAGGTGGCGTTATCGTCGATGCTGAATCGCACCGACTGTCCGTAGTCGCCGTAATAAACAAAATAATTCGAGTTCGAGGTGTTGATAAATTTCGATTTAAGGTCGCTTCCCTTGACCGAGCAAAGGTCGATGGTGTTGTCGAAGGGGAAGATAGATTGCAGATCCGAATATTTGACCTCACCGATCGAGAGGTTGTAGGGCGCGCGGACCGAAAGATAGCCGCCGCCGAGGACGATGTCGTATTCTTTTCCCCATTCCTCAAAGCCCTTTTCAAAATAAAGCCTTGCCACGAGCGCGCGAAGCCAGTCGCCGCCTCTGAGAGCAGAATTCTTGCCAAGAATCTCGTCCGCCTTCGCAACATCGGAGGCGTATTTCGTCATAAGCTCACCGACGATGGGGTCGGAGGGTGAGTCATCGTATTTGTCGGAAGGAATGTACTCGGCGGTTTTCACGTAGCTCTCGCCGCCCGCAATGTTGATGACCGCCTCAACGTGCGTGATGCCGTCGTTGTCGCCGCCGCCCTGAAGGTGGTAAACGCCGTGCTTGTCGGGGCGGACGTAGCTTTTGTGAGTGTGACCCTCGAAAACGAGATCGACGTGCTCTTTTGAAAGCTCGACGTCCGCACCGCTGTCGTGGAGAGACAGGACGATGAAATCCGCGCCGTCTGCGCGCAGACGCTCACTTTCGGCTGAGATCAGCGAATTCAGCTCGTCACCCGTCTTGAAATAAATATTTTCTACCTTGTCGCCCGATATCGATGAATAACAGTCCCCGATCGCGCCAATAATACCAATGGTAGCCGCCCCGCATTCGACGGTGACGGAAGGGGTGCAGTAATCAACGATCGTGTCGGTCGCTCGGTCATAAATGTTGATCGCAAGGAAAGGGAAGTCGGCAAGCGCAAGATTTCCTTCGATGTATTCCTCGCCCCAATCGAATTCGTGATTGCCGAGCGTCATTGAAACGAATCCGAGCGAGTTCATCCAATCGGTGACGATCTTTCCGCGCGTCAGATTTGACTCCGACGTGCCCTGCCACATATCGCCCGAGGAAAGAAAGAGAGCGTAGTCGTCGCTCTCACGCGCAGATTTGAGAAAGGACGTCAACTCGTCCGCACCCGGCTGTGAGTCGCCGTCAAGCAGCTTGCCGTGCAGGTCGTTTATAGCATAAAGGTCGACCGTGACGGTCAGCGCGAGCATACAAAAGTCGCAATGCCCGTCGTTGTTCGTGTCAACGTGCGCGGGAGCAAAACAACCGCCCTCGGTGATCTCGTCCTGAAGACTGTTCTTCGAGCAGGATACGGTGAATAGTATTATGAATGCCAAAAGTAAGGCTAAGGCGCGTTTTTTCAAATCTGTGCCTCCGTTTTGAATTTATGTTATTATATCATATTGTAGGAATTTTGTCAATCAAGCCGAGGAATGTCGAAAGAATTTGAAAGAAAATTGCAAAAAGGTATTGACATAGCGAGTTTAGTATGTTATAATATATAAGCACTATGAGTGCACTGTTTTAGCCGGTGTGGCGGAACAGGCAGACGCCGCGGACTTAAAATCCGCTGATACGAGAGTATCGTACCGGTTCAAATCCGGTCACCGGCACCATACAGTGCCGCAAGGATAACCGGCAAATTCAATATCGCGGAGTGGAGCAGTTGGTAGCTCGTCGGGCTCATAACCCGGAGGCCGTGTGGTTCAAGTCCCACCTCCGCAACCAAAAAAGAACAAGGTGATCGTAGATCACCTTGTTCTTTTTTGCTTACGAAGAAGACTTGAAACCACCTTGTCATTCGCTTGCGAATGACAAAAAATTTGCGCGCGACCGCCAAATTGAATTATCGCGCCGAATAAAGCGCGCAAATGGGTGGTTACAAGTCCCACCTCCGTCTCGTGGACTTCGTATTATTAGCCCGACGAGCGTAGCTCGTTGGGTAGCGCCGCAAAAAACATCACGGTGTGATGTTTTTTGCAAGCGAAACAGCCAAATCAACGAGAAACGAATGTCAAGCTGTGCTTGGCGTTCGTTTCGACTATGATTTGGTGGTGGGCTGTGTTCGCACTTGCTTTGATAAAGCTCCACTACCAATACCCCGTGCTCCTCGCAAAAAACATGACTTCCATGTTCCCCGCATAATTTTTGCCTTCTTCCATCAAATATATTGACAAACTGCCCCGCAAGAGTTATAATAAATTGATTAATTATTCTCCTAAAGTAAAAAAACAGAGGACTTTAGTATGTATAAATCTTTTTTCTTCAAAGATGCCGTTTGGGTAGGCAGAGCAGAGAGGGCGGCTGATAGCTTCACCGTTCTTCGCGGACGTTTCCCCATATCCGAAATCAGACGGGTAACGCTCAACGTTCTTGGACTGGGATTTTTCAAGTGCTACATAAACGGTAAGTGCATCAATCCCGATACCTTTTTGCCGCTTTCATCGGATTTTGAAGCTTCTTGCGACCCGCGCGAAGAGGTGCTGTCGGGGCACAGAGTGTACGTCCCGTGCTTTGATATAACCCCGTTTGTCACGCTTGGCGAAAACGTTATCGCCATTCATTTCGGAGGCGGATGGTATACGCACAGCAGTCGCACTTTCGGACTTCCGAAGGCTATTTACTGCATCACCGAAGAGCGTGACGGCAAAGCGGCGAATCGTTTTATTTCGGACGAGAACTGTCGTGTCGGCGACTCCTTTGTTTCGGGGTATGAGTTTGTACGATACGAAAATCACGACTATAACGGCTTTTCGGATTGCTTCGGCGTTGATTTTGACGACAGCGATTGGGAAAAAGCATATATTGTCGAAGATCTTGATACCGAATATTGTTCTACCGATTGTCCGATCGATAAGCTTGTCGAAGAATTGCCTTTGAAGGTAATAAATAAAAGCGAAAACTGCATCGTATACGATTGCGGCAGAAATACCACGGGTTATCCCGTGCTTGAGCTTCGGGCACAGCGGGGGGAGACTGTAAGCGTCCGTTTTTCCGAGGGGATACTTCCGGACGGAAGCCTTGACCCCACGCATATACATAGGCAAAGCTATACGGTAAAATCGGACGGAAGCAACCGCACCGTCCAACCCGAGTTTACCTGGTACTGCTTCAGATACCTTGAGGTCACGGGCAATGCCGTTCCCGTATGCGTGAAAGAGATATACGCCGACGTCGCGCGCGCGTCTACGTTCGAATGTGACAATGAAACGCTGAACTGGACGTATAATACCTTCATCCACACCATGCTCTGCAATATGCACACGGGGCATCCTTCCGATTGCCCGCATCTTGAGCGGCGCGGCTATACGGGCGACGGTCAGCTCACCTGTCACGCGGTATTATCCACCCTTGATGCCCAAAGCTTCTACGAAAAATGGCTTCAGGATATTGCCGACTGTCAGGATAAAATCAGCGGACATATTCAATATACCGCTCCCTACATCAGAAGCGGTGGCGGTCCCGGCGGATGGGGATGCGCCATCGTTGAGGTGCCGTATCGCCTTTACAAGCATTACGGCGACGCTGAAGTGCTTGCAAAATACTATGATAATATGCGCAGGTACATCGACTATCTTGAAGCGCATTCGGAATTCGGGCTTGTTACAAGCGATAAAAAGGGCGAATGGTGCCTTGGCGATTGGTGCGGGCCGAATATCCTCTATCCGGAAAAGGACATCACCTCGCATAATCAACAGGTGATCATCCCCGCGCCTTATGTAAATACCTATTTTATGGTGAAATCCCTCAATACGATGAGAAAAATTGCATCGATCCTTCATAGGGATGAGGATATTGAGGAATACGACGAGAAGATCCGTGAGCGCAAAAAAGCCATTCAGGCGGCGTATTTCAACACTTTTGACGGCAACTTTGTGATGAACGTGCAAGGCGCAAACGCGTTTGCCGTAGACCTTGGTTTGGGTGACGGAACAACTTATTCCCAGATGGTAAAATACTATCACAAGCTCGGATATTTTGATACCGGCATTTTTGCCACCGACGTGCTGATCCGCACTCTGTTCGAAAACGGAGACGCCGAGCTTGCCGTTGATATTCTCACGAATGACGGAGCGCAGGGATATGAGCATTGGCGTCAAAACGGTGCCACGACCTTCCACGAATATTGGGACAGCAACAGAAGCCGTTCGCATTGCCATCCGATGTTCGGCGCGCCGGTTGCGTATTTCTTTGAATATCTGTTGGGAATCAAGCAGACCGAAAGCTCCTGCGGATATTCGGAATTGGTCATAAGTCCGCAGGCTATATCGAAATTCGGCAGAATGTCGGGAAGTATGCAAACGCCAAACGGTAGAGTTGCGGTAAGATATGAAAAAGAGCAGGGCGGCGTTCGTTTCAGCGTGTCAATTCCCAAGAATTGCAAGGCTGTTTTCCGCATTGATTCATTCGAGCGCGAGCTTTCGGAAGGGAAAAATGATTTTTTCATTGTATAATATAAGTTTGGAGGTAGCTGGATGATTGGCGTTTCTTTGCCTTTTGGATGGCTTAAAAGCGGAACGGGACTTGACATTGACCGCGAGGATCTGTTCCAAAAATTAAAAGATCGCGGCGTGCGTTCGATCGAGCTTCGCACAGTTGCTCCCACTCATTCTCCCGATGACGTGAGCGCGGTCGCCGATATGCTTTGGGATCACGGCTTCCTCATATCGGTGCACGGAAGGGTGAAATCCGCAAAAACCGCGGTGAGCGACGTTTTTTCGCCGCTGCAAAAAGTATTGGTTGCTCCGAGGCAGAGTAAGATCAACGTTACCATCCACCCAATTAAAGGGGACAATGTTGCGATGCTCTGCGAGCTTGCCGACTACATTGAGAAAAACGACCTTCCCGTGATGATCTCGCTCGAAAACAACCGACTCCTGCCCGATAAGACAGAGGGAGACAGCGCGGAGCTTGTGTTGGATGCTGTCAAAAAGGCGGATCGCGCTTGTGTCGGTATCTGCTTCGATTTCGGGCATTATTTATACTATCGCTTGAAGAATTACCCGCAAGAGCCCGTCACTTTTCCGCCAAAAGAGTTCTTCAAGCGCGTCATTCACACGCACATTCACGCGCTGAACGGCTTGAGGACTCATTTTCCGCTGGATCGCTACCAAATGCCGCTCGGGGACATTTTCGATAAGCTTTCACACGAATATTTCGGGCTTTATAACGTAGAGCTCGATTTCCCGAGATTTTGTGAGATTCACGGAATCGAAGAATCCTTGCTTGGCTCGGTAGATGTGCTTCGTGAAAATTTGCCGATCTGCGCAAAGCTTTATGACGAGATCCGCGATAGTTTTGACGGATGGTTTTCGTCCGCGCTGACGGCTCTTGAGGGAAATCGGGGCGTCAGGTTCGGGTTTATCCACGCGACCTCATATCTCTTTAACACAAACGGCTACCATTGGGGGATGGACTTGGCTTTCAGAAATGCACGAAAGCTTGCCGAAACTCCGAAAAAGTGCGCCGAGCTGCTCGGGGGTCTTGACCTTATGGTTATTTCCCACGGGCATAACGATCACTTTGAAAAGAGCACGGTAAAGGCATTGGCGAAGACCGACGTCGAGTGGGTCATTCCCGACTTCCTTTACGAAAGTGCGCTTGAATGCGGCATTGTGCCGAATCGCATCCACGTTGCCAAGGAAAACGAGCCGTTGCATGTTGGAAATCTGACGATCTTACCCTTCAAGGGCAGGCATTTCCGTCCCGATACGGGCAAGGGAATCGAGGAATACGGCTATTACGTCACGGCGGAGGATGCGCCCTCGTTGGTTTTCCCCGTCGACGTGCGTGATTTTTCGCTTGAGGGTCTTCCCGATATTCCCAAAGCGGATTACTGCTTTGCGCACGTGTGGCTCGGCGACAAGAGCGGTTTGAAGGAGGATTATAGCCCGATCGACCGCAAGTTCGCGGAGTTTATGCTTAAACTGTCGGATAAAAACATTTTCCTCGCTCATTTGTATGAAAACGGACGAAAAGACGAGGATATGTGGCGCGATTGCCATGCTGAAATTATAAAATCAAGAATAGCGGAATTATCCCCCGCAACCCGCGTGACGGTTCCGAAATGCGGTGAAGTTATAGAATTACGTAATATTTGAGAAAACGTTGACTCGGTGGCAAAATTGTGATATAATCATATCGTAAAGCGAGGTGTGCCTTTATGAAAGACTACATATATAAATATGAAATGCATATTCACACCAGCCCCTGCAGCGGCGGAGGATCGGATATTCGCGAGCATATAGATGAATTGATCAAAAAAGGATACAGCGGAATGGTGGTCACGAACCATTTTTACGCAGGCGATACGCGTATTGACAGAGATCTTCCTTGGGAGGATTTTGTGGATGCTTACAGACAAGATTACCTTTACGGCCTTGAATATGCAAAGGAGCGCGACTTTGACCTCTTGTTCGGACTCGAGGAACACGTCGGAGGCGGCAGGGAGATCCTCATTTACGGCATAACGCCCGAGCTTATCGCGGCGCATCCCGAGCTGAAAAATGCGTCGGCGGAGATGTTTGCCGATGTCGTTCACTCCGCGGGCGGACTCGTCTATCAGGCTCATCCCTACCGCGCGAGATGGTATATCAGTCAGCCTTTTCCGCTTGAATGCCTGGATAAGCTTGACGGTATTGAGGTCTATAACGCGGGAAACGATCCCGAGTGGAACGAAAGTGCGCAAAAGTTGGCTGACGAGCTTAACCTTCCTTGCGTTGCCGGCTCGGACGGACACAGCGTAGCATCCGCCGGACGAGCGGGTATTGCCGTCGGTGAAAGGATCGGTGGAAATGAAGACCTTATGGGCATACTGAAAAGCGGAGAATACACAGTTTTCGTGAATGAATAAACGGGGAGCAGAATTATGGAATACAGAATTTTAGGAAAAACAGGACTTGAAATATCGCGCCTCGGATTTGGAGGCATTCCGATCCAGAAGATAGATGCCGAGGGCACAAAGAAGCTGATCGGCGAGCTTGTCCGCGAAGGCGTAAACTATATCGACACCGCCCGCGGATATACGGTCAGCGAGGAATATCTCGGTTTTGCGCTTGAAGGTGTCCGCGATCGCTTTGTGCTTGCCACCAAGAGTATGGCGCGCACAAAGGACGCGATGGCGAAGGATATTGAGATAAGTTTGAATAACCTCCGCACAAATTACATCGACCTTTATCAGGTTCATAACCCATCTGCCGCCGATCTTGAGACGGTGATGGCAGAAGGCGGCGCGCTTGAGGCTCTTTTTGAGGCAAAAGCTGCGGGCAAGATCGGGCATATCGGCATCACACTCCATTCCGTCGAGCTTTTCGCGCAGGCGATCGAGCTGCCTTGGGTGGAAACTATTATGTTCCCCTACAACATCGTCGAAACGCAGGGCGAGGAGCTGATCGCGAAGTGCGCGGAGAAGAATATCGGATTTGTATGTATGAAGCCTCTGGCGGGCGGTGCGATAGAGGACGCGACGGTTGCACTGCGCTTTATCGTCAGCAACCCCGCCGTGACCGTGGTCATCCCCGGAATGGCAGATTCCGCCGAGATTGCGCAGAACGTGTCGGCAACTTCCGATACGTCTCCTCTCAGCGCAGAGGAACAAGCAAAGATCGCAAAGATCAAGGACGATCTCGGCACGAATTTCTGCCGCAGATGCAACTATTGCGCGCCTTGCTCCGTAGGAATCAATATCCCCGGCGTTTTCCTGTTTGAAGGATATTACAGCCGCTATGACCTCAAGGATTGGGCAATGAGCCGCTATTCAAGTCTGCCAAAGACCGCCTCCGACTGCATTGAGTGCGGTGCTTGCGAGGAGCGTTGTCCTTATGATCTTCCGATCCGTCAGATGCTGAAGAGAACGGCGGAGGTAATGGGAAAGTAAATCAAACCGAAAGGGGTACACAATTATGATAATCAGATCAGACTGGCACATTCACAGTGAATATTCTTATGATGCGGAAAATCCGCTTGAACTTATCGCGGAGAGGGCGAAGGAAGGTGAGCTTTGCCGTGTTGGCATCACCGACCACGCTAATTTCAACGATGAAAAGTTCCTCGGCGACCTGCACGCATCTGTCAAGGGCGTGAAGGAAGCACAGAAAAAGTATCCTTATATGGTTCTCGGAGTTGAGCTTACACCTATCGAGAAGCCCGAATTCGATTATATCGCGGCAAGCGGCACGCGCGAGGGCTACGAGCCGCCCGAAACCGACAAGCCTTACGACATTGAGCTTGCCTGCAGCAAGGAAGAGCTCGTTAAGCTCGGCGTAAGATACGCAATCGGCGCGTCGCATTGGAGAGTTGATTTGCCCTACGCGAAAAAGCAGGCTCCCGATCTCGATGTGTGCATCAAGGAGTGGTACCGTCAGCAGATGTTCCTTGCTTGCGACGAGCGCGTGACTATCCTTGGACACCCTTGGTATCACGGAAAGGGCATCTGGTACGAGGATTTTTCGATCATCCCGCGCTCGATGAACATGGATATAGCGGCGGCGCTCAAGGAGAACGGAAAGTACGTTGAATGCAACTCCCACTTCTTCCGCACAAAGCTCGCAACCGAGAAATTCCGCCATCAGTATGCGGAATTCCTCCGCGAGTTGTTCGAGATGGGAATCCCCGTCACCTACGGCTCGGATTCGCACAAGAATTATACTGACGTGCGCGAGTCGGTCGAGGTCTATCTCCGTGCCGCAGGATTCAAGGAGGGCGATTTCTCCGAAATTGCCGAAAAGGATCTTTGGTAAAATATTCGGGTCAGCTCAATTTTCCGATTTGAGCTGACCGATTTTTTATTTTCTATTGCAATCAAGACATAAAAATGATATAATAAAATCAAACAAATACTCCCTCGGAGGTAGAGTTATGAAACTTGCAACGACAACAAATGATTTTTACGGTTACACACGCTCGAGCATAAAGGCGCTCGAGCATATCCGCGCGGCGGGATTCAAGTATGCTGATTTCAGCTTCAGCGGCGAATACCGCGACCGTACGGGTGTTTATTCTGAAGATTACAAGCATTATTTCGGCGAGGTCGCAGAGGCGGCGGACAAGATTGGAATCAAGCTCGTTCAGGCTCATTCGCCGATGGGTAAGCCTCTTGTTGACGACGGCGGCGTGTTCATTGCCGATACCATTCGTTGCGTTGAGGCGTGCGGCGCTTGGGGCATCCCGAACCTCGTAGTTCATTCGGGCTACCTTCCGGGGCTTACACCGGAGGAAACTTTTGCACAGAACAAACTCTTCTTCGAGCCGATCCTGCGCGAGGCAGAGAAGTGCGGCGTAACCATCCTTGTTGAGAATTTCAACAGAATGCACAAGGAGGGGCTTTATTGGATCGATAACGCGCCCGATCTGCTTCGTCAGATCGAGGTCGTTGATCATCCTCTTTTCCACGCCGTCTGGGATGCTGGACACGCCAATATGCAGGATATGCCGCAGGACGAGGCTCTGCGCATTCTCGGCTCGCACATCCGCGGACTTCATATCCAGGACAATATGGAGGATCACGACACGCATCTCGTCCCCTTCCTCGGCACAATGAATATGGATGCCGTGATGAACGGTCTGCTCGACATCGGCTATGAGGGGTATTTCACATTCGAGGTTGGCGGATTCTTTACTCCTGCCAATAAGAGAAGAAAGTACGAGCGTGACACTCGCCTTGCAAGCGCACCTATTGCCCTCAAGGATGCTTTTGAGCGTTATCTTTACGATCTCGGCAGAGTAGTGCTTGAAGCCTACGGAGTCTACGAGGAATGAGAATACTCTTCATAGGCAACAGCGCGACATATGTCCACGATATTCCCGAAACTCTCGCAAGCCTTGCCACGGCTGCGGGATTCCCGACCGAATCGGTGAGGATCGTCAAGGGCGGATGGTGCCTTTCCGGGCACGCCGCAGATGGAAGCCGCGCGCTTGCGGAGATTGAAAAGGGATATGACCTCGTCGTGCTCCAGGATAACGGAAACTGCGTTTCATCGGATGAAAAGAGAAGTGCTTGTATTTCGGCTTGCGAACTTCTTGCATCAAAGGCAATCGAAAGCGGAGCAAAGCTCTGCTATTACGTTCGCCCGCCCTACGGATATGATGCGTTCGGCCGCTCGCCCGTGGAGCAATGCCGCGCATTTGATGAACTGTTCACGGAAATAGCTAATAAAAACGGCGCAGTCTGCGCTTACGTCAACCGCGCGTTTGAGTATGCTATCGAGAATACCGACATTCGCCTTTGGGGCGATGACAATGCCCACACAAGCGACGCGGGCGCATACCTTGCAGTTTGCGTACATTTCGCAACGATCTTCGGCAAGTCTGCGACCGTTCTTGACGAAAACGGAATCGAAAACGCGAGAAGTTTGCAGGAGATTGCAGATAGAATAGTTTTTGGAGGATAATGTATGGATAGTGCTCGGCAAATTCTGAATAAGTATAAAGCAAGGCTGACCGCAATGATGATTGTCGCAATCATCATATATGTAGTGAGTGCATATATACTTGCCTGGTTTGCACCGATATTCTCGCAATTCATTCTTTCGATCGTCTACATCTTCGGTTATAGAATTGTGGTTAATCGGATTTGGCGCAAGCATATATCGGGCATTCTTATGGATGACATTGATGCGCCGCTTTACCGTGAGGTCGTTATAGCGGGCAAGATCGGCGAGAAAAATCCATTGTTTACGATGGAAAGCGAATTTTTCGTCGGAAATGTCACCGCCGCGATGCAGGTCGGCAATGCAATTCTGAAGAACGAAAAGCTTGCAAAAAAGTATGCTCCGCTGACGCTTTTGCTGATGGCAGAGTACAATTTTCTGATCGGCGATGATGAGGCGATTGCCTTGGCGTGCAAGCGATTCCGTGAGCTGAAGCTTCCGAAATTCAAGTCAAAGCGGTTAAAGCGGGCGTGTGTCGCCATCGAAAAATACGAGCAATACCTTGCGGGCGACTATGAAGCCATTCTTCGCCCCTCGGGCAAAAAGCGAAAGGACGCGCTCTATCACTTGGTCCATTCCTATTTCGAGGCTCGCGTAGCCCTTTGCCGCGGTGAAAAGGATAGCGCCCGCGCCGCATTTGCGGGTCTTGCTGTGGCGGTAGAAACAAACGTCATTGGGATGATGTCCAAATTCGCCGTCGAGGCGATTGATGGCGAAAGAGATTTGACTCAGTCTGCGCTGCTGCTTCCGAATGAGCCGATCGATGCCGATTCCTTGATGCAAAGTTTTGAGGAAAGTCATAAAAAAGCAAAGAAACGCGGAAGAGTTTGGTGGATCGTTTTTGCCGTTATATTGCTTTTGTCGCTTCCATATGTGATAAGTGAATTGCAATGGTTCGTGGAAGAGCGAAGAACAGTCAATCTTATCGACGATCAATACAGCGATCTCGAACTCCTTGAATTGATATACCTTGATGAAGACGAGGTATTGTTTGTAGCAGAGGCAGACGAAGGCTTGCTTTTCGGCGGCAGACATCTTGATGAAAACAGCGAATGGCAAGCGAATATTTACGGTTACTGTTCTTTCGATATGCTTGAACAAATAGTGATATACCAGGATATTTTCATAAAATACGACAACAGTGCGCAGAGATATTTTTGTTTCTCCGATGATGTTTCCGTAATGGGCAATCAACCTCTTTTTCAATCGGTATATTGGTTTGATGATATGGGCGCGATATATTTTGTTATTGATGACGAAATTATTGAATAAACTAAACCGGCTCGCGTGAGCCGGTTTTTTTATATTTCCTCTTGACAAATACCCCTTGGGGGTATATAATATATACAGAAACAGATTATGAGGTGATAAAAATGGATAAGGAATGCTGTTGCACCCACAAGACGAAGGAGAGGGGCGACGAGGAGTATCGCTCGCTCATAAATCGGCTCAACAGAATAGAGGGGCAGATCCGCGGGATCAGGAATATGGTCGAGAACAGTGCCTATTGCACCGATATTCTTGTTCAGGTGCAAGCGGCGAGCGCGGCGCTGAATTCTTTTTCGAAGGAATTACTTTCAAATCATATCAAGACCTGCGTTGCGGATGATATAAGAGCTGGCAAGGACGAAACGGTCGACGAGCTCGTTGCGACTCTGCAGAAGCTGATGAGGTGATATGATGGAACAGTATAACGTAACGGGAATGAGCTGTGCCGCCTGCTCGGCAAGGGTGGAGAAGGCTGTACTTGCGGTTGAGGGCGTCACGACTTGCTCGGTCAGCTTGCTTACCAATTCGATGGGCGTCGAGGGCAGTGCGAGTGAGAGCTCGATCATCGAAGCTGTCGTGAATGCGGGCTACGGCGCGGAGAAGAAGGGGAATGAGAAGAAAGCTTCCGTCCCCGATGACGATGCGCTGGCGGATAAGGAAACACCCGTGCTTGTAAAGCGTCTGATCGCGTCGCTTGCCTTTCTTGCGGTGCTGATGTACGTGTCCATGGGGCACGTGATGTGGGGCTTCCCGCTTCCTGCGTTTTTCGATAATAATCCCATCGCCGTGGGAATAGTTCAGCTCGTGCTTTCTGCGGTGGTTATGGTGATAAATCAAAAGTTCTTCATCAACGGCGTGCGAGGAGTGCTTCATCGTTCTCCGAATATGGATACACTTGTTGCCATGGGCTCGGCGGCGTCGTTTGGATATAGCCTCTATGCCCTGCTTGCAATGACCGTATCGGAGCACCCCGAGCATTATCTTCACGAATTCTATTTCGAGTCAGCCGCTATGATACTTGCTCTCATCACGCTCGGAAAGATGCTTGAGGCGCGCTCGAAGGGCAAAACGACGGATGCGCTGAGGAGCCTTATGAAGCTCACGCCGAAGACCGCGACCGTCATTCGCGGCGGTGCAGAGGTCAGCATCCCCGCTCAAGACCTGCGTAAGGGCGACGTTTTCGTCGTCCGCCCGGGTGAGAGCATTCCCGTTGACGGAATAGTCATCGAAGGTCACAGCGCGGTCGACGAATCTGCGCTGACGGGCGAGAGTATTCCCGTTGATAAGGAGATTGGAAACTCAGTCAGCGGAGCGACGATCAACCGCTCGGGATTCATAAAATGCGAGGCGACCCGCGTCGGCGAGGACACAACGATCTCGCAGATAATCAAAATGGTCAGCGATGCGGCGGCTACAAAGGCACCGATCGCGAAGATCGCGGATAAGGTCTCGGGCGTTTTCGTGCCGATAGTTATCTCAATCGCGGCGGCCGTGCTTTTCGTTTGGCTTCTCCTTGGTGAGAGCGCGGGATTCGCGCTTGGCAGGGCGATCTCGGTTCTTGTCATAAGCTGTCCCTGCGCGCTCGGACTTGCGACTCCCGTTGCGATTATGGTCGGTAACGGTATGGGCGCGAAGAACGGTATTCTTTTCAAGACGGCGTCCTCGCTCGAAATGGCGGGCAGAACGCAGATCGTGGCACTCGATAAGACGGGAACCATCACCAAGGGCGAGCCCGAGGTCACCGATATAGTCGGCGAGGGCGACCTTCTTCATATAGCGTACAGCCTTGAGGCGAAAAGCGAGCATCCCCTTGCCCGTGCAATAGTCAAAAAAGCCGAAGAGGAGGGGATCCCGATCGCGGATTCCGAGTCCTTCGAGATCTTCCCCGGCGGCGGACTTTACGGAATTATCGGCGGCAAGAGTTGTGTTGGCGGAAACAGAGAATTCGTCGGCAAATATGCCGAGATTCCGTACGATGTGCTCGAAAATGCCGAAAAGCTCGCGGAAGAGGGTAAGACCCCGATGTTCTTCGCGTGCGACGGCAAGGTCCTCGGCGTGATCGCGGTTGCGGACAAGGTCAAGGACGACAGCGAAAGTGCGATCCGCGAGATGAAGAATATGGGCATCCGTGTCGTTATGCTCACGGGTGACAATAAAAAGACCGCCGAGGCTATCGGCAAGGCGGTTGGCGCGGACGAGGTCATTGCAGAGGTCAAGCCCGACGGCAAGGAGGCGGTCATTCGCCGCTTGCAGGAAGAGGGCAGAGTTGCAATGGTTGGCGACGGCATCAACGATGCACCCGCGTTGACCCGCGCTGACATCGGCATTGCCATCGGCGCGGGGACCGACGTTGCGATCGATGCGGCGGACGTCGTTCTTGTCAAGAGCCGACTTTCCGACGTACCCGCGGCGATAAGGCTCAGCCGCGCGACTCTGCGAACGATACACGAAAATCTCTTCTGGGCGTTTATCTATAACGCGATATGCATCCCCGTTGCGGCGGGCGCGTTCGTCTGGGCGGGGCTGACGCTCAATCCCATGCTCGGCGCGGCGGCAATGAGTCTGTCAAGCTTCTGCGTTGTCACAAACGCACTCCGTCTCAATCTTTGCGACGTACATTCATCAAAACGATCAAAAAATAAAAATACAAAAGAGGAAAAAGAAATGGAAAAGACAATGAAGATCAAGGGCATGATGTGCCCCCATTGCGAAGCAAGAGTCAAGAAGGTTCTCGAGGAGCTCCCCGAGGTAGCCGAGGCAAAGGTAAGCCACAAAAAGGACATCGCTGTGCTCAAGCTGAACGCTCCCGTATCCGATGAGGTGCTCACCAAGGTGATAACCGACAACGGTTATACCGTCGTATCTATTAAATAAAAGCATCGAGACCAGCTTATTAAGGGATATTTTTCTAACTGAAAAAACAGTTTCTGAATTAATTTATTGATTTCTCCTTGGTAAAATTTGCAAAATAATGAAGTTGCGCGGGCTCCTTTCACCGCTTCCGCGGTCCCCCTTCCTCCCGGAGGAAGGCTGATTGGTAAGTGCGAGTGCTTTCGGATATTCAGCGAATATCGTGGTAACTTAATCCTTTAACAGCCAAAAAGGAATATTTTATTGAAAAATTTTGCAAGAACTCTATTACGAGTGCAAATTGATTCAAATAAAATATTCCTTTTTTGTATGCAAAATTATAAATTTGAGCGAAATTCGCTGCACAAACGATGAGGATTGCACAAACCCTTAGCCTTCCTCCGGGAGGAAGGGGGACCGCGGAAGCGGTGAAAGGAGAGCGCGCAACTATCGGTTAGCACAAATAATATCTATATAAAATGAGCTCGCCCCTGCCGTTTATGAAAGCCTTTTGTAAACGTTAAGCCATTTTCCGCTGAAGTATCTCCAGGCGAAGAGTATTGCGCGGAAGACCCAGTCGACGGTCATTGCCACCCAGACTCCAAGCGGTCCCATTCCGAGTCCCGCAAAGGAGAAGAGCCCGAATACGTTGACAGCGTCAAGCGAGAAGACGTAGCTGAGCGCAACGCGGAAGGTCCACATCGAGAACATCGAAATGACCAGGGGGAACTTGACGTCGCTTGCCGCGCGGAATGCCGAAGGAAGTGTGAACGCCGTCGGCCAGATAACAGCCGCGCATATCGCGTGGTAGATTATCAGCTGATATGCGATGTCCGCGCCCTCGGCGGAAAGCTCATAGAAGCCGATGACGGGCTTGGCTATGAAGAAGGTCAGCGCCACGATCGCCCACAGGCATATATACGTGGCTGAGATCAGAATTCTTGAATACCGCTTTGCCTGTTCCTTTTCTTCTGCACCGACACATCTGCCGACAACGGTGACCATTGTGTTCGTGAATGCCGTGCCCGGCATATACTGATAGTTCGCAAGGGTCGCCGCAACCGCGTTTGCCGCGATCGAAGCCGTGCCCATCGAGGAGATAAGGCTTTGGGTCATCAGTTTACCGAATTGGAACATACTGTTTTCGATTCCGTTCGGAACTCCGATTCGGAGGATCTCCTTGATGATGGGAAAATCGGGGCGGTAATCGAGGTATTTGTCAACGTAAATTGAGTTTTTGCGATTGCGGAGAAGGTAAAGCGTGATCACGGTGCCGATCATGCGCGAGATGAGCGTTGATATTGCCGCGCCCGCAGAGCCCATACCGTAGTGGTAGATCAGAATGGCGTTTCCGCAAACGTTGATGATGTTCATGCTCAGCGAGATGAGCATCGACATCGTCGAATTGCCCATAACGCGGTAAAGTGCGCCGCCCGCATTGTTGATGGCAAGGAAGGGGAAGGAGAGGGCAACGAAGATGAAGTAATCCTTCGCCGCCTGCATAACGTCGGGCTCAACGTCGCCGAAAAGGAGTCCCATAAGGAAGTCCTCAAGGATTATGACTGCAACAGAGATGAAGATCGCAACTGCGGTGGTGGCATATGTAAGTTGTTTTGCCGCAGCAAGCGCACCTTCGCGGTTCTGTTGACCGAGAAATTGTGCCACGACAACGGAACCGCCCGAAACGAGCGCGCCGAATGCGATGACGAGCATGGTGTCGAGCGAGTTTACAAGCGAAACACCCGAAACGGCGGCTTCGCCCGCGCTTGATACCATAAGGGTATCCACCATACCGATGGTGACGGCGAGAACTTGCTGAATTATCAGCGGAAGTGCAATTTTAACGAGATCGCTCCTTGAAAAGAGCGGCTTTTTTGTTTCCATAAGTTAGTCTTTCTTGAATGAAATATCCGCCATAACGGGGTAGTGGTCGCTCGCGTCGTCGCTTATCTTATTTGCGAGAACCTTGAAGCAAAGTGCTTGCATTTCGCCCTTGCACCAGATGAAATCTTCCGATATTCGGTTGGTCTCTCGCTCGCCGATCTTGTGGAAGGTTCCGTAAGAGGTGTTTTTGTTGGCGTTGACGAGGGCGTATCTTTGCGCGTCCTTGTATCCGCTTGCCGCGAGATAGTTATATCCGCTGTTTGAGGACGAGCTGTTGAAGCTCGTGTAAAGGTCACCCGTGAGGATGACGGGCAGAGGAGTGGCAGATGCATCTTCAACAGCGGCAAGCTGCTCTCTCGCCCATTGGTTCGAGGAACGGCTGTCGGCGTAGTGCGCGGTTGAAAGGATGAAATTTTTACCCTTATATGAGAAGACCGCCGTGTGCGAGCCGTGGTAGTAGATGTATCCCATCGGGTTTGATGCGCTTGTGTTCGTCTTTTGCGTGGAATAACGCCAAGCTGATGAGATGACTTCAAGCCCGATGTCCTTGCGGTAGATGATGTTCGAGTTGATCGTTTTGCCATTGATCGCATCGGCACCCGCCTCGGGCTTATCCTTGTCGTAGGGCGAGTCGAGGCAGACGTAGTATTCGGAAAGCTCGTTCATTACGGCATCGAAAAATACGGTGTTGCCGTTGTGGCTTGCGTAAAACTCGTTGGTCGTGATAATATCGGGCATAAACTGCAGTATCATATCCGCAATGTCCTCGCCGCGCGTGACGTTGTCGGTGTAAACAACGGGCGGGGTCGTGACGTTCGGGTCAAGATATGGAGCCGCCATATTCCAATGGAATACGCGAAGGTCGGTGCCCTCGGCGCGCTCTGCCATGCTGATATTGTTTTTGTCGATCTCGGCGAGGATGTCGCCGCTGATTATCGAACCCTCAAACACTGTGGGGGCTTTTTTGAGCATTGAGAAGTAGGCAGTCAGCTCCTCCGTGAGCTTTTCGATGGTTGCTCTGCCCTCGCCCATAACGACGAGCTTTTCGCCGACAACGCGAACGTCGTAGTATACGTTCGGGCGCGGGAAGGATGCTCTTACCTCTGCGCTCTCGGCGCGGTTGGTCTTGCCGACGAGTATCTCGCGCTCGGTTTCCTTTGTAGCGTGGCTTTTTACGGAGAGCGTACAACCAACGGCTTTTGAGATCATAGCCCTCAGTTCTCTTGCAGCTTCCGAAGCCGCCTTCGAGCCGTTATGTATAATCGTGTATTCCGAAATATCGGCTCCCGCCACCGATATGGATAATTCTTCGGGGATCGCCTCGCTTGTTTCTTCTTCCACGGTCGTTTCTGCCGCGGTCGTTTCGGGCGGCAGAGGTTCATCCGCTGTGCAGGAGAGGAGAATGATGGGCAGCGCGGCGAGGATCAAAAGTAATCTTTTCATATTATCGGCATTTCTGTCATACGGAGCTTCGCGCAACCGTAGGGGTAAAGCTCGATCTCAACTTCATCCGAGATCGGAGTTCTCGATTCGGGCACCTTGGCGCAGACGTTTTCGTGGCGTTCGGCGAGACCCCATGGGATATGCTTCATCTTGGCTGTCAGTGTCACGGGCGGATTTTCTGAGGAGAAGGGAATATCGGAGAGTGCTTTCTGATTGAGCTTCAGCTCAAGCGCGGAGAAAGCATAATTCCAATCCGACTTCGGGATGTATTCGTAGTCGCAGTAGGGGAATTTGCGCTCGACCATGTTTTTCTCGTATTCGTACATCTTCTTTTCGTACTCGATGGGCAGCGAGAAGACGAGCGAGCCGCAGCGGACGCTGTGGAGATCGTGCGGACGCGCGAAGAATTCGGGCGAGGTCTCAAAGGAGATCTCAAATACCTTGCTCTCTCCTGCCTTAACTTCAAGGACGAGCACAGAACTACAAGCGCACTCGCCGTTCACCCTGAGATCCTTCGCAAAGTAGGGAATACGGACAAGAAGCTTGAAGTCTTTCTTTGCTTCGACCGAGTATTCAAATGTGTTTTCAAAAGGATAATTGGTCTTCAGAGTGACGGAATAATCCTCTGTTTTGACGGACGACGGCACGGGAACGACGGAGATGACCTCGTCATCCTTGTGCATAAACGCCGAGAGGGCGAATTTCGGCCAAGCCTGATTGAAGTTTGCTGTGCAGCAGCCGTAGTTTGGCTCAAGACCGAAGAGGTGCGACTCTCTGCCGTTGGTGCCGAAGATGGGCTTGCCGGGGAAGCGGATGCAGGCGATCTGATTGCTCATCTGAACGTACTGATGAGTCCACATATCGTCGCTGATCGTTGCGGGAAGAGCGTTGAAGGCGAGAACCTCGAGTCGCTCCGCCCATTTGAAGTCGCCGGTCACGGCGAAAAGATGCTCGTAGGAGTACATCTGCTCGGCAACCGCGCAAAGCTCGGTGCCCTGGATCGGGGAGAGTCCCGAAAGGCATTCGTCGCCCGTGAAGAGTCCGACGGGTGTGCCGTTGTATGTCTTCAGCACGTCCGAGAGCTTTTCGGCCACGTCGGTGTATTTCTCGCCGAGAATACCGTGGCTGACAGCCTCGTATTTGAGCATCATGCCGAGGTTTACGATGTGGGTCTCATAGGTCCATTTGTCGAGCGGACGCTTCCAAAGGTGTGTCATCTTCGAGTAATCCGCTCCTTGCTCCTTCAGAATTTTTGCAAGATCGGTGAGCCATTCCTCGTCATAGTGTGATTTGAGGAAATCTATTGCAATAAAAGCCTCAAACCAACGCGCTTTGCCCCATTTGAAGAGCGAGATCGTGCCCGAGGAGAGCAGATCGTGGTAATTTTTGAGCACTCGGTAGAGAACCGAGGGGATTCGCTCGTCGCGCGAGCATTCGTAGTAGACAACGAGGACCTTCGAGATAAGCTGAACCGCCCAGGAGTCGTAGGTGGGGATGTCTTCCTCGGTGCAAGGACAGATCCATCCGCTTTCCTTCTGGAAGGAGATGATCGCGTCGATGTATTTCTTTGCTCGCGCGATCTTGTCCTCATCCTCAAGCAGGTATGCAAGCGGGATGAAGCCGTCGAGCCAATAGGGCACGCGCTCCCAGCCCTCGGCGTCGCCGCCGATCCACGCGCTGTCGCGGACGTCGCGCCAGACCTTGTCAAGGTTTCCCGAAAGCGACTCGGCTTGGATTTCAAGCTGACGGCGCAGCCATCCATCGGGCTTTATTTCGTTAGATGAGTAAAAATTCCATTTCTTCACGGCAGTTTCCTCCGTTTTTTATTTGAGTTAATTATAGCACAGATGGGGTTGAAAATCAATCTTTATCGGGCAAAAAACTTGACTTTAATATAAATTCGTGATATACTAAATATAATATTATATTACAATGGAGAAGTAAAATTGGCATCAGCAAAGATATCAAAGGACTTTACAAAGGGTAATATCCCGCGTCAGTTATTGCTTTTTACCCTGCCTTTTATGGCATCGAACGCGCTCCAGGTGCTCTACAGCACGATCGATATGATCATCGTCGGCGAATATGTCGGCACACCCGGACTTTCGGCGGTTTCGCAGTCAAGCCAGATCGTCAACTTTGCAACGATGGTCTGCCTTGGGCTCTCAAATGCGGGGCAGGTGCTTGTTTCGCAGGCGCTCGGTGCGGGGAAGAAAAAGGAAATGAACGACATCATCGGAACGATGTTCAGCGTGATGACGATTTTTTCCGCGATCCTCTCGGTCATAATAGTCGCCGCTAACCGATGGATAATGGACGTTATGAATATGCCCGATGAATCTTATGATATGGCGATCGACTACCTTATCATCTGCGCGGGCGGACTTGTTTTCACCGCGGGATACAATATGGTTTCAGCCGTCCTTCGCGGTATGGGCGACTCGAAGCGTCCCTTCCTCTTTATCGGAATTGCTTCAGCGATCAACCTCGTTCTCGACCTGCTTTTCACGGGCGTGCTCGGTATGGGAGTTGCTGGCGCGGCTTGGGCGACGATAATCGGACAGGCTGCGGCATTCATTTTCGCGCTTTATTACTTATACAGACATAAGGAAGCCTTCGGCTTTGATTTCAAGAAGGAAAGCTTTATGATTCAGAAAAAGTACGCGGGTATGATCGCATCGCTCGGCACGCCTATGGCGATCCAGTCGGGCTGCATCAACCTTTCGATGCTCTTTGTCAACGCGATGATAAACGGCATCGGCGTTGTTGAGTCGGCGACATTTGGCGCGGGCGTCAAGATTGACGACATTGTCAACAAGATTTCTCAGGGCATTCAGTATGCCGCAATGCCGATTATAAGCCAGAATATCGCCGCGGGCCACAGACAGCGCGCAAAGCAGGCGGTTTATTGGTCCTGGCTCTATTCGGGCGCGCTGACGGTGTTCTTTATGGTACTTTACGTTTGCTTCGGCAAGCAGATGTTCATGCTATTCTCGGATGACCCGCTCGTTCATGAGCAATGCACGGTGTTCATCAGTGCGATCCTGTGGATGTTCCCCGCGCTTGCAGTTATGCGCGGAAGCGGCGCATTCGTTCAGGGCATCGGAAACGCGAAGCTTTCAATGGTGCTTGCGCTCCTTGACGGCGTTGTGCTCCGAATCGGACTTTCCTGGCTCTTCGGAATCTATCTCGGCTGGGGATTCTACGGCTTCGTCCTCGGATACGGTCTTGCACCCTACGGATTTGCGATACCGAGTATGATCTATTTCCTCTCGCCCGGCTGGCAGAAGAGAAAAACTTTGGCGGATGATATATAAATGAAGAGAATTTTGACTGTGTTCGGGACCCGCCCCGACGCGATAAAAATGTGCCCGCTTGTGCTTGAGCTTAAAAAGCGCGAGAGCCTTGAGGTCAAGGTCTGCCTCACGGGTCAGCACCGCGAGATGCTTGATTCGGTCACCGAGGTTTTCGGAGTCAAGGCCGACTACGACCTTTCGGTGATGGGAAATGATCAAACCCTCTCGGATATTACAACAAAAATCATCGACGGCATAACTCCGATTCTTCAAAAGGAAAAGCCCGATATTGTCCTTGTCCACGGTGATACGACAACGGCTTTTGCCTCGGCACTTGCGGCGTTTTATCTGAAGATACCCGTCGGGCATATCGAGGCGGGGTTGCGGACATACCGCATCGACTCGCCCTATCCCGAGGAATTCAATCGCCGCGCCGTGTCGCTGATCTCGGATTACGATTTCGCGCCCACCGAGGCGGCAAAGGTGAATCTTATCGGTGAGGGGAAGAATCCCGATTGCGTTTTTGTGACGGGAAACACCGTCATCGACGCGTTGAAATATACCGTAAAAGAGGCTCAAAATAGCGGCGACGGCAGACTCATTCTGCTGACCTCGCACCGCCGCGAGAATATCGGCGAGCCGATGAGGAATATCTTTTCTGCAGTAAAGCGAGTTGCACAAAAGTATGATGATATAAAGATCATTTTTCCCGTGCATCCGAATCCCGCGGTCTGCACGATTGCCGAAGAAGTGCTCTGCGGATGTGAGAGGGTAGAGCTTATCGAGCCGCTTGATATTATTGAATTTCATAATCTCCTCGCGCAAAGCTATTGCGTCCTTACCGACAGCGGAGGAGTTCAAGAGGAAGCGGCGGCACTCGGCAAGCCCGTGCTCGTTCTGCGCGATACCACGGAGCGAACCGAATCGGATTCGCTTATGCTCGTCGGAACGAATGAGGACGATGTTGTCCGCGAATTCGAGCGTTTGCTTGAAGATGAAGAACTATATAAAAGAATGAAAAACGCCCCCAATCCCTACGGCGACGGCAATGCGTCGGCGCGGATAGCGGACATTATTGAAAGGATTTAGTCATGGCACTTGAGATTCTTGAAAATAACGAAAACGGTTATCATCCCCTTGTCGCGTTCGGCGCGTGGAGAGTTGCGGTGGCGAACCCTTGCGACAAATGGGTCGAGGGCAATGTCACTTTTATGGAACGCCACATGAAGACCGACGAGGTATTCGTGCTTCTCAAGGGCAATGCCGCGCTCTATATCGGCGAGGCAAGGGAAAAGGTCGCGATGGAGATCGGCAAGGTCTACAACGTAAAGCTCGGCACTTGGCATAACCTCTGCAT
Source organism: Eubacteriales bacterium (assembly GCA_045537015.1). Lineage (GTDB taxonomy): Bacteria > Bacillota > Clostridia > Oscillospirales > CAG-272 > CAG-390. The sequence goes on from JAZSOQ010000042.1 coordinate 22,856, forward strand.
GGAGGAAGGCTCACAGGTGCTCATCGTCGAAAACGACGACACTTGCAAGGAAAACAGCGAATATTGTGATGTCTGATATAAAAATTCTCCTTCCAACACGGAAGGAGAATTTTTATGTTTATTTGGAGAGGGTGGGTTCCTTTTCTTTTGCAAGTTTTTTGAATTTTCGGCTCATCAGTATAAAATCTGCAAGCACGGTGAGCAATCCGAAGAGCCACGCCATTGGGTTTGCAAGGCATACGATTGTGAAACCCGACGCCTCGCTGACAAGAGCCTTTTCCACAAGAATAACAACGAGCACCGCAACGCCGCCTCTGCCAAGGATCTCGGTAAAGCCGGATATCATCGACCAGGTCGTTCTGTCAACCGCCTGAAGCACGCTCTTATAGACGATCAGTGCCGACAGAATGAGGGTGAATGAAGTGTTGATGATGATATACTCATACGCATATTTGACAACGGTGTCCGAAACCTCGTTTCCCGCGATGAGATGGATGAGGGATTTTCCGAAGGGAAGAAGGATCGCCGCCGCAATCACGCACCAGGCAAAGCACATAAGGAGCGTTTTCTTGCCGCCGTCCAGAACTCGTTTGTAATTTCCCGCGCCGTGATTTTGCGCGGTGAAGACGGAAACGGCGGAACCGAACGAGATGAGAGGCTGTGTCAGGAAGGTTTCGATCTTCGAGCCCGTTACCTGAGCCGAAACGTATGTGTCGCCGAAACCGTTCGTTACGAACTGAACGATGATCGAACCAACCGAAAGCACCATGTTAAGGAACGCCATGGGAATGCCGATTCTGAGAAGATGGCGATCCATTTCAAAATCAAATTTGAAATGTCGCTTCTTTACGTGGAGCATCGGGTGCTTTTTGATCAGATAAACGATGCAAAGCAGACCCGAGAGGAGCTGTGCGATAACGGTTGCAAGTCCCGCGCCCGCCGTTCCCATCTGAAACGCGCGGATGAAGACGAAGTCAAGAATGATGTTGACAATGCAGGCAATTATCAGAAAGTAAAGCGGCGTTTTTGAATCACCGAGCGCGCGGATCATATTGGAAAGAAGATTAAAAAGCGCCGTTACGACAAGCCCCGCGAAGATAAAGACGATGTAGCTATATGCGTCATTGTAAAGTGTTTCGGGCGTTCTCAAAAGCGTCAGCATCGGGCGTGCAAGGAGTACACAAAGTGCAGAAAGAGCTACCGAAAGCACGGCTGACAGCTTGATCGCGGAGGCGAAGGATTGTTTGATCTTTTCCTCATCTCCCGAACCGAAATGGTGCGCCGTGACGACGGAGAATCCGACCGTCAGTGATTGTATTGCACCGCTTGCGAACCAGACCAGACTTCCCGTTGAGCCGACCGCGGCATAAGCGAGATTTCCCACAGTTCTGCCGACGATCACCATGTCTGCAATGTTATAGAACTGTTGGAAAAGATTGCCGATAAGAAACGGCATTGCGAAGAAAAATATCCTTTTAAGCGGCGAGCCGCGTGTAAGATCTGTGGTCATGGTAACACCCTATTGCCTGAAATTTTTTATATTATAGCACAGGTGATTTGCTTTGTCAAGCAACTTTATAAAATAGCTTTTCGCCTTGGCGAAAAGCTACCTTTATTTTGCCGAAGGCAAACTATCATTCCGCCGAAGGCGGATTATCATTCGGCGCAAGCCGACTATCATTCGCGCATAGCGCGACAAGCTCAATAAAACCCAAAATCGCACCCCGCGCGGGGTGCGATTTTAATATATAATTATCTCTGAACTCTTCCCGATCCGTCGCCGCCTGCGAGTTTTTCGACTTCGCTGACACTGACGCGGTTGAAGTCGCCCTCGACCGAGTGCTTGAG
>JAZSOQ010000024.1:0-15891 GCA_045537015.1 Eubacteriales bacterium
TCCGAGATTTTCTATTCACTTATTCAAGCATTATTATATTGTTGACGAAGCATAGGAGCACCAAACAAAATTACAGATCAAACTCCGCGTCTTTCTGTCCACTGTCCACTAACCACTGTTCACTCATTTCCAATTAATCTCTATCTTTCAACAATAATTGACCTTAATGTGAAAAACAGTTGACATTCCTCGTGTATAATATACATTGGTAAAATATGAAAGCGAGAATTTCAATGGCAGCTAAGTTTTATATTCTCTATAACCCCCACGCGGGTAACGGTATGAGTGAGGCGACGGCAAAGAGCCTTAAATATGAGGATTCCGAGATCGTTGCGATAACGGAGATCGGTTCTTATGCGGATTTCTTTGCGGACAAGACCGAGGCTTCGATCGTCATCTGCGGCGGCGACGGTACGCTCAACCGCTTTATCAATGAGATCGACGGCATTCCGCACGGCGACGTCTACTATATGGCGTCGGGCTCGGGCAACGATTTTCTGCGTGACCTTGATATTTCGGAGCAGAAGGAGCCCGTTCTCATCAACAAGTACATAGAAAACCTTCCTATCTGCGAGGTAAACGGCAAAAAGTACAAGGTCCTCAACGGCGTCGGCTACGGAATTGACGGCTATTGCTGTCTTGTCGGCGATCAGATGAAGGCACAGAAGGTCGAAAAGATCAACTATACCGCCATCGCGATCAAGGGGCTTTTCGGCAAATACAAGACCTGCGGCGGAAGCGTCACGGTTGACGGAGAATGCCACCGCTACAAGCGTATCTGGCTGGCTTCGGGTATGAACGGTCACTATTACGGCGGCGGCATGATGCCCTGCCCCGAACAGGACAGACTGAACGGGAAAAAGGTCCTTTCCTCCTGTGCCTGGCACGATTCGGGCAAGCTGCTGACCCTGATCTTCTTTCCCTCCTTCTTCAAGGGCGAACATATAAAGCATAAAAAATACGTTGACGTCCGCTCCGGCAAAAAGATCACGGTCGAGTTCGACTCCCCCCGCCCTCTGCAGATCGACGGCGAGACCATCGACGGTGTAACAAAATACAGCATTTATTATAATTAAGTAAAAAGGCGAGATTGGGGCAAATCGCGCTGCGCGCGAATGATAATCCGCCTGCGGCGGAATGATAATCGGCTTCGCCGAATGATAGTTTGCCTTCGGCAAAATGAAAGGTAGATTTTCGCGAAGCGAAAATCATTTAATAGAAAATATCCTTATCCGATAAATTGGGATAAGGATATTTTTATTTTTGTTTTTTGAGCTTGCGAAAAAAACTTCCTTCATTTTGCCGAAGGCAAATTATCATTCTCGCGCAGCGAGATCATCATTCGGCGAAGCCGATCATCATTCGCCGCAGGCGATTCTATATCTCCATATCCTCCACAAGCCCGCTATCAACAAGTCCCTTGATAAGATCGAGCTCTTTTGCTATCCACTTTCCTTCCGATTCGGGCATACCCGCGATTATTGCCTCGTGGTTGGCGGGGTAGGCGGAAACGGTGACTTTTCGGGGCAAAAATGCCTTGGCAAGCGCGATGCTGCGCTTCATGTGCGAGCGGGAGGTGACGATTATGACGTGATCGACCTTCTCGAAGTGGAGCTTTCGGTTGATCTGCAGGGTGCCGAAGATCATATTCTCCTTCGTTGTCGTTGCCTGATTTTCAAGGATGATCGCCTCTTCAGGGACTCCGTTTTCCATCAGAATGCGCTTCATATAGTGCGATTCGCTGATCTGCTCGCCGTCAACATCCCATTTTACGCCGCCGCTCGGCACGATGAAGGGGACTCTGCCCGACTTATAGAGCTCTGCCGCCGCGATCGCGCGGGGACGGGCGTTGTTCGGATTGCCGCCGAGAAGGAGAGCGACGGGCGCGCTCATTCCGTCATCGACGATGCTGCCGCAGACGAAATTGCACTTTTCCTCAAACGGCATTGATGCGATACACTCTTTTGATACTTCTGAAAGCTTCATTTTAATGCTCCTTTCCGCAAATCGGACAGAGGAGTGTGCCTTCGTCCGAAAGCGGGGTGATATTTTTGTAAAAGTACATTCCCTCACCGCGGGACTTCCTTGCGAGATCCCGGACGGTGGTAGAGAAATATTTTTTGCCCTTTTCGGGGCAGTTTTTTTCTTCGATGACCGTTCTGCATCTGCCGCACTCATAAAAATTTTCTTCTTTTATGAGTGCGTTTCCGCAGAAGGGGCAGAGCTCGCGTTTCTCATCTGCATACACCATCGCGCGCATCAGCATTTGCTGTATTCGGCGGAAGGAATCGATGTCGTAAAGACTCAGACGGAGCGAGTCGTTTCCGTCGGGAGTTACCGTAACGCTCTCGTCGGCGTCATTTTGGTAATCGCGCAGAGGCGAAAGGAAAATTTTATACTCTTTCTCCTTCTTTACTGCGAGCATAATTCCCTTCCCGACCGCCTTGACGTTAAGTAACCAATCGCCGAAGCGTGCGGAAGTGTCGATATTTGTAAAATCTATAGTTTGGTGTTTGTCGAATTTGAAATTAAAATGTCCTGCGGCAAAAATGCAAAGCATTGCGCAGAAGAGCGAATATTCCTCTTCCTTTACAAGTCCCGCCTCCGAAAGATCGGCCTCCCCGATGTCCGAAAGATATTTTGCAAGCGAATAGAGCTTGCGGTAATCCTTTTGCGAACGGAAAATATTCGTGCGTTTGAGCGTCAGATGGACCTTGCTCTTTTTGCATTTTTTGTAGACCGTCATCGAAAGGCGTGAGGTGAGCGTGCGCTCAATAAGATTGAGCTTATCAAAGCAACGCCGTATCGGCAAGAGATATTTGTCGTAATCGCGCAAATATCCCGTGTGGAGCTTGCCGAGGGCGAGGAAATAGGACAGGTGATTTTCGCGTTCAAGAAGATTGAAGCGCATTTCGCGGTTTGCATATAGCATATCGCGCAAAACGGCAAGATTTGCCGCAGTCAGGCGCAGAATCGCATCGACCGTCCGCACAAAAACGATATTTTCATACAGAACGTAATCGTCCTCCTGCCTTACCGACATCAGCTTGCGCGGAATGAGCTGACCGTCCTTGACGTTCTGCCACAGCTCGCTGTGAACGGAAATATGCGCGAGGGTCTTGTTATTCATGACCCGAACCGCCTCGACGGGCAGTATTTCGCCCGTGTCGCGCAGACGTATGATCGGCGCGGAGAAAATATGCCGGAGCGCGGGAAGCGCGGAAACTATTCTGTCGAGTTTCGCTTCAAGCAAGTCGAGGTCAATATCCTCGCGCAGGGCAAAAAGATTTAGATCGGTCTGCGTCAGTAGGTCGAAATCGGCATATCGGACGGGCTCCGGGAGAAACAATTTACGGTAACCGAGGTCGCTCATTTTATCAGTCCTCGTTGAGGCTCAGAACGAAATCGCGGCAACGGTTGAGACCGAGGCGTTCAAACTCGGCAGCGAGCTCGTCCTTATCTTCAACGCTCTTGAACTCAAGCTTTGCAACGATCTTTGAGAGAAGAATTCTTTCAAGTCCGTCCGCCATTGCCCTTTCGCCCCCGCCGAAGCAAGCAGCGTAGATTCGGACGAAGTCCTCGATCTGATTGGCTATTCGGTTTCCGAAGGAGATGTTATAGGGTTCAAGAAGTGCCTCGACCCGACCGATAACGGGAGAGGCCTCAATATCGAAATAAACCGAGTTCTTTGCTTCGCGGAAAAGCTCAAGCAGAGTTTGCGCCGAGATAAATTTCTGCGGTATCGGATCGGAATGTGCGCGGACCTTTGGGGCACGCTTGTTGAAATTCATCGTGTGAGCGCGGTCGTAGACCTTGTCGCTGATCTCGAAAGTGCTTTCGTCGCGGTTTGCCGTGCCGATAAACCAGACGTTAGCGGGAATCTGGATCGAAAGTCCGTCGCTCAGACCCAGGTAGCGGTATCTCGAGCCGCCGCGCTTGCGGTAGAGGGGAGTGCCGAGAAGCTTGATCGCGCGTTTGTTTTCCTCATTTTCCATAAGCGAAAGGAAATCCGAGAAATAATATTCGATTCGCGAGAGGTTCATCTCGTCAAGAACGATAAAAGTGGGGCGTTCGGGAAGCAGGCGGGCGCGGTAGAGTGCCTGTGTGAACTTTTTGGGTGTGTAAGTTCTGCTGAATTCGTTGTAATAGCCGAGAAGCTCGTTTTTATCGCGCCAAGCCGACTCGACTTCGACCAGGTCGCAGGTGCCGAGGATCGCCTCGGCAAAGATCTTCGGGAGGCTTGTCTTACCCGTACCGCTCATGCCCTGAAGGATCGTCAGTCGGGTCGCACCGAGTCCGGCAACGAAGGTTGCGATGTCCTCGGGTGTGTAGGAAAGATGCAGGCGCGAATCGCGCGCGTAATTGACCACGAAATTGACGAGATCGGGAAGCGTGGGCGACTCAAAGGATGCCGACTGCGCCGCTTCGATCTCTTCGCGAAGGGATTCGTATTTGCGGTCGATGGCTGTGAAAGCGGGGCAGGGATCGTGGTCGCCGGGTGTGGCGGGAGCTTCTTTTTCCTCGTGATGCTCTTCCGCGCCCAAGGAGGGTTCGATCGAACCTACTGCCTGCGTACCCGCGATAATAACCTCGCCCTTAGTGCCTCTCGAATAGGGCTTGCGGATGAGGATCAGGCAAAGCAGTGCAAGCGCGCCGACGAAGAACCAATGCGAGGGGCTTTGGATATCGTAAGAAAACTCGAGCAATGAAGAATCCATTAATCCTTCAAGTCCGAATCTTTCAAGCTGGTAGGCGATCCACGCGTCGAGAATATCCTTGTTGATATGTTCCGCGATGGCAAAGTATTTGCCGAAAAGACCAACGACGAAAGTGGTCACGCCGCCCGTTACGACCTGAGCAAGTGAGATCTGGTAGAAAAGGCGCGAGCGTCCGATGAGCGAGGTAAGCGAAAGAAGGAAGAGCGCGAGGTTTGCCGCAACGAACGCAAGGACGAAAAAGACGAGTATCTGCATTCCGCCCGTAACCTCCGTGATGCCGCACAGCGCCTCAAAGCCGTTGAAGTAAACCGGATCGATCCTGATATCAAACTCTACCAGAAGAATATCTCCGAGTGCGCAAAGGATAGCAAGCGCGGAAAGAGCGGTACTGTAAATAAAGAGCTCAAGCCGTGCGCCTCTTGCGGTTTTTCTCGGCTTTTTAACCTTTTCCGCAGAGGGCATATTCCTCGCCAAAATAGCAAAAAGGACCGATAAAAGCGCGCAAGCCCAAAAAGCAAAGCCGGCAGAGGGTTGATAATGCGTGGTCGTGTCCCCGGCGTTACGTATAGCGCAGGCAACGATACTCGCAATAAAGAAAGCGGCGCTCACAAAATCGGCGTAGACGATAAGGTTCTGCAGTTCGCCGACGAACTTTCCTCCCTCCGCCGAATATTTGCGTGCCGCAACGAAGAGCATATATGCGGAAACGGCACCGAAAAGTATGATAGCGCCAAACAGTACGATCGCCTCAACCGTAAAGAGGTCTCCCTCATTGGCAATGCTGCCGTTCGGCGTCAGTACCCTTTTGTTCAGAATATCCAGCGCACGGACTCCGCCCTCGTTCAGCGACACATCCGAGTTGACCGAAGCGGTTCGGTAAAAGGGAGCAAATAGAAGCGAGAATATCAGAAAAACCGATAAAATACCGACTAAAAGCAGAGTGATCCTTCTTGCTCTTTCGCCTAAAGTGGGAATAGTGATGGTTCTCCCCGCATTATTTTGATTTATGTTTTGTGCCATAGACTTGTCCTCCCTTGATCATATCAACATTATTATATCAATAAATTCACCGTATGTCAATCATCATTTATATATAAGACACAAAAAAACGCCCAAGGTTTCGCATCCTTGAGCGTTTCTCTATTTTGAACAAAATTCAATGCAAGAATTTGTATAAAATGCCTATCAAAGCATATGCGCGCGAAGTTCTTCGGGGGAGAGCGGGGAAAGATCGGCGGGGGCGATGTCGAAGATCGTCTTGCAGCCCGTCATTCCGCGCGTGTACATACGGTTGATGGCTCTTGCACAAGCAACGAGCACGCTTGAGGTGAATTCGGGATTCGAATCGAGCGCGAGCGAGAACTCGACGGTGTGTTTATGCTCGCCCGAAAGTCCCGTTTTGCCGCTTCTGATGACCGATCCGCCGTGCGGAAGCGCCGAGTGGTTCGCGCGGAGCTCCTCGAGAGTGATGAAAGTCACGCTCGTATCGTAATCGGCGAAATAGTTGGGCATATTCTTGATCTCGGACTCAATGCGGGCAAGATCCGCGCCCTCTTTTGCGACGACATAGCACTCGCGGGTGTGCTTTTGCCTTGTCGTCAGCTCGGGATTTTCTCCGTTTCTTACCGATTCGAGCGCCTCGGGGACGGGGACGGTATACTGCCTTGCGTCAAGCACGCCTTCGATCCGACGAATGGCATCCGAATGACCTTGGCTTACTCCTCTGCCCCAGAACGTGTAATCCTTGCCCTCGGGGAGCACGGAGGAGGCATAGAGGCGCGCGATCGAGAAAAGTCCGGGGTCCCAGCCGCCCGAGATCATTGCGATGTGCCCCGACTTCTCCGCCGTTTCGTTTACACGGGCGAAATGGGCGGGGATGGTGGCGTGGGTGTCATAGCTGTCGATGACGTTGAAATGCTCGGCGAGCTTATGCGTCATCTCGGGAAGGTCGGTCGCGCTGCCGCCGCAGAGGATGAGGACGTCGATCTTATCCTTGAAGTCAAGGATCGAATCGGCGGAGTAAACGGGCGCGCCCGCGGTTTTGACCGTGCTCGGATCGCGGCGTGTGAAGACCGCGCCGAGCTCGCAGTCGGTGTGGTATTTCATGGCAGCCTCAACGCCTCTGCCGAGGTTGCCGTAGCCGTAAATTGCAATTTTCATCTGATTATCATACCTTTTGGGGGATTTTTGTGCCGCTGATGAGCGACTTCATATCGTAAATACCGGCTTCCTTGCCGACAAGGAACGCCGCGGCGGCAAGTGCGCCCTCGGCGAAGAGCGCGCGGGAATGCGCCTCGTGCTTGAGGGTGATGGTCTGATTCGGCGTGCCGATCATCACCTCGTGCTCGCCGACAATGTTGCCCATTCGGATGGCGTGAATGCCGATCTCCTCGCGCGTGCGCTTGCCCTGACCGCTTCTGCCGCAGTTGACGGTCGCCTCGGGGCGAACCTCGCAGAGCGCATCGGCGAGCATCAGCGCCGTTCCGCTGGGGGCATCGACCTTGCGGTCGTGGTGCTTTTCGATAATTTCAATTTCCGCTTCGGGGAATGCGGCTGCCGCCTGCTTTGCGAGCTCAACCAGGAGCGCGACGCCGAGCGACATATTTGCCGAGAAGAAGAGCGGTATCTTCTCCGCCGCCGCGGCGATCTTCACCTTTTCCTCGGGCGTGTGACCCGTGGTGCAAAGGACGGTGGGGAGCTTTCTTGCGATTGCAAAATCGAGCAGCGCGGGGGTGACGGTGTGGTGCGAGAAATCAACAATGCAGTCGATCTGTGCCTCGGGGACGTCGGAGAAATCCTTGTAGACGAGGAAGGTCTCGCCGCCCTTGGCGAAAGCATCAACGCCGCCGATACACTCGGCACCTCGGTAGCCCGCCTCGCAAAGAGTAAGGACCTCGAGTCCCATGTGTCCGCAAATTCCGTTTATCAGTATTTTCATTTTCGTTTTCCTTTAGATAAGATTTTCGGCTCTCATAAGATCGAGCAGAACCGCTTCCTTGTCGGCGCTCATAGGAGTGAGGGGCAGGCGGAGGTAGTTCTCGCCGAATCCCATAGCCGCGCAAGCCGCCTTTGCGGGGATCGGGTTGACCTCCGAGAAGAGGGCGTTGATGAGGGGTATGTAGTGGAGCTGCATTTCTCTTGCGCCCGCGACGTCACCCGCGAGGAACTTTTTGCAGATGGCGGAGGTCTCGGTGGGGAGAATGTTCGAGAGGACCGAAATTACGCCCTTACCGCCGAGCGACATGATCGGCACGATCTGGTCGTCGTTGCCCGAGTAAATGTCCATCTTATCGCCGACGAGAGCCGCGAGCTCTGCGATCTGCGAGATGTTGCCGCAGGCTTCCTTGATGGCAACGATATTGTCGTGCTCGGCAAGGCGAGCGGCGGTTGCGGGGAGAAGGTTGCATCCCGTGCGCGAGGGCACATTATAGAGTATGCAAGGCTTGCTCGAAGCTTCCGCGATCTTGAGGAAGGAGAGCTCCATTCCCGTCTGGGTCGCTTTATTATAATAGGGCGTGACGAGAAGCATCGCGTCCGCGCCGACCGCGCAGGAGTATTTCGTCAGCTCGATGGCGTAGTTTATGTCGTTCGAGCCCGTGCCCGCGATGACGGGGACTCTGCCCGCGACGCGCTCGACGCAGTATTTGATCGCAGCCTTGTGCTCGGCGTCGTCAAGGGTCGAGCCCTCGCCCGTGGTGCCAACGGCAACGAGCGCGTCGATGCCCTTTTCTATCTGAAAGTCAATAAGCTTGCCGAAGTTTTCAAAGTCGATGCCCGATTCGGTGAGGGGGGTGACAAGGGCGGTAGCCGCGCCGGTGAAAACAGTCTTCTTCATTTTATTTTTACCTCTTTGAGAAATTGAATTACGAATGAAAAAAGGCAGCCGCATAATAAGGCTACCAATACTCCCATATAAAACGAGTATGTGATAGCTCTCCGCAAAAGCGACAACAGGGCGGATATTCTCCGAACTGCCAGCAAAACACGTGCCAAGGTGTCAGCTTCGGCACCCGTACCTTTCCTGCGACGCTTTGGCAACGTTTTTCCCGCAGTACTCTTCACAAGGTGCGCCTCTATCAAACATTTTTTACATTTTACCATACTTTTGTGCTGTTGTCAATACCCCAAAGCCAAAAAGATCATTATTTATAAAAATTTATAAAAATTCACGTCGGCGAAGCCGACATATCGTGCCGAAGGCATATCGTGTCCGAAGGATATATCGTGCCGAAGGCATATCGTGTCGGAGACCAAATGTGTAAACACGATATATTCGCTTCGCTCATACGATATATGAATACGATATATGCGCGTGGCGCATACGATATATTCGCTTCGCGAATGTGAGCTCTCGTTGTGATATTTTCTCAAACCCCCTTGAATTTTTCTCGAAAATATGTTATCATAATATTATAAAACAAAAAGGAGCGATCAAAATGGGACTTGCGGAATCGGGCGAGATGTATCTCGAGACAATATACGTGCTGACAAGGCATTCGACCTCTGTGCGTTCGATCGACGTTGCCGAGAGTATGGGCTACTCGAAGCCGAGCGTCAGCCGCGCCATTGGAATTCTGAAGGCGGGCGAATATATCGAGGTGGATAAATCCGGCTTCATCACCCTGACCGAAAAAGGTGAGAAGACCGCCGAAAGCCTTTACGAGCGCCACACCATCCTGACCGATATGCTCGTTTATCTCGGTGTTGACCGCGAAACAGCCGCTGTCGACGCCTGCAAGATCGAGCACGTCATCAGCGCGGAGTCGTTTGAGGCGATAAAGAATTATATAAACAAGAATAATTCCGCTGAATAAGCGGAATTTTTTTGCATATTTTCGCGTCGTTTTTTCATTTTTATTGCTTTATTGAAAAATATATGGTAAAATTAAGTGATGCAGGCGGGATTTTTCTTGTTATATTATATGAAAGAAAAAGAAAGGAGCAAGGAATGGAAGACCGTCATATTGTTGAGCTGTACCTGCAACGCAATGAGCGCGCGATTGCAGAAACCCACACCAAATACGGAAGATATTGCCACTACATTGCATATAACATCCTTTCGTCCAATGAGGACGCGGAGGAAATAGTAAACGATACATATCTTAAGGTATGGAACCGCATTCCGCCGGACCGCCCCGATCCGCTTAAGCCCTATGTCGGGATGATATCAAGACAGCTTGCGCTCAATGCCTACAATGCAAATCTGGCACAAAAACGCGGCGGCGGGGTCTCGCTTGCAATGATCGAGCTTGAAGAATGCATCCCCGATACCGCGCGAGATCTTGCCGACAGTGCCGCTCTCACAAATGCGCTCAACAGCTTTTTGGCACAACTGCCCTCCAAAACGCGAAAAGTTTTCCTTTGCCGTTATTGGTATGGCGACCCGATCGCGGTGATCGCCAAAGACCTTTCAATGAAGGAGAGCGCGGTTGCAATGCTTTTGCTGCGAACTCGTCAAAAGCTCAAAGAACATCTTGAAAAGGAGGGACTTTCGATATGACGGGACATGATATTTTCGCCGCGCTAGGAGAAATCGACAAAAAATTTGTTATCGAATCCGCACCCGAGAGGCGTAAGCGCGGGATCATTACAAAAGCCCTGAAGCGTTCCTTGATCGCCGCTTGCCTCTGTATTCTCCTTTGCGGAGCATCCGCCACTGCGCTGATCGCTTCGGGAAATATTCCGCTTGACAGCTTTGCCGTTATTACTGCAGATGAGATAGGCAAAATAATGCAAACGAACACCATGTCGGAGTCCACCAACACATATAAAGTAATTGAGGTTAAATCTTCCGAAGAGCTGAAGATCTTTCCCGTTCCCGATGGCGAATATCTTCCGATCTACGAAACAAAGCTCTCGGAGCTTGACGAAGCAGAGCTTTTGATGCTTGCGGAATATATCATTCCAAAATTCGAAGAGCTTTTCGGTTTTGAGCTTGAAACCGACGGTGTGCATTACCAAGAAACCATTCATTCATCGGTGAAATTGACATACCGCTCCGCAAAGGGAAAGTGGAGTGACCCCGGACTGGAAGTTAAAATCGAGCAAAGAAAAGATATTTACAGCATTGTAATTGATTACTCATGCAACGGAAAAACTGCACCAAAACTCAAATTTGGAGAAAGCGAACTTATCTCAAACGAATCAATGACCGCCGAGGAGAAATTCGCCTCGCACTCCGCAGTCAGGGATATATTTTGCGAGTTATTCGAGATCGATCTGCCTCACTACGCCGACCGCACAAGAGGGAGTTATTTTTACAATGGAGTCACACACCCCTCGGAAAATTTTTCCACCGAATATGCCAAAGATTATTACAATTACGATAACTATTTGACCTTATACGGCGGCATTGGGCATGAAAACAGAGTTTCGATATCCTTGAAGCTCTACCGCAAGAGCATTGATGATTTTTGTCCCGCGGTTATACAAGCAAAAAAGCTCACGCTTGAAGAAGCCGAAGAGCTGCTATATAAAGGCTACGTATTCGGCGGGCATACCTGTACGGCGTGCATGGCAGAGCAAGACAAGATCGATTTTGAAGGCTACGATTTTGTGGGTCTGGAATATGTTTTCGGCAAAGAGAGAGCTTACGATACAATCGGCGTACCGTTCTACGTATTTTTCAAGCTGATAGACAGCACAGAGTACGAGGACTTCACAGTTTACCAATACGCAAAAACTTACGTCCCCGCCATAAAAGTACGCGGTCTGGACAGGTATTTCAGACTTCAAAGCGAAAAGCACAAAAGTGCGGTTGAATAAAAGACTGTTGGCTGTTTCATCAAATTAGACAAAGCCCTATCTTTTGAATTTATTGAAAAAGTTTGGTGCGGCGAATATCGGTAAAAATACTCCGATATTCGCCGCACCTTATTTACGGTCAGTTTATCGCGGGAATCGCTTTAAGCTCTCCGGTTTTGATGTTGAGGGCATAGGTGCCGCCGGGCATAATATCGCACGCGAGGGGAATGTCGCCGATAAGATAGTCGCCAATGATATCATAAGGCTTGAAGTCGAGTCCGGGGCGGTCAAGGACAAGTTCTCTGTTGTCGCCCAACGGATCGCTGATATATACCTTTCCGTCCTCTTCAAAAACAAAACACAGTTTGCTTGAAGTTGCTAAGAGATACCTGATTTCCGCGCCGAAGTCAACGGTGGAAATTGAATCGGTCTCAAAATCATAAACTCTGAAGGTGTTACGAGTCTCCAAAACCGATTTGCCATCGTATGCGTAGGTTCCGCTCAGAATCATCCTATCAAAATTCAGCACCTCTTCTTTTTTGAGATTTCCGCCCGAATGATCGGTCGTCCAGACTTCTGCGGGATCTTTCGTAGTAGATAGTCTTTCGGTATAAAATATGCGTTTGTTAGATATACCTATCGTATCCAGATTCTCGGGCTCGTCACACAAATACTCGATCGTGTCGGTCTTGGGATCATAGCAGGATATATATTCGCGCCTGCTTTTCGAGGTGCTTTTGTCTATTTCCCATAGGTTAAAATATACCTTTCCGTTCATCGCCAAGCACCATATCGGATATGTGACAATATTTCCGTTTTCGACCTCCTCCATGATGACCCTCGATTCGCCGGTTTTCATATTATACATACGAATCTCGACGTCATATTTGTTGCCGCCTTCGAGCCGATACAGGCACCAATCGTCTAAAACCTGGATATTAGTGAATTTCCAACCAATCGCGCCTACGGGACACTCTTTGCCCGAAGCGAAACAATTCGGATGATCGACACAGATGCTCTTTGTTGTACCGTCTGCAGGATCGTATGCTGCCAAAAACTTGACATTTGTCGCCAAAACTGTTGACGAATGTATCCATTTACCCTCATATTCGGCGCCAAATTTTATTGTTAAATCGCCGCAAAATAAGATAGCATCCGTAAAATATTCCTCGGGTAGATCTTCATCCACGGGCGGCTCGGTTTCTTCGAGAGTGTTTGATTCCCCGACAGTCCCCGCGGGGTTGAAAATATCGGGGATCAATCTCACGAGTCTGCCCACCAAAGGCACTGCCGCGCCGAGGAGCACTGCGCAGGCAACGAGCACTGCCGCGGTGCGGATCGAGCGCAATACTACCACCTTTTTCGGCAAGGGTTTGCCGGGTTCGTTTTTCAGATCGAGATTATCGACGACCTCGGCAACGTAAGCCTCGTCGAGATAATCGAGCATTTCAAGCGGTCTTGAATCCTTAAAAGTTTTGTTCTTTTTCATACCGTTATTCCCTCCTTTTTCAGTTCATCAGCAAGTTTTGCACGGGTGCGCGAGAGCGACATTTTGATCTTGCTCTCGCCAAAGCCGGTTTGTGTGCGGATCTGATCGTAGCTCATGCTCAGCCAATAGCGCATGACGAAGATCCTTCTGTCATCCTTTGAGAGATTTCCGAGGCAGCGGTTCATTATCTCGCCCGCGCGGCGAGCCTCGAACTGCGACGCGAGGTCGGTCTCATCGGGGATCATCGAAAGAAATTCATCGCTGACGATATGCACGTGCCCGCCGCGCTTCCATGCGTTGCCGGCGCGGCTCTTGCTTATCGCGATCCTCCGCACGGTCGTTGACAGAAACGCCGAAAGACTCTTCGGCTTCGCGGGCGGGATCGAGTTCCAGAGCGCCAGCATGGCATCGTTTATGCACTCTTCCCTATCCTCGCGCACCGAAAGATAATTCTTCGCAACGTAGTGGCAGAGCGTGGTGTACTTTTCCTCTGTTTCCTTGATCGCGTTTTCATCGCGGGCAAAAAACATTTCGATAATTTTTTCGTCGTTCATATCTGAAACCTCCTTTCACTCTGATAGTCGCAAAATACGCTGAGAATGTCACATCATTTACGAAAAAACGTGGAATTGCACAATTCGGGAGGGGAGATTTTGTGCAATTTAACAGTCATTATTCATTTTTCATTATTCATCATTCATTATTCATTCGCCAAATTAATGAATAATGAAGCCGCTTCGCTGATGAATAATGAATAATTTATTTTTTGATATTATTACTTGAACAACACAGCGATATATGCTATAATATCTTTGAAAATCAAAGCAGGACTATACTTTCCATCAGCAAACGGTTCGTGGAAAATCTGCGAAAAAGTGTTATAATATAGGTACAAAAGCGCTTTTGAATATTTTTTGGAGGACAAAATTATGTCTATCGGAACTACGATCAAACGCCTTCGCCGCGAGAAGGATATAACACAGGAACAGCTTGCCGAATACCTCGGCATCACCTCGCGCGCCGTTTCCCAATGGGAATGCGACCGCACCTCGCCCGATATTTCGCAGATTCCCGCGATTTGTCATATTTTTGGTACAACAGCGGATGAATTACTCGGCATCGATACTATCAGCAAAGAAGCCGAGATTGAAAATTACAAAAATAAGATAAACGATCTTCTCAGAACCGGGCAAAGAAAAGAAGCATTTGAAGTTGCGCAGGAAGCTTACAGGAAATATCCCGACAGTTACCGCACTATGCTCGATTTTGCAACCACATCCGGTTTGATCATTAACGAAGAGCTATGCTCGCCGGAAGAACGCAGCGTATTGCTCGCAAAGTCGATCAATGCGCTCGAAAATATCATCTCCGGCTGTACAGACGAAATCATGCGCGGACTTGCCAAGACAAATATTATCGATCTGTATATGACTAACGGACAAAGCGAAAAAGCCAAAGAGATAGCGGGCATCTTTCCCTCGCTCGTACAAGGTCGCGAATTTTACTGGATTCGCACTTGCAAAGGTGATGACAAAATCAACTCGCACCGCGATCTGCTCTTCCACGGTCTTATCCGTAATCTTATAACCCATTCGACAGAAAATTTCAAGGATGATTCCGGCAAAAAATGCTATTCTACCGCAGAAATGAACAAGCTTTACGAAAAGCAGATCGCGCTTTTGGAGCTCATTTTTGAAGACGGCGACTTTGGAGAGTATTTTGAGGATATCAGCGAGGCAAACATTGATATTGCAAACTTTTACGCAGAATCAAGTGATGCAGAGCAAACACTCGAGCATCTTGACCGTGCCGCAGATGCAACGATATCATTTTTGCGCGATTACTATCAGAAAGAATACAAGCACACCTCTCTGCTTTTCAAAAACTACACACCCGGTGACTCCCGTTTTTGGCACTACAGAACAAATAACAACGGTGCATCAGTATTGCTGGACAAGTTGAAAAACGAAAAATTTGACTTCATCCGACATGACATAAGATTTACACAGATTGAAGAAAAACTTATGCCTTATGTAGGAACATGGAAATAGCCGAATCCATTGTTGCTGCGATACAAATATCGTACCGACGACAGTAAATGCTAAACTTTCGCGCAGCTATAGAGATCGGGACGATATCCTATAATTTTGCATAGTTCAAATAGGGACTTACCCCTCGCTCCCCTCTCGTGAACCGAGAGGGGAAGCTTTTTTGTGCAGACTCTTTAATTCGGCGGGATAAATAACGAAATAAATAGTATGCTCGCTGCGCGAGCGCGATATGTCGGCTTCGCCGACGCGATATACCTTCGGCACGATATGTTGCACACGATATGTTCTCGCTTTGCTCGAACGTGTTTTGCCGCTTCGCGGCATTTTACGTCCGCGCAGCGGACATATCGTATCGCGCAATTTTACGATATTCAGAAAGTCAAATGCAAAAAATTCAGCCTTAATCTAACGCCCTCTCGCATGCGGCAATGCCGTCAACTTAAGGAAGTTATTGATAAGCAAGTGCGAACAAAGCGTTCTGGGTGTCCCCTCATCACCCGCTGCGGCGGGAGCTGTCTCGCTGCGGCTCGGTCACGCCGCGGGTCTGACAGTCCCCCGGACTGTCATTCAATACCGCGTCGCCGCTTCGCTACCCAGGAGAAGCCTTGGGGTTACTGTGAGCTTCGTTTGGAATTATCTAATCTTCGAATTATTTATTAATTTGAGATTTGCTTGGCAAATTTCTACCTTTGCATTCCACTTTTGTGGAATATTTAGCTCGCGCAAAGCGCGAATTTAGCTTTTGCATAGCAAAAATTTAGTATTTCTCTAAGAGAGAAATATTTAGCTCAAGGCGTTAGCCTCTCCAAGGCTTCTCCTGGGTAGCGAAGCGGCGACGCGGTATTGAATGACAGTCCGGGGGACTGTCAGACCCGCGGCGTGACCGAGC
>JAZSOQ010000066.1:0-14932 GCA_045537015.1 Eubacteriales bacterium
CTTGAATCCCAACACCAATCTCCGTCAAGAAATACGCTATTCTGTAAATCTCGTTTTAGCTGTTGGCACACAGTTGTTTTTCCCACTCCCATCGTGCCACCAATCATATATAAAGTTTTCATCATTCACTCCTTCGTCAAATTCAAGTTTCTCGCTCAGAAATCTAACGCCCTATTTGTATTTACTGTAGTTACTGTAATTAGCTTCAATAAATTCGTTCCACTCCTTGACCAATTCGGCGTAGGTTTTAGGCAGCGGATCGCCGTTTCCGTAAATTGAATTGATAACAGCCTTCTCGCCATACTGTTTTAACAAATACTGCACAAACGAAGAGCCGGTTGCATAGCTCTTATTCGGGTCAGTAAGGCTTCTGCTATATACAGCAATGTTTTCAAGCTCCTGATAATCTTTTGCAATATCTATCGGTCTGTTTATAGCGGCTGAATACTCGTGAATGTACTTTAGCTCGGGGGTATCGGGGGAATTATTGTAATCTTGATTCAAAAATGCTATTCCGTAGAAATCGTAATAGTAGGAAAAGTATCTTGCAAAGCCCTCTGCTTCCCAAAGCTGCATAGAATATTTTGGTTGCGTTAATGAGTGTATATATTCATGCATGAGCGAATCAACGTTTTTGAGGTATATCGTGTGGGTATTGCTTTGGTAAAAAGATGTTTGTGACAGGCTGGTGTTGGCGAAAATAATACTCAAGTCATTATTATAATAATCAAGCGCAAAAAGCTCTTGATACTGCTTCATCTGCGCAAGATTTGTTTCAAAAAACGCCTTGGTTTCTGCATAATCGGAATGCAAAAATCCGTCGGTTATCAACGGATTGTATTCCGCATGCATATCAACCCAATCTTTTTTGATATAGAAAACACCAAGATCGGTGGCAACAACATAGTCAAAAGAATGACCGCCGTAACCGTAACGAAGATCGGAAGGTACGTAATTGAAGCCGTTATCTTTATAATAATCTGCCAAAGCATCGCTGACGGACCTTGCACCGTCTGAGGTTTTCGAGTCGGACAGCAATTCTTGCAGTGCAGATTCTCCATTGGCGGCAATATAAGCTTGAACAAAATTACACGCGATCGATCTTGCCGTTGCAACATCACTATCGGAAGTAAATGCGGTGTCAAAGCACAACAAGTTCAGATCGCAAGCATCGGTTGAGTCTGGCGTCTTGAATGCGCTGTCCGCGATCTGTTCGTCACAGATAAAATTAGCATAGCCGTATGCCGATCCGTAATGGCTGTATGCGCCATAAGCGGCGAGCAGAACATCGGTTGCGAATTCAACCGTCTGCCAATCCTGCACCGACGTATATAACTTGTTTTCAACAACAGAGGTATCGGGGTATCTCTCTTCGGTAAAGATGTAGATCTCGGGCTGTAATCCAAGCGCAGCTTGCCTTTCGAGTATTTTGTCGGTTGCTTCTATGCAAAGTGTTCTTTCAGCCTCATCTACGGTTTGCTCAAAATAATACCGCGCATATTTGGTTTCGGTGCAAGCCATATCGACACGAAATCCGTATTGCACGGCAGACTCGGAATAAGTGATCTCTTGCGTATAATATTCATAAGAACGCTTATCCGCACATCCGCACAGCAGCAGAAGGATAATAAGCATAAATAATACACATTTTTTCATATCATCACCCGCAAAAAGCATTATTCACAATCATTATACTACAAAGCTATCGAAAAATCAAGTTTTTTGCAGACTGATCGATACTTTTTCATTTGCATTCCACGTAAAAGGAGCTGAGTCATTAAGACATATTTCACCATTCTTGATAAAAAGAGTGCTAAAATTTAATTGCGCGTTCTCCTTTCACCGCTTCCGCGGTCCCCCTTCCTCCCGGAGGAAGGCTAAAGGGTGCGTGCAATACACATCGTTTGTGCAGCGTATTTTGTTCACAGTAATAATTTTGCATACAAAAAAGGAATATTTTATTTGAATCAATTTGCACTCGTAGTAGAGTTCTTGCAGACTTTTTCAATAAAATATTCCTTGTTGCTTTTTAAGGTTTAAGTTAAAACAATATTCGCTGAATATCCGAAGGGGTTTGCACTGACCAATCAGCCTTCCTCCGGGAGGAAGGGGGACCACGGAAGTGGGGGAAGGAGCCCGCGCAACTTCATTTTATTGCGAATTTCACCAAGGGATTAATTAATGCTATTGTTTTTATTACTCTTTGATAAATATACCTCAACGAGCCAGCCCCTTGCCTCGGGCGTTATCACCCCATCGGCTCGGTTTCGCCGCCTATGAGTTGGTCGAAGCAGGGGTAAACGGGTCTTGTTCGTGCGCCGGCGATCATTATGGCGCGCTCGGAGGCGTTGTTGTAGCTCGAAAGCGGGCGGTCGAGGGCGTCGTCCGAGTGGGCGCAGATGTAGATCTCGCCGCCTTCGACCATCGAAACGATCAGCGTGTGATAAAAATCTCCCGCCTCGTCGGAAAGTTGGATAATGTCGCCCGGACGCACTTGGTCGAGCGGTATCGGGTATCCGAAGGGTCCCGTTCCGCCGTTTACGGCGGAGAAATCGGGCGCGCCGGTTATAAAATCGTAAAAATATTCCACACTCGTCCAGGCGGGCGCGCGCTGCTCGGG
The DNA here is from genome assembly GCA_045537015.1 of Eubacteriales bacterium. Classification (GTDB taxonomy): domain Bacteria; phylum Bacillota; class Clostridia; order Oscillospirales; family CAG-272; genus CAG-390. The sequence goes on from JAZSOQ010000066.1 coordinate 2,621, forward strand.
CGAGATGAAGTACCACCCGTACTCGGGCGTGTAATTCTGCACGCAGGTGCCCGCAAAGATCGCCTGCGAAATGAAATTCGTACAGTCGCCGCCGATGCCCGTGTAGTCCTCGAAGATCGGATTGCGCTCGAGCGCCCACCGCCGCGCGTACTCGACCGCACGGCCGCGGTCGTAGGGGATGTAGGTGAGGTTGGGATAGGGATTGTTATTCATTTGCAATACCTCCCGCACGCGCGATGGAAAGGACTCCGCAAATTATCTCCGCGGCTTCGGCACGGTTCAGAATTTCGTTCGCCGAAGCGTCCTCAAAGGCATTTCCGAACCCCGCCGAGCAGAGCGCCGCGATCTCGTATCTCGCATAATTCGCGCCGCCGAGAGAGACCTCGACTGCTCCATCATATTCAAGCCCGAGCAGCCGCGCCGTCATTTTCGCCGCCTCGGCAAGCGTGATCTCACGGTTCGGCTCGAAAACCTGCTCTCCGTCCTTTATCCAACCGTTCGAGAGCCCGAGTTCACTTGCTTTTGCGACAAATCCTCGCGCCGATGAGGGAATTTCGTCGCTGTCGGCAAAATCGGACTCGCCCTCGGGCGTGATACCTGCCGCGGTCAGCAGGGTCACGGTAAATTCGGCGCGGGTCATGCCCTTTTCGGGGTAAAAATAAGTCCCATTGCCGTAAGAAGTACCGCTCATCAGCCCCTCGGATTCCGCAAACCGCGCGAAAGTCTCGGCGCTGCCCGCCATATCGGCGTAATCGGGTGAGGAAAGACGGCTGACTGTCACCTTCACCTCCGCCTCACCCGCGTAGTTGCCCCATTCGTCGCGGACGGTGTAGGTAAAGGAATCCCTGCCCGTATATCCCGCGCTCGGGCGGTAGAGGTAGCGTCCGCTCGCGCGGTCGGAGAGGATCACGCTGCCGTGGCGCGGGTAGGAAGTGATCTCGAAAACGAGCTCATCGCCCTCGGGGTCGCTCGCCGCGAGAGTTCCGCCGCAGATGCCGCCCTCGGGCACACGCGCCGAAAGCGACGCCGCCGTGGCGCATTCAAGGGTGGGTGCGGCATTCGTTTTTCCCGCCTCGAGAAGCCTTACCACGCAAACGTATTCGTAGGGCGAGCCGTCGGCTTTGAAGTTGAAAACAGTTTCATCCGCCGCGGGAAGTCCGCTCGGCATAAACGCCATTTTGTCAAGACTCGCGCGCGAAAGCACCTGACCTTCGGGGATGACCACGCTTCCCATCGTCAGCTGACCGACCGCGAGATCGGGACGGCTCGTGATCGTGATACTTTCGGGGATATACCCCACCGCGCGGGAAAAATCATCGCGCGTGAAGACGACCTCACCGCCCGGCACGCCCGAGACGACCATCTCGCACTTCGCCGCGATCACCGCAAGCCCCGGCGAAAGAAGCGCCTCCGCCTCCTCCCCCACCGCCATCGACGGCAAAGCCGTTATCGACAAAAGCAAACAAAAACCGATCAAAAATACAAAAATCCTTCTTCGCATAGTTTCACCTCGCAAAATTTATTCAATAATTAATACGGCGTTGGGGCGGAAAATATGACATTTTCGTCTTAATTATCTATGCCTGTCGTACGTGCAATACAGACTCCGCCACCCCTCATCCGCCGCTTCGCGCCACCTTCTCCCAAGGTCCGGGAGAAGGCAAAATAGTTGGTCGCTATAATTTAGAAATTCAGCGAATATCGTTATTTGCGATAATTATGTTTGGGCAAAGAGGAATATTTTTATTTGAAATTTTTTGAGCTCGTAATATAATTTCCGAAACCTTTTTACAATAAATATTCCTATTTGATCAACAAAAGATTGTATCCTAAATAATATTCGCTGAAACGCGAGGAAACACGAACCAACTCATCAGCCTTCTCCCGGACCTTGGGAGAAGGTGGCGCGAAGCGGCGGATGAGGGGTGGCGGAGTCTGTACTGCACAATATCGAGTATAGTCTCATTAACGACGAGATGTCTCCTTGTACTTTTTGATGATAAGCGAACGAGCAAAATATATTTGGATAATGATTTTTATACTGAGCTTACCTCTTTTGTTCAAAAATCGACATAACTCAAAAACTATGTTCCTGCTCGTAAACAAGTGCGTCAACTCCAATATGATAATTTAATTAAACTGTTTGTCGAATATGCAATACAGACCCGGCTCTCCTCATTCACCGCTTCTCGCGGTCCCCCTTCTCCGCTGGAGAAAGCTGAATGGTTGGGCGATAACCGCTAAATGTTCAGCGAAGATGATTTAGATATATAATTTTGCATAGCAAAGAGGAATATTTTATTGAAAAAGTTTGCTGAAAACTCCATTACGAGTGCAAAATAATTTGATAAAAATATTCCAATCTGCCTAAACAAAATTATAGAAATATCCGATGTTCGCTGAATATCAAAGAAGTCTGCACAAACCCTCAAGCCTTCTCCAGCGGAGAAGGGGGACCGCGAGGAGCGGTGAATGAGGAGAGCATTATTCCGCCGCATTATATCAAATGAACCAAAACAAACCTTTATATAGACAACCGCCACAAACTATGCTATAATATCCTTACACAAAGATTTTTTTGAAAAATTTTCTCAACCTTCCCAACCTTCCGGCGTTCTTCCGACACTAACAGATGAACGTTCAAAAAGGCAATAACGAAAGGAGAACGCGAAGTGAATTACAAGAACCAAAACGACGAAACGCTCGTGCTTTTGACGCTTGCGGGCGAAAAGGAAGCATTTGAGGCGCTGGTGGTGCGGCATCAGAACGCCGTCATCGCGGCGGCGGCATCGGTCACGCGCAATCACTTTATGGCAGAGGACGCCTCGCAGGATGCATTCGTCACCGCGTGGATGAAGCTCGATACCCTCTCCGAGCCCTCAAAATTCCTCGCCTGGGTATGCAAGATCGCCATGTTCAGCGCGAAGAACACGGTGCGAAGATACCGTCCCTTTGCCCCGATCGAGGACATCGAAAAATACGCGGACGTCACCGACTACGAGCAGGACCCCGCCTCGCTTTACGCGATCTCCGAGGAAAAGGAAGAGCTTCACCGCACCGTCCTCTCGCTTCCCGAGAAGGTGCGCCGCGTGATCACTCTTCATTACTTCGAGGAGCTTTCGGTCGCTGAAATCGCGGAAAAGATGCAGATCTCGGTCGGCACCGTCAAATCCCAGCTCCACGAAGGCAGAAAAAGGCTGAGAAAGGAACTTTGTGCAATGAACGAAAAGGCAAACGACACTCTCGTCGAGAGAGTAATGAAGAAGGTCGAAGAGATCAAGCTCTGGCAGATCATGAGCGACAAGAGCGGCTTCGCGGAGGTCTGTGCGGGCGTCCTCGCCGAGGTCGAAAACCTTCCCGAATGCAAGGATAAATACCACGCTCTCGCCGACGTCCTCGCGCGCGGCTGGTGGTGGCTCCCCGGCAAAAAGAACGAGGACCTCTTCGCCCGCATCAAGGAAGCGGCGATGATCGGTAAAAATGACGAAATAATGCGCTTTATCCTCACCCGCGAGGACGAAGAATACAGCGGTCAGAAGCGGATCGAATTTATGCGCGACGTGCAGATCCCCGCGCTCGAAAAAGCGGGATTTGTCGGTGCAACGGCTTACGAAATATTCCGCCTCGGATACAGATATATGATGGATAGGAAATATGAGGAAAGCCGTGAATGTCTGGAAAAGGCGCAAAAGCTCGTCCCCGCGTCCGATACCGTACATTCGCTCGCCGCAAACGCGCTTGACTTGCTTGGAAGAATGAAAGAAAAGTTCGGACAGGCAGATAAAAACTCATACGCCGTCGGTTTCGGTGCGGATAAGATAAAGATTATCGACGGCGTGCCGAGATTCTGGAACCGCGACGGCTACGGGGAAGGTTATCTCCATTCGGGCTGCGACACGCGCTCGATGTTGTTCGAAAACGCAGGCAGCTGCGACGGATATTTCTTCCTCGATATTCCCGTGGGCGAGTGCTACACCGCCACCGACGGCTCGACGCTCACCTATCTTTCCGATAGCGAACGCGCCGAAACTCCCGCGGGCGTGTTCGAAAACTGCCACGTTTGGGAGTCGAAGGAATACAAATGGTGGAACGGTACTTCCTATTACAAGATCTGGTACCGCGCGGGCGTTGGTATCGTAAAATACGAGCGCAGACTCGATGGCATCAGGGATACCGCCCACCTCACCGCTTACGAGATAAAGGGCGGCGAAGGACTGATCCCGCTTGCGGTCGGCAACAAATGGGAATATTCGATCGACGGAAATTCCCAATATTTAAGGTCGGTTGACAGCTACGAGGTCAGATACTTTGACGGCGAAAACGCGATCATCTCAACATACGATGAAAGCGAGCGCTTCGGCTATGACGAGTCCTCTTGGCTTGAGATGATCGAGTGCGTCCGCAACGAATATTGCGAATATGACGATAAGGACAACTGCAGGATCAAGGACGTTTCCCGCCAGATCGAGCTTGCCGAAAAGCTTGCGCGCACTCCGATGGAAAAGCTGCACAGCCGCATTGCCGCGAAGGTCGCAAGGAGGATCCTTGACACCGATCCCGAGTTCAACCCCGGCACCAAGGTCACGGGGCATTGGAATTTCTTCCAGAAATCCGCCCTGCACGAAAAAAACGGGGAGTATCATCTGACGCAGGACCGTCGCTTCTCATTTGAATGGAAGAACGGAAGCGGAAATGTCGCCTCAGAGGATGCCCTGCTTTTCAACCACATGTACGGAATTCTTCAGGATGCGACAAAATGCCTTTGGTCCGACACCTGGGTCGTTGGCGCGTCTCCCGTGATCGAATATTCACTTTACGACCGTATGCCGATCAAGACCACGATGTCGGTCGAGGACGGCGGAAGCGTCACAACAAAGGCGGGTACATTTGAAAACTGCCTCAAGCTCTCGCTCAAGATCGACGGTATGGATGCGGGTCACTCCTATCGCGGCGGAAACAAGGAATACTATTTCGCCGATGGCATCGGAATCGTCCGCACCGTCAACGATTATGCCGGCGGAATGAAGGCAATATACGAGCTTTCCTCCTACGAGGGCGTCGGCAAGGGTTATATGCCCTTCGAGGACGGACTTGTTCGTTTCTACGAGGCGCTCGACCTCACCGACGGCTATTACGGCGCCGTTGAATACACCTATATCCGCAACGATGACGGCGAGATCAACATTTTCGAGGATATGACGGGCATCCGCAACGTCCCCGATCCCATCACGGAATATGCATTCGTCGAGCGCGAGGTCATTGAGGAGCGCATCTGGGACGAGCGCAAGCTCCCCGAAGCGCGCCTGCGTAATTCCGCAAACAACCTCCACCTGATGCTGCACTTCATTACGCGCAACAGCAGATCCTGGAAATGCGCGCCGCGAGGCGTTGCATGGGCAAAATATCGCCTCAAGATGATCGAAAATATGCTCACCGACGAAAACGGCGAGATCGCGCCCGCGTGGCTCGGTGCTTATGCCGAAATGCACTTTATGGCAGCTTGCACCACATTCGGATGCAAAAAGCCCGAGCTAAAGGACGAGGCTTATGCATATCTCGAGCGAGCCTTCGAGCTTGCGCCTAAATGGTTCGAGATCGCGGACGGCACGCTTCTTGACGTCGGCGACAAGGAGATCTACGGCGGCATCAAGATCGAAAAGGGCGATAACGGCACCTTCCACCTCCCCGACGGCACCCGCGAGCACTACGGGGAAGCCTGGTGGATCAATATCACCTCTCCCGCACGCTATTACAACGCAATGACCGCCAAAAAAGGCTGGGAATGGTTCAACTCCGCCCGCGATGACGAGAGATATAAGGAGTTCGTCAATAAGGCGAGGGAGATGATGGAGAAGCATTCGGATGCGTAATATTATAGGCAAAATACGGATAGAATAATAAAAAATAGATATTGACTAACAAAAAAACTTATGCTATAATAATTATACAGAATATTGACGGGGGATATCGTTATGCCTGAATTATGCAGATTTTACAACATCATAATCAAGATGATTTATAACGATAACAGCCAACATCACAAGCCGCATTTTCACGTTTACTTTGCAGAATACGAAGCCTCCGTCGGTATTGACGGTGAATTGCTTGCAGGCAGTCTTCCGGTAAAACAATTAAAGCTTGTGCAAGCATGGGCACTTATTCATGAAGATGAACTTTACCGCGCGTGGAATAATGCCATCCAAGGCAAAGAATTCGGAAAAATCGATCCTCTTCGTTGATCATCAGAAAGGAGCTTACAGTATGTATATCAAAAATGGTATCGCTTACGCAGGCGAAGAAAAGCCTATGCTGAAAGTAAACGGGATTCGCCCGCTTGAAAACCACAAACTGTGGCTTCGTTTTAACACAGGTGAAGCCAAAGTATTTGATTTGACCCCTTTTTTATCGCAACCCGCATTCGCTCCTCTCGCTGATATAAATGTGTTCAAAGGAGTATATATCGATTACGGTGTTCCTGTGTGGAATGACGGAGATATTGATATTGCACCCGAGACCCTCTATGAGCAAAGCGTACCTGTACGCGGTACCCTTGGGGCATAACGTAAATTTATCAGCAAAACGGCAACCTCTTTCGGTTGTCGTTTTGTTGTTTATTGCTTTATATGCATTTTGTATACTTATATCTTTGAAAAATGATTATTTATTCATTTTTCTCCTCAAAATATTCACCAAACCCCTTGACCTTTTCGCATTTTTGTAGTATAATATGTAACATATTTATAATGCGATATTATTTCTTTTTGGAGACTGATTTTATGAAAAAAGTGTTCATTGACGGGAGCGCGGGGACTACGGGACTGCGCATCCATGAGCGGCTTGCCGAGCGCGAGGATATTTCGCTCATCACTCTTCCCGAGGAATTAAGGAAGGATGCCGCCGCCAGATGCGAGGCGATCTGTGCCTCCGACGTCACCTTCCTTTGCCTGCCCGACGACGCGGCACGCGAGGCTGTGACTCTTTGCAAAAACGACTCCACCGTTATCATAGACTGTTCGACCGCGCACCGCACCAACCCCGATTGGGCTTACGGTTTCCCCGAGCTTTCTGCGGCTCACGCGGAGAAGATAAAGAACTCGAAACGCATCGCAAATCCGGGCTGTCACGCAAGCGGCGCGATCGCGATCCTCTACCCCCTCGCATCGCGCGGAATCCTTGACGCCGCCTATCCTTTCGCCATCCACAGCCTGACGGGATATTCGGGCGGCGGAAAGAAAATGATAGCCGATTATGAGGCGGAGGGACGCGACCCGAAATTCGACTCGCCCTGCCAATATGCTCTGACCGCTTCTCATAAGCATCTGCCCGAGATCAAGTCGGTCTGCGGACTCGATTTCGCCCCTGCATTCAACCCCATCGTATCGGATTTTTATTCGGGAATGTGCGTTTGCGTACCCGTCCAGATGAGGCTGGCACAAAAGAAGCTGACCGTCGAAGAAATGCACACGCTCTACTCGGAGCACTACGCGGACAGCAAGATAATCTCGGTCGCTCCACTCTGCGAAAAAGGCACACCTGACGGGCTGATCTTCTCGAACTCACTTTCGGGACTCGACTCGATGCGGATCATTGTTTCGGGAAATGAATATACAATGAATATTTATGCATTATTTTGCAACCTCGGCAAGGGTGCTTCGGGCGCCGCTATCGAGAATATGAACATCGCAATCGGGGCTGACCCCGTGAAAGGACTCAAATTATGATAAATTACATTGAAGGCGGCGTTTGCGCCGCAAAAGGCTTCCGCGCCTCGGGCATTCATTGCGGCATCCGCAAGAACAAGACGAAGAAGGATCTTTCCCTCATCGTCAGCGACCGCAAGTGCTCGGCGGCGGCAGTATACACCACCAACCTCGTCTGCGGCGCGCCCATCAAGGTCACCCGCGCCAACCTCTCCGACGGCTGCGCACGCGCCGTGATCTGCAACAGCGGCAACGCCAACACCTGCAACGCCGACGGCATTCAGATCGCGGAGACGATGTGCGATCTCGTCTACAAGGCGACCGGCATCCCCGCGAAGGACGTTATCGTCGCCTCCACAGGCGTTATCGGTCAGAAGCTCGACGTCGCACCCATCGCGGCGGGTATGGACGAGCTCGTTTCCTCGCTTTCCTACGAAGGCTCGGACGAGGCGGCTTGGGGAATCATGACCACCGACACAAAGCTCAAGAGCGTTGCGGTCGAATTTGAGCTCGACGGCAAAAAATGCCGCATCGGCGGTATCGCGAAGGGCTCGGGAATGATCCATCCGAATATGGCAACCATGCTCGTTTTCGTCACCTCCGACGTTGCGATCACCCCGAACGCGCTGAATATCGCGCTCAAAGAGGACGTTCAGAACTCCTTTAATATGATCTCCGTCGACGGCGACACCTCGACAAACGATATGCTTTCCGTCATGGCAAACGGTATGGCGGGCAACGATGAGATCGATGAAAATTCACCCGATTTTGCTACCTTCAAGGAGGCTCTCTTTGCCGTAACCTCGAAACTCTGCCGTGCGATCGCGGCTGACGGCGAAGGCGCGACGAAGCTTCTTGAATGCAACGTAAGCGGCGCGGCGGACAAGCAGACCGCACGTACCGTCGCAAAATCCGTCATCTGCTCGAGCCTTTTCAAGGCGGCAATGTTCGGCGCCGATGCAAACTGGGGACGTGTCCTCTGCGCCATCGGCTACTCGGGCGCGAAGGTGGACGTCAACACCATCGGCGTGAAATTCGCATCAAAGGCTGGCGAGATCGAGGTCTGCCGCGGCGGCGCAGGCGTTGATTTTTCCGAGGAAAAGGCAAAGGAGATCCTTCTTTGCGATGAAATTCAGGTCAACATCACACTCGGAATGGGCGACGAAACCGCAACCGCGTGGGGCTGCGACCTGACATACGACTACGTCAAGATCAACGGAGATTACAGAACATGATGAATATTTCCAACGCTGACCGCGCAAAGGTGCTGGTCGAGGCGCTTCCTTATATCAAAAAATACACCGACAAGATCATCGTCATCAAATACGGCGGCTCCTCGATGGTTGACGAAAGCCTCAAAGAGGACGTTATGCGCGACGTTGCGCTTTTGAATCTGATCGGCGTGAAGGTCGTTCTCGTTCACGGCGGCGGCCCCGCGCTGACCGAAACGCTCAAGAGGATGAATATCGAGAGCAAATTCGAGAATGGACTCCGCGTTACCGACGCCGAGACCGCAAAGGTCGCAACGATGGTGCTTGCGGGCAAGGTCAATAAGGGTCTGGTCGGACTGATCGGCTCGGTTGGCGGACTTGCCGTCGGACTTTCGGGCATCGACGCGAATATGATCCACGTCAAGGAGCTCGACCCCGCGCTCGGCTACGTCGGCGAGATCACGAAGGTCAACACGGGACTTATCACCGACGTCCTTGAAAAGGGCTACATTCCCGTGATTTCGAGCGTCGCCTGCGACAAGGCGGGTGAAATTTATAATATCAACGCCGACACGATGGCGGGCGAGATCGCCGCTGCCCTTGGCGCCGAGGCGTTCATTTCGCTGACCGACACCCCCGGCATTCTTGCCGATAAGGATGATCCCACGACTCTCATCTCCAAGATCCGCGTTGACGAGATCGACGCCCTCATCGCAGACGGCACGATCTCGGGCGGTATGATCCCGAAGGTAACCGGCTGCGCAGATCTTGTCAAAGGCGGCGTAAAACGCGTGTTTATTATCGACGGACGAGTACCGCACTCGATTCTCATCGAAATCTTGACTGATGAAGGTCTTGGTACTATGGTTTTGGCATAAAAATAAAAAAAGCAGAAATGAATAATGAATAATGAAGTCGCTTCGCTGATGAATAATGAATAATTAAGGAAAATTTTCTCGCAAACTCGAAAATTAATAAAATTACTTTTTGAGCAAAGCGAGAAAAGTTACCAAAATTATTCATTATTCATTATTCATCATTCATTATTCATTATTTATGGTGAACAAAATGAACACATTCCAACTTGACTCCAAATATGTCGCTCAGACCTACCGCCGCTTCCCCGTCGAGATCGTCGCGGGCAAGGGTGCGGTGGCTTTTGACGCGAACGGCAAAAAATACATCGACATGGGCTCCGGCATCGCGACCAACACCTTCGGCTACGCCGATGACGAGTGGATCGCAGCGGTCACAGCTCAGCTGAACTCCTACTCCCACACCTCAAACCTCTACTACACCTCGCCTTGCGCACGCCTTGCCGAGCTTCTTTGCGAGAGGACGGGCATGTGCCGCGTCTTCTTCGGCAACTCGGGTGCGGAGGCGAACGAGGGCGCGATCAAGGCGGCGCGCAAATACTCCTTCGACAAATACGGCGAAGGCCGCGCGAAGATCGTCACGCTTGTCAACTCCTTCCACGGCAGAACCATCACCACCCTCGCGGCGACGGGTCAGGACGTCTTCCACACCACCTTTATGCCCTTCACCGATGGATTTTGCCACGTCCCCGCGAATGATCTTGACGCGATGATGGCGGCAATGACCGACGACGTCTGCGCCGTTATGATCGAGCTCGTTCAGGGCGAAGGCGGCGTAAATCCGCTTGATAAGGACTACGTTTCCGCCATCGCGAAGACTTGCGAGGAGAAGGACATCCTCCTCATCGTCGACGAAGTCCAGACGGGTAACGGACGCACGGGCACTCTTTACGCTTTCGAGCAATTCGGCATCAAGCCCGATATCGTCTCGACCGCAAAGGGTCTCGGCGGCGGACTCCCCATCGGCGCTGTCATCCTTGGAGAAAAGGTCAAGGACACCCTCTCGGCAGGTTCGCACGGCTCGACCTTCGGCGGAAATCCCGCTTGCGCGGCGGGCGCATTCAACGTGATCAGCCGACTCGACGATGCTTTTCTCGCCGAGGTCCGCGCAAAGAGTGAATATATATTCAAAAAACTTGCATCCATCAAGGGCGTGATCTCGGTCAGCGGACTCGGTCTGATGATCGGAATCAAAGCCGAAAAGCCCACCCCCGAGATCATCGCGGCGGGAATCGAGCGCGGCGTGCTTTTCCTCTCGGCAAAGGACAAACTCCGACTCCTTCCCCCGCTCAACATCACCTACGAGCAGATCGACGAGGCGCTCGCGATCCTCGCAGAAATTCTTGAATGAATCCGAAAGGAATAATATAATGAAACACCTTCTCAAACTCTCCGACCTTACAAAAGAGGAGCTTTACTCCATCCTCGACCTCGCCGACGAGCTCAAAGCCGAGCGCAAGGCGGGCATCAAGAAGCCCTATCTCGCGGGCAAGACCCTCGGTATGATCTTCCGCAAGTCCTCGACACGTACCCGCGTTTCTTTCGAAGTGGGTATTCACGAGCTCGGCGGAAAGGGTCTTTTCCTTTCCTCGAACGACCTGCAGATCGGCCGCGGCGAGGAGACCGCAGACACCATCCGCGTGCTCTCGCGCTACCTTGACGGCATTATGATCCGTACCTTCGACCAGAAAGAGGTCGAGGATATGGCAGAATTCGGCTCGATCCCGATAATCAACGGCCTTACCGACTACGCGCACCCCTGCCAGGTACTTGCAGACCTGCAGACCATCCGCGAGCTTCGCGGCGATCTTGAGGGCAAGAAGCTCTGCTTCATCGGCGACGGCAACAATATGGCAAACTCTCTCATCGTCGGCTGTATCCTTGCCGGAATGAGCGTTGCGATCGCTTGCCCCGCAAATTATAAGCCCGACGCGGAAATTATGAAATGGGCTGAGGCGACCGGCAGATTCCTCTGCACCGAGTCGATCGAGGAAGCCGCAAAGGATGCAGACGCGCTCTACACCGACGTTTGGGCATCAATGGGTCAGGAGGGCGAGGCAGCTATCAGACGCAAGGCATTTGAGGGCTACCAGATCAACTCCAAGGTTATGACCTACGCAAAACCCGACGCACTTGTGCTCCACTGCCTCCCCGCGCACCGCGAGGAAGAGATCACCGCCGAGGTCTTTGAGGCACACGCCGCCGAGATCTTCGAGGAAGCCGAAAACCGTCTGCACGCGCAGAAAGCGGTAATGGTTAAGTTGATGGCATAAGTTGAGTGCACCTATAAAAAATGCAAGCCGAATTGGCTTGCATTTTTTGGTTATATGCGTACTGTCCGCCTTCGGCGGAATGATGATCTCGCTTGCGCGAGAATGATAATCTGCTTCGCAGAATGATAGTCGGCTGCGCCGAATGAAGGTAAATTTCCGCATGCGGAAATTTCCGATTTAATTAAACCCAACAGCAGCGGAAAAGTTTTCGTCCACCTTTTTCAAAAGGTGGCAGATTCTTAAGGCGGAGCCT
>JAZSOQ010000094.1:0-14460 GCA_045537015.1 Eubacteriales bacterium
TTCCTTCCAAGACATTTTGTCACCGCCTTTCGACGGTTATTATACCATATTTTTGCCTTGGACTTACCGATGCTCTGACACATTCACTTACCGATGCTCTGACACATTCGACTTACCGATGCGCTGAAACCGGACAAAAAATTACATATATAACTATGTTTAGTGCGTTTATAATTATGTAAAGCAAAAAACAAGTAAATAGAAAAACCTCGGATATTTTGAAGTTATAAACTTCTCATATCCGAGATTATTTCATTTTATATAATTTATATAATCATCAGCTTAACAATGGATAGATACAAATAATTAAAATATCAATCGCATCTTTCTGTCCACTAACCACTGACCACTGTTCACTATTACTCTGTTCTGAGCGCTGCAACGGGATCCTTCTTTGCCGCACTTCTCGAGGGGATAAGTCCCGAAATGAGTGTAAGTCCCATGCTGATGAAAACGAGTATCACAGCAACAAATATGGGAAGCTGCGCGGTAAGGTTCGGAATATCTGTAAGATATACCAGAATTGCGTTGAGCGGGATGCAGAGCAGGTAGGTCACACCGACACCGACGATACCCGAAGCAAAGCCGATGATGACTGTCTCGGCGTTGAACATACTCGAAACGTTCTTCTTCGATGCGCCGATTGCGCGAAGGATACCGATCTCCTTCGTTCTTTCCTGAACAGAGATCAGAGTGATAACGCCGATCATGATCGAAGAAACTATGAGAGATACCGATACGAATCCGATAAGAACGTATGTTATCGCATCTATAATGGTTGCAATCGAGGACATCATAATGCCAAGGTAATCGGTGTAGCTGATCTTTTCAAGCTCGTCAACACCCTCGTTATACTTTGCGATAGCCTCCTCGATAATATCCTTATCCGAGAAGGTTGAAGCATAAAGACTGATCGACGCGGGGTCATCAAGCTCGACGTAGCCGAGAGCCCTGAGATTGTGTTCGTATGATGTGGGAGCAAATGTAATGGCTTCCTCGTAATAAATAGCGGCAAGCTCGTCGCTGTATGTGGGAAGAGCCATATCGAGCGCGCCCGCAAGTTGTTCCTCGGTCATTGCCGCAAGCTGACCTTCAACACCGCGGCGGTACTGATCCTTGATCATCTGGGCAATACCATCAGAAAGCAGATCGTCGATATCCTCAACGGTCAGCGCGGTCACGTATTCGGTGACGGTCTCGGTGTCCATACCCATCTGCTCTGTGAGAGCCGTGATGAGATAGTCGCGCTTAACCTCTTCGGTCATATTTCCAAGGTAGACCTTGACCTGACTGTCAAGCCAAGCCTTGTCGGGAATACCCATAACGGTCACATAAGTCTCTGCCTTTTTCTTTGTATCAAGCTCAGAAACATAACTCTTGAAGATCTCCGCCTTTTCGGCATCGGTAAGATTACCGTCACTGAGGTCGAAGGGAAGACCTGTGAAAATGTCATTTGCGGAGTCCGCCAGCTGAGCCATAATAGCAGCAGAGGACTTGGATTTTTCAATAACGAATTCGGTAAGCTCGCTTGTATAAGCGATCGATCCGCTGAGCATACCGGAAACGGCATCCTCATTGGGACGGATTATGCCAACCACCTTAATGGGGGTGCCTTTATCATAAAGATATTTCAAACCGGCACTTGAGTCGCGCATATCGGTGTAAAGCCCGGTGCGCTCGTCAAGAGTGTAACAGTCGGCGGGGAAGATGGTGCGGAATTCCATATCCATTATCTCCGCATAGGTCCAACGATTGGTGTTAACGGTAAGGGGCGCCTTGTTGATAGCCGCGTCGACGATAATGTCGATCTCCTCCTCCGAGATAAGACCAAGTGCGTAAAGTGCCATATCGGCAATCTCGTTGTTCGAGTCAAGAACGAGCACGACCTCGTTGTAAGCCTCGGGCCACTTGCCTTCTACAACGTCGTATTGCTTTTTTACGACGGGATTGATCATTTCGCCGTCACCGGGAAGCATCTCCTGCCAAAGTCCGCCGTAGCCCATCGAGCTCGACATCATCGATGCCATCGAATTGTTCGAGGATCCCGATCCCGAAAGCTGATCCTTGTTCGAAAGCAGCTTGCCGATGAATTTGCCCATTATCTCCTGAAGCTGAGCATTTGTATCGGAGTGGATGATGGTGCCGTCAACGTTTTCGGTGTAAAGAAGGAGGTTTATGTTGTAGCCGTAATCAATTCCGCTGAGCGCCTCGTGCAGCCCAAGATCGGATTCTGTGTCGGAATACTCGCGCTCAATAAATTCCTTGAAGGACTTGAGATCGTTTTCCTGCGATTCAATGCTGTTCATAACGTTGACGAAATCATACATGACCGTCTTGCTGTAAACTGCGTCGAGATCGTGATCTTCCTTTGATTCGGCTGTGTTTATCATAGCAAGCATAATACTGCCAAGATCGATATGAGTCGATTCAAGATGAATGGGCGATGAGGAGAGGGTGTCCTCCTGAACGGTATTGATATAAGCGGTCAAGCCGTTCGAAACCGCATAGATCAGCGCAATTCCGATGATACCGATGCTTCCCGCAAACGAGGTGAGCAGAGTTCTGCCCTTTTTGGTGAAAAGGTTGCGAAGCGAAAGCCCGAAAGATGTTGTGAGTGACATCGAAGACTTGCCCATATTCTTGTGCTTGGGTGCCTCAAGAGTGCTTTCGTCGACCTCAAAGGGATTGGTGTCGCCAATGATCTTACCGTCGCGGAGCTTGACGATTCTGTTTGCGTATTCCTCCGCAAGCTCGGGGTTGTGCGTTACCATAACGACGAGTCTGTCCTTTGCAACCTCCTTGAGAAGCTCCATTACTTGAACGCTCGTTTCGCTGTCAAGCGCACCCGTCGGCTCGTCCGCAAGAAGAATATCGGGGTCGTTGATGAGCGCACGTGCGATCGCAACTCTCTGCATCTGACCGCCCGACATCTGGTTAGGCTTCTTATGAAGCTGATCGCCGAGTCCGACTGTTTCGAGAGCCTTTCTTGCTCTTTCGCGTCTTTCCTTGCGTCCGACGCCCGAAATGGTCAGCGCAAGCTCAACGTTTGCGAGGATAGACTGATGGGGAATAAGATTGTAACTCTGAAATACGAATCCGATGGTATGGTTTCTGTAGGAGTCCCAATCGCGGTCTTTATATTTCTTTGTCGAGATACCGTTGATGATAAGGTCTCCACTGTCGTAGCGATCAAGACCGCCGATCATATTAAGCAGAGTTGTTTTTCCCGAGCCCGAGGGGCCGAGGATCGCGACGAATTCATTGTCGCGCAGGTTGAGGGATACGCCGTCAAGAGCGACCTGCGTAAGCTCTCCTGTTTTGAAAGTTTTCTTCAAACCTTTAAGCTGAAGCATCGTTGCCTCCGATAAGTAATAATATGTTAATTTTATTATATACCTAAAAAATAAACTGAATATCAACAATGAAACAGAAAAATTGAACTTAATGTATTTTTTTTATTAATGTTCTCAAAATCGTCATTTTTGTGTTGTATAATAATACAAAATGAACCGGACGGAGAAGCACGGATGGACAGATTCAAGGGTAAAATAATATCAATACTCGGCGACAGCATTTCCACTTTTGCGGGATATATCCCCGAAGCTGACGGCATCAACCTCGCGCACCGCCCCCGCTATCCGCAGGAAGATCTGCTTACCGATGTGAATGACACCTGGTGGATGAAGCTTATCAACACTCTCGAAGCAAAGCTTGGAGTCAATGACAGCTGGGCGGGCTCAACTGTCTCCAATTTTCGCGACCGCAACGAAAAGGATTTCGGCCCCGATGCCGCTATGGCATCGATAACAAGAATCAAAAATCTTGGTTCTAACGGAACTCCCGATCTCATTCTGTTTTTCGGCGGAACAAACGATGCGGGTAAGATGATAGAAAAGGGGAATTTCGACCCTTCGCGCGGGCTCGATTTCTCCGCAGTCAAATGGGATTCTTTTGCCGATGCATATTCCCAAACCCTCCTGCGTTTGAGGCATTTCTATCCCAATGCACAAATTATCGCGATCTCACCCTCAATAAGCGGCGGTTATTACGATAACGCAAGACTTTCCGAATTTGCCGATCTTGCCTTGGAGATCTGTTTACATTATAATATAAAATGCGTGGATCTGCGCTCCTCCGGCCTGACTTTCGATATGCTCCCCGACACGCTCCACCCAAATGCCGAGGGGATGGAGTGCATATACAGATCGGTACTTAATAAACTGAAAGAAGACTGATAAATGAAATTGATCATTACCGATATCAAGGATTTCGCCATCCCCGTAACAGGCGAGCACAAGATCATCAAGCCCGATGCTATGATCAAGCATTGCATCGGCTGCTTCGGATGTTGGATAAAGACCCCCGGCGAGTGCGTCATCAAGGACGGCTTCCATTGCACCGGCTGGGATATGGGCAAGTGCGAGGAGCTTATTATGATAAGCGAATGCCTTTACGGTGGATTCAGCTCCTTTGTCAAAAAGGTTCAGGACAGATGCATCTCCTACGTCCGCCCCGATTTTGCCATCGTCAACGACGAGATGCGCCACAGAAGAAGATATTTCAATAAGATAAAGCTTTCCACTTATTTTTACGGCGAGTACATCACCGAGGAAGAGAAGATCACCGCGGAGAATATCGTTAAGGCAAACGCAAAGAATTTCTACGCCGTTGTCGAAAAGGTCGTCTTTTTGAAAAAGCCCGAAGAACTTGCGGAGGTGGCACTGTGAAAATAGCACTCATTAACGGAAGTCCAAAGTGCAAAGAGAGTGCCAGCGGCGCGCTGATCTCTGATTTTCTCGCCTGCGCGTATGAAAAGTGCGACTGCGTTGAGATCAAAATGAACAAGCCGAAGCTGACAGATGACGTAATAGAGACTCTTGCAGAGTGCGAAGCGTGGGTGTTCTTCTATCCGCTTTACGTAGACGGCGTCCCCGGTCATCTGCTTTCCTGCCTCAAAGAACTTGAGAAAAACAAGGATACTTTTGGCGAGAGATATATCTATGCCGTTTCCAACTGCGGATTTTACGACGGACGCCAATGCGAGTGGTCGCTTGACATTATAAAGCATTGGTCGCGCAGATGCGGATTTGTCTTCGGCGGCGGAAACGGAGTTGGTGGCGGCGGTGCTCTGACCGTGCTTTTGAATATGAAGCCCGGAGCCAAACCGAAATCGCAGATCGACAAAGGACTTAATTTCTTGCTCCAGAAAATTCTCGAAGAAAATAATTTTGAAAATTTTTATACTAACGTAGGCATCCCGCGCGCGATTTACAAGATGGCAGCGGAGTATGGATGGGGCAAAAGCCTTGTGAAAAACGGAAAAAAGCGCAAGGATATTAGCTCAATTCCAAACTGAAATACTTTTGCTTTCCGGCAACTCGAAAAAAACTCAAAAAACTTGCATTTTTTCAAAAAAAATTGAAAAAAGGTATTGACAAATGAGTTCGAAAGTGGTATAATATTACCGTTGTCGAAAGCAACACGCGAGAGTGGCGGAACTGGCAGACGCGCACGTTTGAGGGGCGTGTGGTTCACACCGTACGGGTTCAAGTCCCGTTTCTCGCACCAAGCAAAGCAGCCGTACGGCTGCTTTGCTTATATCATAAGAAAATATACGGGTATGTGCGGAAGCAATTCCACCATGCGGGGACGTATATTCTCGAAATCAATAATTTGCGGGTATGGCGGAATTGGCAGACGCGCTAGATTCAGGTTCTAGTCGGGGTTCCTCGGTGAAGGTTCAAGTCCTTTTACCCGCACCAATACCAAAGGGGTGACCAACAGGTCACCCCTTTGGTATTGGTGCGGGTAAAACGAAATAAGAAAGGTTCTTCACCCGATGTGCTTGCAAATATGGTACTGAATTATTAATTAACAATCTAATATTATAAATTTCATACAAAACATAGAGCTGGTATAAAGAATTCAAAAAAAATTCAAAAACAGTTCATTATAGTTTGCTATACTATGCACGTAAGGAAATTATTTATAAGGAGTTACATACTATGGCACTGACATACATAACCAACGGTAAAATAGTACTTCCCGATTCGGTCGTGTGCGGCAAAATCCTGGCTTTCGACAGCGATAGCGGAAAGATCTGCGGTATAGTGGACGAGCTTCCCGCAGATGCGAGCGTCATCGATGCAAAAGGCAATTACGTCGCCCCCGGTCTCATTGATATTCATATCCACGGCTATCTCGGAGAGGATACTTGCGACGCAAAGCCCGAGGGGATCAAAAAGATGGCTTACGGCGTAGCCGAGAACGGAGTTACCGCGTTCCTTCCCACTACAATGACGGTTTCCAAGGAGCAGATAGTCGCCGCACTCAACGCAGTACGCTCTCTCAAAGAAGAAAGCAAGACTTGGGATGGCGCAGAAATTATCGGAGTTCACGCCGAAGGTCCCTTCATCAACCCCTCGAAAAAGGGCGCACAGGCGGAAGAGAACATTCTCAAACCCGATGCTGATTTCATAATTGAAAATGCAGACATCATCACATCGGTAACCCTCGCTCCCGAAATGGACGAAGGACACGCTTGCATCAAAAAGCTGGCTGCAGAATCCAAAGTATTGGTTTCTATGGGCCATACCGACGCTATGTTCGATGAAGCAATGAGCGCAGCCAAGGATGGCGTCAACCACGCGACACATCTGTTCAATGCTATGTCCGCGCTTGCACACAGAAACCCCGGCGTTGTCGGTGCAGCACTTGCATCTGATAACGTTTCGGTCGAGGTTATCGCCGATACCTTCCATATCAACCCCGGACTTTATTCGATAATTGCAAAGGTCAAGGGCGATAAGATGGTGCTTATCACCGACTGCACCCGCGCGGGAGGAATGCCCGACGGAGAATACGATCTCGGCGGACAACCCATATTCCTCAAGGGAATCGAGTGCAGACTTGCCGACGGCACCATTGCCGGAAGCGTTCTCAAGCTCAACAGCGCGGTCAAGAACGTTCTCGATCATACATCTCTCCCCGCAAATGAGGTTTTCAA
Organism: Eubacteriales bacterium; assembly: GCA_045537015.1. GTDB lineage: Bacteria > Bacillota > Clostridia > Oscillospirales > CAG-272 > CAG-390. The sequence continues at coordinate 7,007 of JAZSOQ010000094.1, forward strand.
AATGGCATCCCTCAACCCCGCAAAAGCTATCAAGTGCGACGCCCGCATCGGCTCGCTTGAAGCAGGCAAGGATGCTGACATCATCATTGCAGATGAAAATATCAATATAATCAGAACCATAAAGAAAGGAAGAACTATTTATGAAGCTTAAAGTTTTAGCACCGCTCGATCCCGGCTTTATGCCGATGTCGGTTGTATACCGCGATTTTGAAGCTGCAGTAAAGGCAGAGGGCGGCGAGCCGCTCACTATCGGACTTGAAAGAAACGACGGTCTAACCTCCGTATTCACCATCGAGGTGTTCAAGGACGGCACCGGACACGACGAGGAGAACCACGAGTTCGTCGAAAGAATAGTTAAAACTCTTCTTTGGATCCGCGGCGGTTATAAGATAATCATCGCAGGTTCCAAGCTGATCGCAGATAAGATCAAGGCAGATTACTCCGAGGGCGGCGTCCGCGCATTTGACAACGATTTTATGTCGGGCGTTTACGAGGCTCCTTTTGAGGTTATCCACGTTCCTTTCGATCAGGCTCCCGTAGCAAAGGAGACCGCATCCCCCGTCGGCCGCCATCTCGACGGTTGCCGCATCGGCTTTGATGCCGGCGGAAGTGACCGTAAGGTAAGCGCAGTAGTCGAAGGCGAAGCAGTATATTCCGAGGAAGTTGTTTGGTTCCCGAAGCTGCAGAATGATCCCAAGTATCACTACGACGGAATTATGGAGGCTATGAAGACAGCCGCTTCCAAGATGCCGAAGGTTGACGCTATCGGTGTATCTACCGCAGGCGTTGTCATCGGCAACCGTATTATGACCTCCTCGCTCTTCCTCAAGGTAAAGAACGAGAACCCCGAGGCATTCGAGAAGGTAGTTAAGAACATCTATACCGACATTGCTAAAGAACTTGGCGGCGTTCCGATCGAGGTAGCTAATGACGGTGACGTTACAGCTCTCGCGGGCGCAATGGACCTTGACGACACCAACGTTCTCGGCGTTGCAATGGGCACAAGTGAAGCAGGCGGATATGTTGACGGCAACGGCAATATCACAGGCTGGCTCAACGAACTCGCATTCGTTCCCGCTGACTACAACAAGGACGCAATGGTTGACGAATGGTCGGGCGACTACGGTTGCGGAGTTAAGTATTTCTCGCAGGATTCTGTAATCAAGCTTGCGCCCGCAGCGGGAATCGAGCTTGACGAAAGCGCATCCCCCGCTGAAAAGCTCAAGGTCGTACAGAAGCTTATGGCAGAGGGCGACGAGCGCGCCGCAAAGATCTATGAAACCATCGGAGCATATTTCGGTTACGCTGTGGCTTACTATGCAATATTCTACGATATAAAGCACGTTCTTCTTATGGGACGCGTATCCTCCGGCGAAGGCGGAAGCATTCTTTATAAGACCGCCCAGAAGGCACTTGCAGAGGAATTCCCCGAGCTTGCAGAAAAGATAACCATTCACCTTCCCGACGAGAGCAGCCGCCGCGTAGGTCAGTCCATCGCAGCAGCAAGCCTTCCCAAGATTTGATATATCTTATAAACTACAAAAGGAGCTGTTTTAAGGCAGCTCCTTTATTATTGGTCTGTATTCGTGAAAATTGTCTTACGAGATAATATTTATTTTGTTAGCAAAAATTATATTACGCTGTCATCCTGAGCGGAGCGAAGCGGAGTCGAAGGACCTCGGCGAAGCCGGGCTGACTTTTGAGTCTGCTGTGAATTATATCAATATGAATTATTTGGGATCACATTGATACCATTCAAATCAAGCTCCATAATTGACCCGCTGCGCGAGATCCTTCGACTCCGCTCAGGATGACAGCGTAATATTATGCTTATTTATAGTGTTATTTGCGGCTCGTAATGATGTGTATCTTGTTTACTGCCTTGTATTAGTCGTGGCATTTTCATAGCTCTTAATGAAGTAGCCGCTTTTGTCTTATTTCGGGTAAACTGTCCGTTTATTGACATTCGATAAAAAGTATGATATAATATATCATCAATAATATCATAAGAGGGAATAACAATGTCGGTTAACAAAAGCAGCAACGAAATATGGAAATCGTGGCAAAGCTATTCTGGCTTTGAAAACAGATCATTCCGATTTACGGAAGATATGCGCCCGCTTTTTTACAAATGGCTCGGCATTACTCCCGAAAGCTACGTCCTTGATGCTGGGTGCGGAACGGGCGTGTTTGCGCGTTATCTGGCGGCGGATATGAACGGCGGGCATATCGACGGTTTTGATATTAATGAAGGATTTATCAAGTACGGTAAGGAAAAGCTTAATGAGCTTGGGCTTGGTGACAAGGTGACATTGACGCTTGATGACGGATTTGATTTATCCTATGCCGACAATACTTATGATGCCGTCACTAATTACACTTATATCGGCGTTCTTTCCGATCCTATTGCAGGACTCAAAGAGATTATACGCGTCTGCAAGCCCGGCGGTGTGGTCTCCTGCGTTGTGGCAACGAATGTTATACCACGTATCGTTTGGCACGGCGACTATCCCTTTGAAGGTGCCGACGAGCTCCAAAGATTGACGACCGAAGAAGCAAATATTTTTTCAAGATATGCTTGGAACGGTGCAGATTTTAACCAAAGTCAGGAATGGCACGCCCTACGCTATCCGAAAATGTTTGAAGTCTGCGGGTTGACTAATATATCGCTCCATCCCTTCGCATACACCTTCAATTACAACGACGAAAGCTATCCTCTTGAATACAGAAAAGACCTGCTGATGCGAGAAATCAGCGACGACATATCATGGATAACTGCCCGCTATAACGATAAAAAGGATATTTATATCGAGCACGGTTTCGATGAATCAAAGCTTGATCGACTGATCGAACTGATGAACCGAAAGCTTGAATATGTAAACAGTTCTTTTGAAACCGATCACAGTTTCGAATGGACGGGCGGTTTCAATTTTATCGTTGCAGGAGTTAAGCCTGTATCTTGACAATTAGGCGCAAATATTGTATAATTACTTAAATACAAAATTTGGAGGCATTATGAAATCATCAATTAAGCGTTTTGTCGCTTGTTTTCTTGCTTTGATCACTCTCCTTTCTGCCTTTGCCGCGTGCGCCGACACGGGCGAAGGGGAACCCATAACCACCGAACCTCTTTCCACCGAAGCTCCCGCGGCTGAGGAAACTACAGCCGAAGAGACCGAACCCGAGCCAAAAGTCTATCTCACCATCACCCCCGAAAACGCGGCTTCGGTCACTCTCATCAGAGCGGACAGCATCCCGAAGCTTTCCACTATGCTTGAGCTTTTCACCGAATTCCGCAAGGAGCTGAATAAACGCTTCGGCGCGACCTTCGGAATCGGAACCGATTTTGTTATGCCCGGTCAGTCGGTTGACGATAAGGTCGAGATCCTCGTCGGCGATACCGCCCGCGACGCAAGCGTTGAACTCAAGTCCAAGCTCGATGCCCTCGGCTCGCATGGCTTCGGCATCATTGTCCGCGGCAACAAGATCGCAATCAACGGAACGACTTTTTATCTTCTTTATCAGGGGCTTGATTATTTTCTTGAAAATCTTGTGACCAAGGATGACGCGGGCAACCTTTCTCTCGTTCTTGAAGAAGATTTCGAATGCTTCGTCAAGACCGAGGAGGGCTACATTTCCCCCGAGGAAGTTATGGCTTCGGGCAGAGAAATGGCGTTTTACCCCATTGAAACGCTCGCGAAAGTTCCCGAAAATCTGGGTTGCACGGTTATGCAGGGCGGCGGAAGTGACGGCAAATACGCTTACTACGCGATGATAAATAAGTCGACCACTCCCGAAACGGGTATGATCTATAAATATGACGTTAATACCTGGGAGCTCGTGGCAAAATCCCAACCTATGCCCTCGGGACACACCAACGACATCACCTACGACTCGAAGAACCACCGCCTCGTCATCTCCTTCTGCTCGGCATCCGACAACTACAAGGGACTGGTTTTCGTCAACCCCGACACGCTCGAATTCATTGAGTACACCGTTTGCCCTACCTCGAACAGAGGCGTTTGCTATCTTCCCGAAACGAATCAATATCTCTTCGCAACGAGCTATACCTTCCACCTGACCGACGAGAATTTCAATACTATCAAGAGCACTACGGACGGATACGCCAAGCTTACCACCCAAGGCTTTTACTGCGACGGCAAGTATATTTTCGACCCTCGCTGGCAGTCGGGCGCAAGATTCCAGACTATCACGATCAACACCCTCGACGGCGAATTTATTGCTGCCGTACCGCTTTATAACATCGACGGCGAACCTGAAAACATCTACCGCGACGGCAACAGCTTCGTGATGGGATGCAATAAATCAAACTCTGTCTTCCGTCTTGTGCTTCTCTATAAGGATTGGTGGCAGTAATGGAAGCAAGAATAATTGCAGGGCAGATACTCGGTATCGTTGCCCCGATAATCACATTTGTATCCTATCAGGTCAATTCAAAGAAAAAACTCCTGATATTACAGACCGCGGCGACACTTTCCACCTGTATCAGCTATCTTCTCCTCGGCGCATCATCGGGATTTGCACTCAACATCGTCTGCATCATCCGAAACATCGCGTTCTTCTTCCAGGATTCAAAGTCGAAGATGAATATGATCTCCGCGTGCATCCTTGCCGCAGTAATGGGCGGACTCGGATTCCTCTCATGGGAAGGTCCGATCTCGCTGCTTGTTATAATCGCACTCGCGGCAAACACGATCTTTATGTCCTTCGGCGACGCCCAGCTTCTCCGCAAGAGCGTAATTTGCACATCCTCGATGATATTGATCTATAACATATTTATCGAGAATCCCACCATCGGCGGAATCATAAACGAAAGCGTTGCGATAGTTGCATCTATAATCGGTATCATTACCTTCATTAAGATGAAAAAGGAGAAAAACAAATGACTAAACGCGAATTACCTCCCAAGAGTGAACGCATCATCGAACCGTTCAGAATGTTCGGAAACGTATATTTCGTAGGCACCTATGCCGAATCCTCGCACATCATCGACACCGGAGAGGGACTGATCATGATAGATACCGGCTCGCCGTCAAATCTTGAAGTTATCCTTGCGGGACTTGAGAAGCTCGGATTCGTTCCCACTGACGTAAAATACATAATCAATTCCCATTGGCATTGGGATCATACCGAAGCCACGCGCGCAATGGTCGAGCTTTCGGGAGCAAAAACGCTGATTGGACGCGAGGATTACGAAAAAGCAAAGAGATATTTTGATGCCGACATCCTCATCTCCGAGGGCGACACGCTGACTCTTGGAAATACGACCATAAGCTTCATCGAAACTCCCGGTCATACCAAGGGCACTATCTCCTTCTTCTTCAACGTCGAGGAGAACGGCAGAGTGGTTCGTGCCGGAATGTTCGGCGGTGCGGGCGTCAACACTCTCCATCAAGGCAAATTCGATTACGAAGGCTGCCGTGAGGACTACCGCAATTCAGTAAATCGCCTCCTCGGCGAAAAGGTCGAACTCTTCATCGGCAACCATAGCTGGAATAACCATACTTACGAAAAGTGGCTCGATCTCTGCGAATTTGGCGAAAACTACTTCGTCGGAGAAAAGGCGTGGACAAAATTCCTCGAATCCTGCCTGCGCAAGCTTGACGAGACTATAGCTAAAGATACTTTATAAAATGAAATAGCCGTCGCGATGACGGCTATTTTTAATATTTTTCAATACTGCAGATCCCGCTTTTCATAATCATTTTGCGAAGCCACGGAGAGCAGAGGATCATCATTTTCGGTATTTTAAGGAAAAGCTTGAATCGCAGCTTGACGCTCTTTCGCTTGTAAGCCGAGAGCACCTTTTGGGGAGCTTCGGCGAAAGCATCGGCGAGATATTTTCCGCTCAGAAACGCGCTACTGATTCCCTCAAACGAGCTCGAGCTGACGAATCCCGCAGCTTCTCCGATAAGAAATACATTATCTCTCCCAAGAACAAAATCTCTGCTCGAGCGCGGGCTTGTGAGAAGACACGCCTCGATCTTCACAGCCTCACCAAACGAGCGACCGAGATGACGCTCAAGGCGTTCTTTTTGCTTGAAGTATGCCCCTCTTCCGCCCTTGATGTCAAAAGCACCGCCGAAAATGACGTATCCGTCCTTGCGGATAGTCCAGGAGCAACTGTCCGAGGTTTCGGGGTCGTAAATGCAGGAATAGCTCGGCATATCGGAGCCGTTGTCAACGAAATGCTCCTGAATGGCAATGTATTGCTTTTTACAGGTCTTGAAGAATTTTCGTCGGACTATCGAAGCCCCACCGTCAGCGCCGACAATGCGATCTGCACTGAGCGTGATCTTGCCCTCATCCGTGATTGCAGTCAGCACAAATCCCTCATTAAGCTCTGTGCATCTGCCGCGGATAATATCCACGTTATCGGGAATGAGCGAGAGCAGCCAGTCATCAAACGCCGCGCGGTCCATGTTCAGATAATGCCGCTGATAATTCCGCGTGATGCCCGTAGCAAGATCGATCGTTTGGACATCAAATATCTGCGGGTCGGCAAGAATGCTTTTCGGCAGATCGAGATCAAACTGCGCGAGCACCTTTTGAGCATCGGGCGCAAGAAGACCGCCGCAGACCTTCGATCCCGTCCTCGGCTTTTCATCTATAAGTACTATCCTTTTCTCGGGGCAGGATCTTGCGATCTCGCGCGCAAAAGTCGCCCCCGCGGGTCCGCCTCCGATGACGGCAATATCATAGTGAGTGTTCATGAGAATTACTCCGTTCTTTGATGAATTAATTATACAATATAATCGGTGCAAAGTCAATAGAAATAATTTTTATAAAATTATATTAAATTGTCTTATTCCTCTTGATTTTTCCTCAATTTTGTTGTATTATATTATCATCAAAAAACGGAGGCACTAAAATGAGCAAGAACGTAAAAGATATTCTCCAGATGATTGAAGAAAACGGTATCAAGATGATCGACTTCAAGATGGTCGATATCAATGGTCAGTACCGTCACGTATCCATCCCCGCGGCAAACTTCTCCGAGGACACTATGAAGAGCGGAATCGGATTTGATGCATCCAACTATGGATATGCTGTGGTAGAGAAGAGCGATATGGTCTTCATCCCCGACCCCGACACCGCAGTTATCGATCCCTTCTGTTCCATCCCCACCCTTTCGATGACGGGTAACGCCATGATCATCGACACACCCGAAAACCGTCCCCTCCCGCAGTACCCCAGAAACATCATCAAGGCAGCTGTCGAGCAGATGAAGCAGAGCGGAATCGCGGACGAGATGTTCAAAGACGGATCGCAGCCATGTCGTTCTGTGGGCCAAGGAGTTGAGTAGATTTCTTGTCTTCCTAAGACCGCTTGGCCTCCGACTTAAAACCGTCCCCTCCCGCAGTACCCCAGAAACATCATCAAGGCAGCTGTCGAGCAGATGAAGCAGAGCGGAATCGCGGACGAGATGTTCA
>JAZSOQ010000002.1:0-4295 GCA_045537015.1 Eubacteriales bacterium
GACGAGGACTTACCTACGATTCCTACTGGCTTACCTATCCTCTGACACAAATGACTTACCGATGCGCTGATTTTTCATTTGCCCGCATCTTTCTGTCCACTGTCCACTAACCACTGTCCACTTTTTTACTGCCTGTAATCCTTCAGAAAATCCCCAATATCCCTGATCGCCTGCGCCATTCTCTCGGCATCGGGGAGCATTACGATTCGGAAGTGGTCGGGTGTTGTCCAATCAAAGCCGCTTCCGGGGACGATGAGGATGTGCTTTTGATGAAGCAGATCGAACGCGAACTTCTTATCCGAAGAGATATTGAACTTCTTGATGTCAAGCTTCGGGAAGACATAGAACGCCGCGTTGTTCTTAACGCAGGAAATGCCCTCGATCTTCTCAAGCTCGCGCATCGTTGCCGCGCTCTGCTCGTAAAGTCTTCCGCCGGCGCGCATCATTGCCTTGGTGCTCTCGGTATCCTTGAGTGCCGCGGGGATTGCAAGCTGGGGCAGAGTCGTCGAGCAAAGACGCATAGCCGCAAGCTGGAAGATGCCTTCCATATAGTCCTGTGCCCAGTCCTTTCTGCCCGAAAAGATCATCCAGGCACAGCGGAAGCCGCAGATGACGTGCGACTTTGAAAGTCCGTTGAATGTAACCGTAAAGAGATCGGGAGCAAGCGACGCAGGCGAGATATGCTCAACGCCGTCCATAAGCAGGCGGTCATAGATCTCGTCCGAGAAGATGACGAGGTCGTTCTCGCGCGCGATCTTGACCATCTCCTCAAGCACCTCGCGGGGATAGACTGCACCCGTGGGGTTATTGGGGTTGATGATGACCATTCCGCGTGTGCGCGAATTAATTTTCGAGCGGAGATCGTTGAGGTCGGGGTACCAATGATTCTCCTCATCGCAGCGGTAAAAAACGGGCTTGCCGCCTGCGAGGTATGCGGAATTGCTCCAAAGCGAGTAGCTCGGCGCGGGCATAAGAAGCTCGTCGCCGTCGTTGAGGAAGACGTTGAGCGCCATTGTGACAAGCTCGCTGACTCCGTTTCCAATATAAATATCGTCGGGCGAAATGCCGACAAGTCCTTTTCCGAGATGATATTCATAGATCGCCTGTCTTGCCTCGGGCATACCCTTTGGGTCGCAGTAGGCGACGGCATTATCAAGTCCCGCAAGCATAGCCTCGCGGATGCTATCCGGAAGACCAAAACCAAACGTTGCGGGATTTCCCGTATTAAGTCTGAGGACATCAATGCCCTCTTTGATCATCTTTTGAGATTCAACGTAAAGAGGCCCACGGATATCCGAATGAACATGATCCATTTTGTGTGCGCGATTGATCATTTTTCTTTCTCCTTTGCCTTTGCGGTAGAATAAAATAATTAAATATTATTTTATCATTTTTTCGGGCTGATGTCAAGGTTTTTGAATGAATTTGTGTTTTTCAACATTTTGGTTATCAACATTTCTCGATTTGCTCATCCTCTATCACCGCACGATAAGTTTCGCACTCTTTTCTCCCCTTCCCGGTTTACGGGAAGGGGGTGGGGGATAGGTCCCAATTTGCCGAGGCGAAATTATCAGGATATCGTCGGAGCCGATATAGCTGAACTGAATTCGAGCACTCGCAAAACATCAGCGATAGCTGATGAAAACAAGCCGAAGGCTTGAAGATGCCCTCCCGCTTGCGGGAGGGGTGGGTGGGGAGTCAGCGGCGCGCGATTTTTAGCTAAAAAGAGTGAAGGAGCGAAAACCTACCGCAAGGGTAGGTTTTACTCCTTCCGGAATGTCGGCGGTGCGCCGCCATTCCGAAGCACAAGAGAATTTCGCGCTCTGCGGAGCGCGACTTAAGGCTCCGCCTTAAGAATCTGCCACCTTTTGAAAAAGGTGGACGAAAACTTTTCCGCTGTTTTTAACCCAACATAACGTCAAGAAGCATCATTGTAGCAAAACCGAGGACGATGCCCATCGTTGCGAAATATGGTTGCGTTTCCTGGTTCTTCTGACATTCGGGGATCAGCTCGTGCACGGCGACCAATATCATCGCTCCTGCGGCAAATGCGAGGGCGTAGGGCAGTATAGTTTCAACGTAAACTACCAAAAGTGCGCCGAGCACTCCCGCGACCGGTTCTACCATTCCCGATGCCTGACCGTAAAGGAAGCTCTTCTTCGCCGAAAATCCTTCCCTTCTCAGCGGCAGAGAAACCGCCGCGCCCTCGGGAAAATTCTGCAATCCGATGCCGATGGCTATGGTGATCGCGCCCATAAGGCTTTCGGTGCTCCACATTCCGTTTTTGAGAACTCCGAACGCCACTCCGACCGCGAGTCCTTCGGGTATATTATGAAGCGTGATCGACAAGATCAGCATCATTATTCTGCGGAAGCGTTTATTCGGGCTTCCCTGTGAACTATCCACCGTTTTCTGTGTCAGCGAAACTACTTTATCGCTCCCCCACATAAACAGCGCACCGAACAAAAAACCGACCGTCACGACAAAATACGCGGGAAGCGCCAAGCTTTCCTCCGCGCGTTCTATTGCGGGCTGCAAAAGTGACCAGAAGCTCGCGGCTATCATAACGCCGGATGCAAATCCGAGCATCAAGTTCATAACCTTTGGATTCGGGGATCTGAAAAGCACCACTGTAGCCGCGCCGAGTGCCGTCACAAACCACGTCCCGAGCGTTGCAAGCAGTGCCATTAATACTACGTAATTCATTTTTCACCTCCAATATCCATTATATTTTTTGTCGATATGGGGTGTGTATGGTTTTGGAAATAAAAGGGTGAAGGAGCAAAAATCGCCCGCAAGGGGCGATTTTACTCCTTCCAAACGGTCGCCGGGACGGCGCCCGTTTGAAGCGCAGGGGAGTTTCGCGCTCTGCGGAGCTCGACTTAAGGCTCTGCCTTAAGAAACCGCAAACTTTTGAAAAAGTTTGATCAAAATTTTCCCGCTGTCGAAAAAACGAAATTCATGCCCGCATCTTTCTGTCCACTGTCCACTAACCACTGTCCACTTAAAAACGGCAAGCCCGAAAGCTTGCCGTTTTTACATTATTTTTTTGCTGCGATTGCTGCTTTAGCCTTCGCAACGATGTTCTCGGTAGTGAGACCGTAAGCCTCGAGAAGTGCGGGGACCTTGCCGGACTTACCGAACTTATCCTCAACGCCTACGCGAAGTACGGGAACGGGGCAGTTCTCGCAAACGACCTCTGCAACAGCTGCGCCGAGACCGCCCATGATGTTGTGCTCCTCTGCGGTGACGATGCATCCGGTGGTCTTTGCCGCTTCGATGATGTCTTCCTTATCGATGGGCTTGATGGTATGAACGTTGGTTACACGAGCGGAAATACCTTCCTCTGCAAGCTTCTCGGCAGCCTCGATCGCCATGTAAAGCATGGTTCCGGTTGCCATGATGGTAACGTCTGTACCCTCGCGGACGGTGAGGTTCTTGCCGAACTCGAACTTATAATCAGCCTCGTCGAATACAACCGGAACAGCAAGTCTGCCGAAACGGATGTAAACGGGACCAACGTAGTTAAGTGCCCACTCAACGCAAGCGCGAGCCTCTACGTCATCGGCGGGGTTGAGAACTACCATTCCGGGAATGGTTCTCATAACGCCGAGATCCTCGAGGCACTGGTGGGTCGCGCCGTCCTCACCAACGGTGATACCTGCGTGAGTTGCGCCGATCTTTACGTTGGGGTGGGGATATGCGATGGAGTTACGAACCTGCTCGAAAGCACGTCCTGCTGCGAACATTGCGAAGGTGGAAGCGAAAACGGGCTTGCCGGTGGTCGCGATACCTGCCGCAACGGTCATCATATTGCCCTCTGCGATACCGCAGTCGAAGAATCTCTCGGGGAACTTCTTCTTGAAAATACCGGTCTTTGTAGCAGCCGCGAGGTCAGCGTCGAGAACGACGAAATCGTACTTCTCGCCGAGAGCCGCAAGCGCGTTACCGTAGGATTCTCTTGTTGCTATCTTCTGTGCCATTTTAACTACCTCCTATCAAAGACTTGCCTTGATCTCGGCAACTGCCTGCTCATACTGCTCGTCATTGGGAGCGGAGCCGTGCCAGCCTGCCTGATCTTCCATAAAGGAAACGCCCTTGCCCTTTACGGAATTTGCGATGATTACCGAGGGCTTGCCCTTGCAAGCGCGTGCAGCGGCGAAAGCAGCCTCGATCGACTCGAAATCGTGAGCATTTGCAAGAATTACGTTGAAGCCGAAGCCTTCAAACTTCTTGTCGTGGGGAGTGGGGTTCATAACCTCGGTGATCTTACCGTCGATCTGGAGACCGTTGAG
>JAZSOQ010000110.1:0-16465 GCA_045537015.1 Eubacteriales bacterium
ACTGGCGACGCCCCGTCGACAGTTTGGAAGGAGTAAAACCTCCCCTTGCGGGAGGTTTTCGCTCCTTCACCCCGCGCCCGAAGGGCGCAGCTCCCGTTGGTCGCAGTTATATTCTCGCTACGCGAGAGTGATATTTCGCCTTCGGCGAAGTGATATTCGCTGACACGAGTGATATTTTGCCTTCGGCAAAGTTAAGGAAAAAATCCGCCCGAAGGCGGATTTTCTCGATTTTATTATTTGCCAAAAAATTCTTCCTTAACCGCATTATAAACAGGCAGATAATCATTAGTCAAAACGGTATCAATACCCATTCGGAAATACTGCTTCGCCTCCTCAGGATCGTCCGCCCAAAAAACATTGCACAAAATTCCGTGCGCGTGCGCCTTGTCAATGCTTTCCTGATTGAAATAAGGCTTGAAAAGCTGAACCTTGTATGCACCGAGCTCGATGGCGCGATCAACGATCGACATGGGCTCCTTGTTGCCGTTCCAACCAACGCAGACCTTGAGGTCGGGCGCATATTCCATCACGCGGCGGATGATGCTGTCATTGGTCGTCATAAAGTAAATGTGCTTTTCACAGTCGTATTTGCGAATGAGAGCCACGATCTGCTCGATCATGGGATCGTCAAAATTCTTGTCCCAGATCTTGACGTGAATGTTCATGATCACCTGACCTGCGAATTTCTGAAGGATCTCCTCGAAAGTGGGAATCTTCAAGCCTTTGAATTTTTCGCCGTGCTTGACGCCGAAATCTAACTCAAGAAGCTCGGCGTAAGTGTGCTCAAAGATCTTTCCGCTTCCGTTGCTCACCCTGTCAAGCGTGCTGTCGTGGCAGGAGACCAGAACGCCGTCCTTCGTTGACCATAGATCAAATTCGATCTCCTCGGCGCCGAGAGCTATTGCCGCACCAAACGCGGGCATACTGTTTTCGGGCGCTATGGTGTTGAATCCTCGGTGCGCACAAAGGCGGGGATATTTCATAATACCGTCAAAAGGCACGATCGCCGCGCCGCCGTTTCGGTAAATCCAGGGGCGGCGGCCTTCCTCAATGTATTCATAATGCGCTTTCGGACTGCCCATATGCCCCGCGGGCTTGTAGTATTTGTTCTTTGCGTCTATTTCGCAAATGCCGAGCCCGACTTTGCTTTCCATATTCAAAAGCATCTCGCCTTTTGGAGATACGACCATACTGCAACCGCAAAGCGCGGAGTCGTAACCAAGCGAAACCGATGCGCGGATCAGGTGCGCATTGGTGTTGTAGCAAAGGAATTTGTTGATGATGGAAAGAGCATCGTGAGTGTCCGTGCGCTGCAACGAGCAACCGATTATGATATCGACGCTTTCGCGGGCTATTTTTGAAAAGTATTCGTAGAAATAGAAATCATAGCAGGTAAGAAAGGCAAATCTGAGCCCTTCGAGCTCTAAAATGTAGGGCGCGGAGGTCTCATAGCTGTAAGCCACGTCGAGCTCGTGACCGCCCTCGGCGTCGGTCTTGACTTCGCTGGGCGCGGGATGCGCTTTGAAATACCTGCCGACGATATTGCCGCTTCTGTCGATCGCGTGAGTGGTGTTGCGGATGCCGTCTTCGGTTTCAAATCCACAGTTGACAAACACCAGAGAATTGCATCTTTTGGCGGTCTCGCAAGCTTTTTGCATAAGGATGGGATTGTATTCTTTTACCGCATCGTAAAAGCCAGCCTTCCCCTTAACGTCCGCAGGAGCGTCGCTGTATTCGGGCAACACGATGAGATCCAGACTTTCATCGCACTCATCAAGCAACGAAATCAGATCTTCAAAGCACTTGCCGACATCCTTCTCATCAAATGAATAATGAGGTTGAATTACACAGATTTTCATTTGCTGTCTTCCCTTTGGAGCTGAAATGAATCAGTTGCCGTAAACGGGCGGGTCGAATTCCATGCGCTCGCCGCAGTGGTCGGCGGACCAGAGAAGCTTGTTCGCGATCGCAACCGTGCGCGCCGAGGACTCGGGCATATTGCGCTCGGGGGCTACGCCGCGCTCGAGGCAGTCAACGAAGTATTCGATCTCGGCTTCGATGCCGCCGTAGGGTGCCATCTCGATCTTTTCAGCCGCACCGTCTTCCTTCGAGTAAACGGTCACGCCGTTTTCATCGTAAATAACCGATGCCTTTTCAAATCCGACGCGGTATCCTGCGTGGAATTTGATTCCCTTGAGCGACCATTCGGCAACCGCGCTGACGGGGAGGCCTTCATAGTAATACTGAACGAAAACGGTGTCGTGCTTGACAAAAGTAGCCGCCGCAACCGCGGAGAATGCCTTCGGCTCGCCAAAGAGCCAGCGGATCATGTCGCAATCGTGAATGTGGAGGTCGTAAATTACGCCGCCCGAAAGCTCGGGCTTCATATACCAGTTGTTCCAGCCCCATCTGGGAGGTCCGCTGAGACGGTCGAAGTGAGCGGCGGTGGGCTTTCCGTATCTGCCGTCCTCGATGCACGCCTTGAGGAACTCGTACTGACGGTAGAAGCGCAGGCACTGACCGATCATCAGCTGTTTGCCCGAGCGGTCGCGCGCCTCGATCATGCGGCGGCATTCCTCTTCGGTGAGGGACATGGGCTTTTCGCTCTGAACGTGATAACCGCGCTCGAGCATCTTGATCGCGTATTCCGAATGGAGCGGCGTGGGCAGACAGATGTCGATGAGGTCGATCTGTTCGTTTGCGAGCATCTCCTCAAGGTCGGTGTAGGTGTGAAAATCACCGCCAAGTGTCGATTCGCCCGTGTCGATATTGATCTTCATGCGGCGCTCAAACGCCTTCGGGTCGATGTCGCAGATAGCAACGAGTTTGACGGGAATCCCGCGTTTTTCAAGAGATAGATACGAATTCTTATGCGACTGGGCGATACCGCCGAAGCCGATCATAGCAGCACGGATCATAGGTTTGTCCTCCGATTAAATAATAGTATTGCATTAAGTATATCACGAAATCGGGGAATAGTCAATATTTTATAAGGAAAATTTCCGCCTTGGCGGAAATTCACCTTCATTTTGCCGCAGGCAAATTATCATTCCGCGAAGCGGATCATCATTCGGCGAAGCCGACTATCATTCGAGCGAAGCGAGATATTGCTTTTTTCAAAAAAATATGCTAAAATATTATCATATCCCGTGTTACTTGTGTGAAATTTTCTGTTTATTAGGGTGAAAGGCCTTTTAGATGGAGGGGAGGAGGAGAAAAATGGATGACAAACGAATAGTTGAGTTGTTTTTGGAGCGGGCGGAGACGGCTATCGCTGAGGCGGCGAAGAAGTACGGAAGGTATTGCCGATATATCGCTATGCGTGTGCTTGGGAACGAGCAGGATGCCGAAGAGGTTGAGAACGATACATACGTGAAGCTTTGGAACAGTATTCCGCCGAAGAAGCCCGACCCGCTGAAGCCTTATGTTGGGGCTCTGACGAGAAATATTGCGCTGAACAGGCTTGAGGAAAAGAGCGCGCAGAAGCGTGGTGGCGAGACTTGGCTGGTGCTTGAGGAGCTTTCCGAATGCCTTTCCGACTCATCGGGCGAGGAGATCGGCGAAAGCTTTGCTCTGCGCGAGGCGCTGAATTCGTTTCTTGCCTCGCTCGATGAGAAAACGCGCGTCATATTTATGCAGCGATATTTTTACACCTGCTCTGTGCGCGAGATCGCGGCGGCGCGCGGGCTGAATGAAAGTACAGTCACCATGCTCCTTTTCCGCACTCGGCAAAAACTCAAGGAACATCTACACAAGGAGGGATTTGATCTATGAAAAATAAAGATATTTACCGCGAGATAGGCAACGTGGACGAAAAATATATCCGCGAAGCCGATCCCACAGCACCCCGCGCGGGAGTCAAGCGCAGAAAAATGACGATCCTGGCGGCTTGCATCAGCGTTTTTGCGGTATTTCTGAGCCTTTGGCTCTTTATGCCCTTCTCGGGCGAGCTTGAGGATCTGTCGAAATACTCGAACAGCGAGTATTACGGCTTGATGCTCAAGGTGCAAGAGCTTGCCTGCAGACCGGCAAATTACCGTTATGCAAACAATTTTGAAAAGTACGTTCTTCGTGCAGGAAAATTCTTGTACTTTAATGCCGCCGAAGGCGGTGTTGCCGACGATTTCGCGCCTGCCGATCCCGGTGCTATTGCAGATCAATACGAAGAAGTCACCGACAATCAGTATGACGGCGTGATCGAGGGCGACCTTTTCAAGCGCAGTGACAAGAATGTTTTCTATCTTGACCCATACAATTTGATCCTCTATTCTTACTCGATCGAGGGTGAGTGCAAGCTTGATGAATTCAATGTGCGCGAAGTTATTGGCAAGTACGCAGGCGCAAGTTGGGAAAGTGAGATCTTTCTCTCGCCCGATTGCACAAAAGTGACCGTCATTATCCCCGCTTACAACAAAACCATCGCCGTGATGCTTGACGTCACGGATGCCTCGGACATCAAGGAGGCGGAGGTCGTTGAGATCTCGGGCAGCGTCATCAGTTCGCGCATGAAGGACGGCAAGCTTCTCCTCGTCACGGGAATGCCGATCTATAACGATCCCGATTTTTCGGATGAAAGCGCATTTCTGCCGCAGATCACGAAGAACGGCGAGTGCGAAAGCCTTGCCGCACCCGACATTCTGTATAACGACGACTGCACCAATGCTTACTATACCGTCGCGATAATGCTTGATGCCGAGAGCCTTGACGTGCTCGGAAGCCTTGCGGTGCTCGACAACGCCTGGGTCGTTTCGGTCTCCGAAAACAACATCTTCCTCGGCTGTAATTATTACGGTTACTATGAAGAGCCCGGCGAGTATGACAACGAGATCATAACCAAATTCGTCAATCAGACCAATATTTATACAATTTCCTATTCATCGGGCACGCTTGAAAACAAGGGTTTGGTTAGAGTTGACGGATTCCTGAACGATCAGTATTCGCTCGACGAAAAGGACGGCGTGCTTCGCGTTGTGACCGAGACCAATTATCGCGAAGAAAAGCGTTATCACAATGTTGATAAGGACGTTTATAACTTTACTTCGATTGAAAACTACCGAAGCGCGGACCTCTACTGCATCGACCTTGCAACCAACGAGATCGTTGGAAGCGTCATCGGTTTTGCACCCGAGGGCGAGCAGGTTGCCTCCGTACGCTTCGACGGCGACAAGGCTTACGTCTGCACCGCCGTTGTGGTAAGCTTCACCGACCCCGTTTTCTTCTTCGATCTTTCGGATATGAGCAACATCACCTATACCGATACGGGCGTGATCGAGGGCTTTTCGACCTCGCTGATCGAGCTTGAGGGCGGTTATCTCCTTGGAATCGGCTACGGCAATACGAGGGACCATCTCAAATTGGAGGTCTACGAGGAGAAAAACGGAATGGTCGTGTCCGTCTGCACCTACGAGCTCAGCGGAGTTGAGTTCTCGGAGGATTATAAATCATATTATGTAAATAGGAAGGATAATCTCTTCGGTCTGATGACCTCAAGGGCAGATGTCGGCGATTATATTCTGCTTCATTTCAACGGCGGCGCGATAGTTCCCGCAGCGAACGTGAGATTTGACCGCGTCTCGGACGAGGGAGTGACGAGAGCGACGATGGTTGACGGAAAGCTGTTCGTGTTTGCATCGGAGGGACAGTTTGAGGTGGTTGATCTCGCTTCGCGAGAATGATAGTCCGCTTCGCGGAATGATAGTCGGCTACGCCGAATGATGATCTGCCCTACGGGCAGAATGATAATCGCGGCTTTGCCGCGAATAATGGTGAATTTCCGCCCCACGGGGCGGAAATTTTCCTTTATTTCGCGCTTGCGCGAACTATCATTCCGCGAAGCGGACTATCATTCGGCGTAGCCGATCATCATTCGAGCGAAGCGAGATATTGCTTTTTTTCAAAAAATGTGCTAAAATATAATTGTTCCCGTGCAATTCCCGGTCCATTTGCTGTCTATTAGAGTGAAGGTACCTTTACTACTACAACGAAAGGAGTGCGCTATGGAAGACAAAAGGATAATCGAGCTGTTTTGGGAGCGGTCCGAGGCGGCTATCAAGGAAAGTGCGAAAAAATACGGCAGATATCTGCGCCGTATTGCCTTCAACGTGCTCGGAAATGAGCAGGACTGCGAAGAGGTCGAAAATGATACATATCTCCGAGCGTGGAATTCCATCCCGCCCGAAAGACCGTCGTCGCTCAAGGGCTATCTTGCTGTGATATGCCGCAATTTGGCTTGCAACCGTTACAATATCAACACGGCGAAGAAGAGGGGAGAGCACGATAAGGCTCTTTCCGAGCTTTCGGACGCCCTGCCCGAGGATGACGGGCGCGATCTTGCCGAGTCGGTTGCCCTGCGCCAGGCGGTGGAGAAGTTTCTTCTCTCACTTGATGAAAAAACGCGCAATATCTTCCTGCAACGGTATTTCTATCTCTATCCGCTCTCCTTGATCGCGAAGGGCAACGGAATGAAGGAAAGCGCCGTCAGCATGCTCCTTTTCCGCACACGCAAAAAACTCAAAGAACATTTGCAAAAGGAGGACATCGACATATGAAAGAACAGGATATTTTCGACGCGATCGGCAATCTCAATCCCGAAATGGTTGCCGCCGCTGACCTGAAACCGCACGCAAGAGCAATAAAACGCAGAAAATTTGCCGTTTGGGCGGCTTGTATCGCGATATTTAGCGTATTTTTCAGCATTTGGCTCTTTACGCCATTTTCGTTTGAGTATAAGGATATCTCGAAATACAGCGAGAGTGAATATTATGACCTGATGCTCAAGGTTCAGACGCTCACCTGCCATCCGCAGAATTACAAATTCAAAAACAATTTTGAAAAGTATATTATGTACAATCTGTATTGGGTTGAAGAGCAATCGGGTGAGGGTGTGCTCACCGCGGCAACGATGATGTCCGGAACTCCCGCCGATAAGTACGAGGAGGTCACCGACAATCAGTTCGAGGGGATAATCGAAGGCGACTTGTTCAAGAGAAGTGATAAGGCGATATTCTACCTCGACCCGATCACGCTGACGCTTTATTCCTACTCGACCGAGGATGCGGTACAGCTCGATTCGATCAATATTCCCGCTGAATTCGGTTTTTCGGTGGACAGCGTGTATTATTACAACAGCGTGATCTATCTTTCGCCCGATTGCCGAAGCGTTAGTGTGATTTTGCCGAGCTATCAGAAAACGCTGGCGGTCTCGGTTGACGTCAGCGCGCCCGAGGATATGAAAAAGGGCGGATATTTTGAAATTTCGGGCGGGTACATCACTTCGCGAATGATCGAAGGCAAGCTTTTGACGGTGACGGGATGGGGAATCGAGCCCGAGCCCGATTTCTCGAAGGAGAGCGAATATCTGCCGCAGATCACGTGGAACGGCGAAACTCACACCCTCGCCGTCGACGATATCGTCTACACCGATGACGCTTGGCGACCCTTTTATACCGTTATGGCACTGCTTGATATGAACTCGCTCGAGGTCGTCGGTTCCGCTGCCGTGCTTGATTACGCGGAAGTGGTAACGGTGTCCGAGGAGAATATATTCCTTTCCTGTCGTCTTTATGAACGAAGCGAAAGAGCAAGTGAAAACGAAGGCGAGGCTTTGCATAAGACCGTTCACAGAAGCACGGTATACGCCGTTTCGTACACAGACGGAGAACTTCGGAACATTGGCAACGTCAAGATTGACGGCGTTCCGACTGATCAGTACGCGCTTGATGAGTACGACGGTATGCTCCGCGTTGTGACAGAAACTTATGAGGTTGAATCTACCAAAGATACTAACCTCGAAGACGGATACAGCATTGGTCAAGCTATATCACGCATCGAAAGCGCCGATCTTTATTGCATCGACCTTGAAACTTTTGAGATAATCGGCTCGGTCAAAGCTTTTTCTCCCGAGGGCGAGGATGTAACGTCTGTGCGCTTTGAGGGAAATATGGCTTATGTTTGCACCGCCGAAAAGATACATCATAAAGACCCCGTCTACTTCTTTGACCTTTCCGACCCTGCGAATATCACATTCAGCGACACGGGCGTGATCGACGGTTATTCGACCTCCCTTGTAGATATGGGCGACGGGAAGCTGCTTGGAATCGGCTACGGGAATGTCCGCGATGTGCTCAAGGTCGAGGTTTATGAGGAAAAGGGCGATAAGGTTGTTTCGATATGCGCGTTTGAACTCAGAGGTGTTGATTTCTCGGAGGATTACAAGTCGTACTATATCAACCGCGATGAGGGACTTGTCGGGCTTATGGTGTCAAGAGAGTATGCGAGCGAGTATATTTTGCTCAGATTTAAGGGGAATCGCATAAGGCAGATCGCATCCGTGACCCTTTCCCACGTTGTCAACGAATCCTACGCCCGCGCGACGATGATCGATGGCACGCTTTTCATCTTTGCAGAGGAGGATTTTAAGGCGGTTAAGATAAATTGATCACATTCCGCCTTGGCGGAATATATCGTGCCGCAAGGTATATCGTATCCGAAGGATATATCGTGCCGAAGGCATATCGTGCGACGTCCGCAGACGGCGCAATTCCTCGGAGTTTGCGCTCTCTGCGGAGAGCGCACGATATATCGGCTTCGCCGATGCGATATGTTTCACACGATATATCCTGCGGATGAGATATGTTCCGCTGTGCGGAACGTGACTTTTTGCAGGCGCATAGAAACACCCCGAGCCTTTCATCAAACCGAAAGGCTCGGGGTGTTCTGTTTATTCTGTCGCAATCGCGGCTATGTTAGTTACCTTCCTTTAATTCCGAAGAGATGTCCTTCAGAGCACTGATCCATCTGCTACGATAGGTCTTGCCGGTGGAGGAAAGCTGGTTTTTGCCGTTTTCGATCTGCATTCTCCAAATTCGGACGGGGCTTGTAGAGTCGCCGCCGAGCGAATCAAAGAAGGGACGGCTGATGTCGAAGACAACGTTGTCGCGGATGATCTCAAACAGCTCCGCATCGTGGGGATTCTTCGAATACTGATACTTGAATGCGGTCTCGAAGAGCGCGGGGGTAACGTTGCGGTATGCCTCGGATGCCATGCACTCGAGTACGGCGCCCGACTTGTCGGTGTTCTTTGCATCGATCGGGATGCAGTACATCGTGTGTGTGAAGGCAACTGCGGTGCGGTAGTTTTCCTGCGATTCATCATATTTCGGCGCGGGAAGAATGCTGTAGTTTATTTCCGAGCCGCGGAAATTACTCGAAAGATGCTGACCGGTTACGTTATAGAAGAGCGAATTACCCTCTGAATAGAGGTTTGCGGATGCTGACTTGATGAAGAATCCGTCGTTGGAATTCTGGTAGAGCGCGTTGAGGCGGTCGATGACAGCAAAGGATTTCTCGCTCAGCACGTCATCCGAAAGTGTCAGGTTTCCATCCTTGTCGGGGATAACGTAGCTCATACCGGAGCCCATATAGAAGATGTCAAGAAGGGGGTGGGTGATAGAGAAAAGACCGTAGCTGTCGCCCTCCGACTTTTTGCCGTCGGCGTCAAGATCCTTGTAGATTCCCGATGCCATCTGGAAAAGCAGCTCCTGTGTCCATTTGCCTTCCAGAGCGATCTCCTGGGGATTGGTGAGGTTGTATTCCTCTCCGAGATCGTTGTTATATACGATGAACATCATCTGATAGATCAAGGTAGAGGCAATATCACCCGAAATGAAGTAAAGGCGGTTGTTGATGGTGTTGAGATCGAGAAGGGTGCTCGACCACCAGGGCTTCTCAAAATCGAGGTGATCAACTTCGAGCATATCGAGAAGCTTGTGTTCCAGTGTCAGGACACCTGCCGAACGCAGATAGCAACCGATGAGGTCATAAGCGCCTTCGCCTGTGTCGATGCTGTTCGATACCGTCTGACAAAACTCCTTGAACGCGGAGCTATTACCTTTTGCAAAGGTAAATTCGAGCTTGACGCCGAGTCTGCTCTCGGTGTTGGCGTTGCGGGTATAGACCGCATCCTCGACGATATTGCCCGACTGTTCCTCAACGTAGAATTCGGGAAGAGTATGTTCCCACGCGAAGATGTTGACTACTTCGTCGTTAAAATTGAGGGTAGGATCGAGCTCGTCCTTCAGATAGCCCTTGCTGTCGTAAAGAGAATCGGTAGTGACTTCCTCGATGTTGCTCTCCCCTGCGGCTGCTGTGGTGTTTGCGGTTTCTTCCTGTTCTTCAACAGGGTTGCTGCAACCGATTGCGGCGCAAGCCACGCCAAGAAGCATAAGAAGAGCCAAAATAGCTGATAGTATTCTTTTCATCTGATTTTACTCCTAATGATATTATAGTTAATATAAGTATAACATATTTTCTACTCGCAGTCAATAGAAAACAGCTCAAATTCTTTCGCATTTGCGACGAAATTTGAGCTGCAATCTTTTATTCTGCTACCATAATATAGCTGTAGATCTCCTGCCCGCCGTGGATGGGATAGACCTCGCAGGCGGGGTGATGCTCTGCTATATAGTTGCAGATAGCTTCGGTTTCTTCCTCGGACGAGTCAAGCCCCGAGAAAAGGAGAAAGAGGGCGTGACTGTCGAGGCCGAGGGAATCTATGAGTCTGAGAGACGCTTCAAGTCGCTCGTTTGACGCGGAAAGAATGCTTTTGCCGACATAGCCGATGTAGTCGCCCGTGTGGATCTCGACGTTCTGCATCTCGGCATCGCGGATACAGCGCGCGACCTCGGCGGTCACAACGCCCTGCATATTGGCGTTCAGCTCGGCTTCGATGGCATCGGCATCGCCCGACGAGGTGTCCATCATCGAAAGGGAAGCGTAACCCTCGCCAACGTTGTGCGATTCAATAACGCGGACGTCGGAGCGATCGTACATCTTCATCGCCTGACGCGCGGCGAGAATGACGTTGCCATTGTTCGGGAAGACGAAGATGGTTTTTGCATTCACAGCCTCAAAGGCGCGGATGAAATCCTCTGCCGAGGGATTCATGCTCTGTCCGCCCTCAACGATGAAGTCGGCACCGCATTCAAGAAAGGTCTGCTTGATGCCCTCGCCGCAAGCGGCAACGACAACGCCGAAATCCTTGCGATCCCCGTCTGCCATAACCGCCTGCGCCTCGCGCACAGCCTCGCCTTCAGCCTCAATGCTGTTGTGCTGGAGCGACATATTCTCGATCTTCACCTTGAGAAATTCGCCGTATTGCTGACAAAGCGCAAGGACGCGGTCGGGGGTCCCCGTGTGAACGTGAATTTTGAGGATGCTTCCCGATCTCACGGTGGCAATCGAGTCGCCGAGCTCGGTGAGTACATCGATAACTGACTGAGTGTCAAATGAGTCGATGTCGATCTTCGAGGTCTGCAGACGGACGAGAAGCTCGGTACAGTAGCCGTATTCGAGTACGTCGTCGGCGGAGAAACGGTCGAAGTCGATCTCCTCTGCGGCTTTTGAGGATGAGGTGTTGTCAAACGCCTGCGCGCCCCAATCGTCGTCGAAGACTCGGCACATACCCTCGATGATAGAGAGAAGTCCTGCTCCGCCTGAGTCGACTACTCCCGCGCTCTTGAGGACGGGGAGAAGCTCGGGGGTGCGGTCAAGGGAACGGCGCGCTTCGCTCACGAAATTGCCCAAAAAGTCCTCGACAGAGACCGTCCCCGTGTTGCAGGCGTATTCGGTCGCGTCGCTCGCCACGGTCAGAATAGTACCCTCTGCGGGCTTCATAACGGCACGGTAAGCGCGGCGAACGCCCTTGCGGAACGCTTTACCGATAGCCTTTGCATCGGCGCTCTCAAGCCCTTCAAAGCCCGCTGCAATTCCGTCAAAGAACTGAGAAAGTATAACTCCCGAGTTGCCGCGAGCGGAAAGAAGCATTCCGTCGGCAACCCTGCGCGCGGTGACTCCAAGGCCTTCACCCGCGCCCTTGGCGCGCTCAACGCCGCCCATAAGGGTCGAGAGCATATTGTCGCCCGTGTCGCCGTCGGGAACGGGAAAAACGTTGAGATCGTTGATCTTCTGTGCCTGATTCTGGAGGTTGATCGCCGCTCCGTGGATCATTTTTGTAAAGGTCTCACCCGTGAGGATGAATTCGGTTTTTGTATTATTCATATCTGATCTTTACCGCAGGGCGGCAATATTACCTTTCGTTTCCTATGAAGAAGAGAGCCAGCGTGCCGGGGCCCGAGTGAGCGCCGATGACGGGACCGGTGAATACGGTGATGTCTGTGTCAAGGCCATATTTTTCCTTGATGATCGAGGAGAGCAGAGCGGCATCTTCCGCGCAATCGCCGTGGCAGATGAAGACGGGCCCCTGCGACTTGTCGGTCATAAGCTCGCCGAGCTTGTCGGCAAGGGCACCTATCGCCGCGCGTCTGCCGCGAACCTTGAAGCGGCTGATGAGGTGACCCTCAATATCCATATTAAGAACGGGCTTGATGCCGAGAACGCCGCCGACAAAAGCGGTTGCCGCGCTGATCCTTCCGCCGCGCTTGAGGTAAACGAGGTCGTCAACGGTGAACCAATGGCACATGCGGGGAATGAGGGACTCAACGTACTTTGCATTCTCCTCAAGACTTGCGCCATCATCTCGCTTCTTGACTGCGAGATAGACGAGCATTCCAAATCCCGCGGACGCGGAAAGCGAGTCGATAACGATGATCTTGCGCTCGGGGTATTTCCCCACAAGCTTATCTGCGGCAATTCTGCCCGAGTTGCAGGTCGTGCTCAGACCCGAGGAAAAGCCGATGTAAAGAATGTCCTCGCCCGCGGCAAGAATAGACTCAAAGACGAGGGCGAATTCTTCGGGGTTGACCGCCGAGGTCTTGGCAACGCCGCCCTGGCGCATACGGTTGTAAAATGCAACGGGCTCAACTTCGTCGTTGCGTTGAATTCTATCTTCTCCCTCAAATTTAAGCGTGAGGCTGACGGATGGCACGCCCCATTCGGTAAGATGCTCGCCCATATCCGAGGCGGAATCTGTAACTATGCGGTAGCTATTGTTCATAGTGTTCTCCCTGTTAATTGATGATGTTATTATAACACATAATACTATTATTGTCACGAAACCATAGCGAAAAATCACTCTACGGGGCAGAGAACGCATGTAAACTGTCGGTAGAGTTCAACGCTTGTTGAGGTTCAGCACACCTTCAGCACACTGTGTGCTGTACTATATATAATTATAGCACACAATGTGCTGAAATTCAAGTCTTTTTTATGAACGATATAAAAATCCCCCCGAGAATTCTCTCGGAGGGATCGGATGTCTTATCAGAAAGAAGTCCAACCGCCGTCTACGGGCAGATATACTCCGCTGATATAGGAGGAGTCATCGCTTGCCAGGAAGAGTGCAGCGTTTGCAATGTCAGAGGCTTCGCCTTGGGGAGGAGAGATCC
Source organism: Eubacteriales bacterium (assembly GCA_045537015.1). Classification (GTDB taxonomy): domain Bacteria; phylum Bacillota; class Clostridia; order Oscillospirales; family CAG-272; genus CAG-390. The sequence goes on from JAZSOQ010000110.1 coordinate 13,344, forward strand.
CGAGGACGGGGCCGAGTCTTGTGTAGCCATCCATATTAGGCATACCCATCGAAGCACCTATCTCGGTTTTGATGCCGCCGGGAGCTATGATGTTGCAACGGATGTTTTCTTTTTTATACATATATGCGGTGTTTTTGCTCATTGCATTGAGGGCCGCCTTGGAAGCGCAGTAGATGGGTCCTGCCGCTTGATGCTGTGAACCAACGGAGGATACATTAATGATGCTTCCGCCGGTACCCTGTTCAAGGAATACCCGGCAAGCCTTACGCATAGCAGCCATCGGGCCGTAAACGTTGATCTTCATAACATATTCGTATTTTTCATCGCTTGCTTGCGCGATGGGCGCCATATCATCCATAACACCGGCATTATTGACGAGAACATCAAGCTTGCCAAATTCTTTTACCGCGAGGTCGATCATAGCCTCGTTATCTTCGAGTTTGCTGACATCGCCTGCAAAAGCGATGACCTTGCCGGGAGCATTTTTGAGCTCTTCAACAAGAGCATCAAGGCGTTCTTTTCTTCTTGCAACTGCGATTACGGAGGCGCCTTCTTTTACGAAGGTTTCAACGATCTGCTTTCCCATACCGGATGAAGCACCTGTAACAACGATAGATTTGTTTGATAGTTTCATTTTTGAAGTCTCCTTTGTTTTTTATTTGCAATAAATATAGCGCATTTTAATTATATCATATTATTTTATGTAAGTCAACAGTATAATAAAAAGCGAACCGAAAAAATGGTTCGCTTTTTTTATGCCGCGAGCGAGAGGAGATAGAGTATCAAAAACGCAATGCAAATGATGCCGATAACGGCGAGCATCGGGAGAAACATCATCTTCACGGCGGCGAAGTATGTGGCAAGGTGGTCGCGCCACGCGGGGCGGGAGCGGTTGAAGGCTTTTTCGGTCTCGCTCAGCTCGCGCTTCGGGCGGGCGTCCGAAAGGCTTCTGCCGAAGCCGCGCGTGGGAAGGTTCGACATATCGGCAATGGTGCGTCCGTCGTCGATATATGTGACCTTCTCGCGCTTTTTCTTTTCTTTTTTAGCCATTGGAGCATCCCTTGCAGAGGTGGCAGGCTACGAAGTGGCCGGGCTCGACCTCGCGGTATTCGGGCGCGCACTTCGCGCATTCCTCGGTCGCGTGGGGGCAACGGGTATGGAAGCGGCATCCCGAGGGGGGATTCGCGGGGGAGGGAATGTCGCCCGCAAGGTGAATGCGGTTCATCTTGACATCGGGATCGGGATTGGGGATCGCGGAGAAGAGCGCCTGCGTGTACGGATGCAGGGGATTCCCGAAAATATCCTTCTTGGCGCCGAACTCCATCATCTTGCCAAGGTACATAACTCCGACCTTGTCGGAAATGAACTTGACAACGGACAGGTCGTGCGAGATGAAGAGGTAGGTCAGGTTCATCGAGCGCTGAAGGTCCTTGAGCAGATTGATGATCTGCGCCTGGATCGAAACGTCGAGCGCCGAAACGGGCTCATCGCAGATGACAAGCTCGGGCTTGACCGAAAGTGCGCGCGCGATGCAGATTCGCTGACGCTGACCGCCCGAAAATTCGTGGGGGTAGCGCTCGTAGTAATAGTCGCGCAGACCGCATTTTTCCATAAGGTCGAGGACGTAATCCTTGACCTCGTTCTTAGGAACTATGCCGTGAACGAGCACGGGCTCGGAGAGGATGTCGCCGACCGTCGCGCGGGGAGGGAGCGAGGAATAGGGATCCTGGAAGATGATCTGCATCTTGGTTCGCAGATCGCGCAGATCCTGACCCTTGAGCTCTGCAATGTTCTGACCCTTGAAGTATATCTCGCCGCCGCTCGAGGGATGAAGGCGGAGAATGGTGCGTCCGAGAGTGGTCTTGCCGCATCCCGACTCGCCAACGATGCCGAGCGTTTCGCCCGCCTTCAGCTTGAAGGACACGTTATCGACCGCAACAAGCTCCTTTGTGGGCTTGCCCATAAGGGTCTTGGCGAGCACGAAGCGCTTCTGGAGATTTCGTACTTCAAGTATCGCCTCGGGATCGGGAGGATTCTTCTTGATTTCTTCAGACATTTAATTCTCCTCCTTTCCGTAGAGGTGGCAGGCAACGTAGTGCGTGGGGCTGACCTGAACCATACAGGGGTAGTCGCCCGAGCATTTCGCGATGCACTTGTCGCATCTTTCCTTGAAATAGCAATGGGTGGGCATATTTACGGGGTTCGGGACGTTGCCGGGGATGTTGAAGAGTGTGTCGGAGTCGGAATTCATAGTCGGCTTCGACTTCTGCAGACCTATCGTGTAGGGGTGGCGGGGATCGTGGAAGATCTCGGAGACGGTTCCGCGCTCGATGACCTTGCCCGCGTACATAACGACGACGTAGTCAGCCATTTCCGCGATAACGCCGAGGTCGTGGGTGATGAGCATGATCGAGCCGTTGATCTTTTCCTTGAGGTCGCGGAGAAGATCGAGGATCTGTGCCTGAATGGTAACGTCGAGAGCCGTGGTGGGCTCGTCGGCGATGATAAGACGGGGATTGCAAGCGAGCGCCATTGAGATCATAACTCTCTGACGCATACCGCCCGAAAGCTCGTGGGGGAAGGAGGCGTAAACGCGCTCGGGAGCCGCGATGCCGACAAGCTCAAGCATTTCGATCGACTTCGCCTTTGCACTTTCCTTTGTGGCACCGGGAACGTGGATGAGGGTGACCTCGTCGAGCTGTTCGCCGATGGTGAAAACGGGATTGAGCGAGGTCATCGGCTCCTGGAAGATCATCGAGATCTGGTTGCCGCGAATGCGGTGGATCTCGGACATCGGCATCTCTGCGATGTCATAGACCTTGCCGTCGTTCGAGCGGAAGCGGATGTGACCGTCAACGATCTGTCCCGTGGGACCCTGGAGGAGTCGCATAACCGACATACTTGTGACCGATTTGCCGCAGCCCGACTCGCCGACAACGCCCACGGTGGTGCCCGCGGGGATCTCGAAGGATACGCCGTTTACAGCCTTGACTACACCCTGATCGGTGAAGAAGTAGGAGTGAAGGCCGACGATCTCAAGGATATTTTCGGGATCCTTCATCTCGGTAAGGTACTCGGATTCGTCGCATTTGCGGAATTTTTTGGCTTCAAGCTCGCGCATA
>JAZSOQ010000097.1:0-2874 GCA_045537015.1 Eubacteriales bacterium
GCCGTCCTCGCCGAGGATCTCGTCGGTCGCCTTCGGGTCTTTGTAGTAGCATTTCATAACGCCGGGGCCCTTGACTGCGAGCTCGCCGACTTCGCCCGCAAGCACCGTGCGGCGGCGTTCGTCAACGATCCTCGTCTCCCAGCCGTAGCCTGCCTTGCCGATTGCGCCGACCTTGTGGATATTTTCAACGCCAAGGTGAACGCATCCGGGTCCGATCGACTCGGAAAGACCGTAGTTGGTGTCATATTCGTGGTGCGGGAAGTGCTTCTTCCAGCGCTTGATAAGGCTCGGAGGAACCGGCTGCGCGCCGATGTGCATCAGCCGCCATTGGTCGAGTTTGTATTCTTCAAGATTGATCTCGCCGCGGTCGATGGCGTCAAGAATGTCCTGCGCCCACGGAACAAGCAGCCAAACGATGGTGCAATGCTCCTCCGATGCTGCCTTGATGATCTGCTTCGGCGCGGTGCCCTTGAGGAGGACAGCCTTTGATCCCGCAAGGAATGAGCCGAACCAGTGCATCTTCGCGCCCGTGTGATAGAGGGGAGGAATGCAAAGGAAGGTGTCATCGCGCGTCTGCGAGTGGTGCGCTTGCTCGACCTCGCAGGAGTGCATCAGCGCCTTGTGGTCGTGCAGAATAGCCTTCGGGAAGCCCGTTGTGCCGCTCGAGAAGTAAATGGCGGCGTAATCGCGGTCGCTGACGGGAACTGCGGGGGGCTTGGTCGAGCAGAAGGTCACGAGTCTGTCATAGCTTTCGGCAAACGAGGGGCAATCATTGCCGACGTATGTCCACATTCTGATCTGCGGAACCGAGGAGCAGATCTCTTCGACACGTCCCGTAAACTCGGGCCCGAAAACGAGAAATTCGGAATCCGACTTTTCGAGGCAATATTTGATCTCGTCCGCGGTATAGCGGAAGTTGAGCGGCACCGCGATCGCGCCCGCTTTGAGAATGCCGAAATAGACGGGAAGCCACTCGAGGCAGTTCATCAGCAGGATGGCAACCTTCTGCCCCTTCTGAATTCCGCGGGTGAGAAGAAGGTTTGCAAAGCGGTTTGCGCGCTGGTCGAAGTCGCTCCAGGTCATCTCGCGGCGGTAGCTTTCTCCTCCCGTGGACTGCATCAGCGAATATTCCTTCCAGGTGAGCTTTTCGGTGGGCTCGAGAGCCGCGTTGATCTCAACGAGCGCGGTATCGTTTGGGTAAAAAGTCGCGTTACGGACCAAAATTTCTGTGATAGGCATGGTAAATTCTCCTTAAATTTCGGATGCAAAAGAAAAACGCCTCTGCAACCGTGATGGATGCAAAGACGACTTATATAGCCGTGTTACCACTTTGCTTCACCCGCTCCTTGCGGAGGCGAGCCTTATGCACATCTGATCAATGTGTCGTCCTGTGACGGAGACAACCCGTTGCGCCTTTAGGAAACATCCGTTCTGCACACAGCTCCCGAAAGGTAATTCGGAATCCACCGCCCTCTGTCTCGCACCGACCGACAGCTCTCTGAAGTAGCGTAATGTGAACCCTTAGTGGACTTTCGTTCTCAGCTTTATGCGGTTATTTTACTACAAAAAAATGCATTTGTCAAGGGGTTTTTGAATATTTATTCAAAAAAAGAGCTTTTATTAAAAAAACAACAGCGAAAATGCATTCCCACGCTTTTCAAAGTTTTAGTGCCAGCGACACACGATATACCTTCGGCGCGATATATCTGCCATACGATATATCCTGCGGATACGATATGTTCCGCTTTGCGGAACGTAATTCAATAGGAAAATTTCCGCCCGAGGGCGGAAATTAACAGATTATTATAACGTTCGCCAACGGCGAACATATCGTATTGCTTGCAATATATCGTGTGAAACATATCGTATTCGCAAAGCGAATATATCGTGTTTACCTATTACACCAATTTCGCAAGTCCATGCCCGATAAAGAAGCAAGCAACGTATGTAATGATCTGCCAGATCCAGAAAATATATCTTCTGTCACGCGCCCAATAAAGGTCGAGAAGGAGGGACGTTTGCAAAATGCTGATAATGACTATCGGCAGGCTGATCGCCATCCACGCACCCGATGAGTCAAAAGAGACGATGGCGGCGAGGATCCAGATAAAATAGGTCGGGAAGAGCGCAAGATGCGAAAAGAGCAGCCGCTTTTTGAAGTTAAGCGTCCCCTCGCGCTCGCATCTGCGAAGCTTGATCCGTCCGTAACGGTTAGCCGTCATAGCGGAGGCGTATGTCGCGAAGAACACAATGATCGCCACCGCCGTCGAAAAACCGCACAGCGAGATGAAGAATATGAATAATATCGCGTAAAACGCAAAGGTTGGGAGGTTTTTTTGTAGGTAGTTTTTCATTGTCTTCTTATACATCATAAATACCCCGCTTTAATATAAACTGCCGCGGCAAGTGCCAAAAGATGGATGAAAATAGGCCAAAAGACCGAGTAGTAACGCCTCCAGATGCGACAGTATTGACGGAAAAGGAAGAAGATTATCAGCCACGCCCACCCGGCAAACTGCACGAAGATCTCGATCCTCACAAATATTGAAAGTGTCTGCAGGAGCAGGATCATCAGCCCCCAGCCAAAGAGTATGGTTTTTGGGATAGTGAGGTGCTCAATATTGTCGCCGGTGCAGATCTCGCGCCATTTATCGATGAAGTTGCTCATGATATATTCCCTCGCTTTTGATTTTGTTTTGGCGGAAAAATTTCGCATAGCGCTGACTGCCCACCCCAACCCCTCCCGCAAGCGGGTAATGCTGTCAACTTAAGAGAATTCCGTCGTCAACGTATCCAACCCCGATATGGGTGAAGGCGAAGAGAGGTAAGAAGTAAGAAGTGAGGTGAATTTCCTCACGCTGTTCGGAAATTTCC
>JAZSOQ010000065.1:0-61246 GCA_045537015.1 Eubacteriales bacterium
TCTACGTTGAACGCGGCGCGGCGGACATCGGCGTTGCGGGAAAGGATATTCTTCTTGAATATTCTCCCGACGTTTACGAGCTTTTTGATCTTGAACTCGGCAAATGCAGAATGGCTGTGGCGGCAAAATCGGATTTCATCGATGACAGATCGAAGACCCTTCGCGTGGCAACCAAATTTACGAACATTGCGGGGCAGTATTATGCATCGCTCGGCAGAAGAATAGACATCATCAAGCTCAACGGTTCGATCGAGCTTGCACCGCTTCTCGGACTTTCCGACGTTATCGTTGACATAGTCGAAACGGGAAGCACCCTCAAGGCTAACGGCCTTGTAGAATACAACAAAATTTGCGACATCAGCGCACGGCTTATCGCCAACAAGGCGAGCATGAAATTCAAGGGCGAGCAGATAATGCGCGTTTGCCGTGCATTTGAAAATAAGGAATAAAAAATGATCAGAACAGTATACAGAAAAGATATCAGCGACAGCGAGATATTTGACAGAATAGGCGGTGCTCCCGACGTTTCCGCCACCGTCAGCGAGATCATCGCAGACGTCAAGGCGCGCGGCGACGTTGCGCTCCGTGAATATGCACTCAAGTTTGACAGAGCTGAGCTCGATTCGCTTGAGGTGTCAAAAGAAGAAATAGATGCGGCGTGTGCCGAGATCGGTGAGGATTACATCGGTATGCTCGAGCGCGCAGCGGCGAATATACGCGATTTTCACAGCCGTCAGGTGCGCCAGGGCTTCGTTTGCAACAGCCGAGCGGGCGTCTTTGCGGGTCAGAAGGTCATTCCGCTTGAAAGAGTCGGGCTTTACGTTCCCGGCGGCACGGCGGCGTATCCTTCGTCCGTGCTTATGAACTGTATTCCCGCAAAGCTTGCGGGAGTTGACGAGATCATTATGGTTACTCCTCCGAGCGGAGGAAGCATTCCCGCGCAGATACTTGCCGCGGCTCGCGTTGCGGGCGTCGGTCGAATTTTCAAGTGCGGAGGTGCACAGGCTGTTGCCGCGCTGACATACGGAACCGAAAGCATTCCCGCGGTTGACAAGATCGTCGGACCCGGTAATGCATACGTTGCCGAGGCGAAGCGACAGGTCAGCGGAAAAGTAGGTGTTGATATGATCGCGGGTCCGAGCGAGATCCTTGTTATCGCGGACGGAAATTCGAATCCCGTCTGGGTCGCCGCAGACCTGCTTTCTCAGGCAGAGCACGACAAGCGCGCTTCTGCGGTGCTCGTGACCGACAGCGCAGAACTTGCCGAAAAGGTAACGATTGAGATCGAAAAACAGCTTTTGAGCCTGCCAAGGCAGGAGATCGCGCGCGCTTCGGTCGAGGATCACGGGTTGATCATAATTGTTGACAGTATTGCGGAAGCAGTCGCAATGTCGAATCGCATAGCTCCCGAACACCTCGAGCTTTGCGTTGACGATCCCTTCGGACTTCTTGACAAGGTCAGAAACGCCGGATCGGTGTTCCTTGGCAGAAACTGCCCTGAGGCGGTCGGCGACTATATGGCGGGTCCGAACCACACGCTTCCCACATCGGGAACCGCGCGTTTTTACAGCCCGCTTTCGGTCGATGATTTTGTTAAAAAGATGCAATTCACTTATTTCTCCGCCGAGGCGCTTGCAGATATAGCGGAGGACGTTGACAAATTTGCCCGCAGCGAGGGTTTTGACGCGCACGCAAGAAGCGTAATGCGCCGTATGGGGAGAGAATACGAATGAGCCGTTTCCTTGCAAAAAAATACAGAACTCTTGATGCTTACGTCCCCGGCGAGCAGCCGAGGGATAAGAGGTATATCAAGCTCAATACCAATGAATTCCCTTATCCGCCCTCGCCCGATGTCATAGCGGCGGTTGACGCAAATGTTGTTTCCGATCTTCGCCTTTATTCCGATCCGACGGCGAAGGTTCTTAAAGGATCGCTTGCTAAATACTACGGTGTAGATGCTGAAAACGTATTTGTTTCGAACGGCTCGGATGAGTCGCTGAATTTTGCTTTTGCTTGCTTTTTTGAGGATGGCGTGGCTTTTGCCGATCTGACATACGGCTTTTATTCGGTATTTGCCGATCTTTACGGCATCGATGCGAAAATTATTCCGCTTGACTCGGATTTCTCGATAGTCCCCGAGGATTATATGGGACTTGACAGGGGTGCGGTCATTGCAAATCCCAACGCTCCCACGGGCAAGGCTCTTCCGCTTGCGGATATCGAGCGCATCGTCGCCTCGAATCCCGACCGCGTGATCGTTGTTGACGAGGCTTACGTTGATTTCGGCGGCGAGAGCGCAATTCCGCTTACGAAGAAATTCGACAATCTGCTCGTGTGTATGACGTATTCCAAATCTCGCGGTATGGCAGGCGCAAGACTCGGATTTGCTATCGGAAACGCTGAGTTGATTTCCGATCTTGAGCTGATGAAGTATTCGACCAATCCCTACAACCTCGATTCGCTCGCCCTGCGTATGGGAGCGGCGGCGCTTACCGATTCCTCGAAGGCGTATTACGAGGAAAAGGTGGGCGAGGTCATCAAGGTGAGAGAAGATACTGCAGAGAAACTCAGATCGCTCGGAGCGGAAGTCCTTCCGAGCAAGGCGAATTTCCTTTTCGCAAAACTTCCGAATATTTCGGGTGGTGAGGCATACGGCAAGCTTCGCGAGCGCGGAATTCTCGTCCGCCATTTCTCAAAGGCGAGAATAAGCGATTATCTGCGAATCAGCATCGGCACCTCCGAGGATATGGCGGCGCTTGTCAATGCCGTAGCGGAGATTATTAAGGAGTAAAATATGAGAACTTCAACAATAGAAAGAAATACTGCGGAAACCAAGATCAAGTTGACTCTTAATATAGATGGAAGCGGAAAAAGCAATATAAATACGGGCGTCGGCTTCTTTGACCACATGCTAACCCTCTTTGCACGCCACGGCGGATTTGACCTTGACGTGGTTTGCGACGGTGATATTGAGGTCGATGCGCACCACACGGTTGAGGACGTCGGAATCTGTCTTGGCAAGGCTTTTGCCGAGGCTCTCGGCGACCGTCGAGGAATCTGCCGCTACGGCGACATCATTCTTCCGATGGACGAGGCGCTGATGCTTTGCGCCGTTGATCTTTCGGGCAGAGCGTTCCTTGATTACCGCGTGCCAATAAAGCGCCCGCGAGTCGGTAATTTTGATACGGAGCTCGGCGAGGAATTTTTCGTGGCATTCGTCCGTGAATCGAATATCTGCCTGCACCTGCGTAAGCTTGCGGGCAAGAATGCGCACCACATCCTCGAAGCCGCTTTCAAGGCGAGTGCGAGAGCCATGCGTGCGGCTGCGGCAAAGGACAGCCGTTTCCCCGATGAGATACCCTCGAGCAAAGGAGTACTCTGATGCTGTGCGTTGTTGATTACGGAGTAGGAAATCTCTACTCGCTTTGCTCTTCGCTTAAAGCTGTCGGCGCGGAAGCAGTTGTCAGCGGCGATCCGAAAGTGATCGCAAATGCAGATAAAATCATTCTCCCCGGTGTCGGAGCATTCGGCGATGCAGCGGCAAAGCTGCGTGAAAACGGACTTGACAAGCTTATTATCGAGCGCGCGAATGCGGGCGTACCGCTGATGGGAATCTGCCTCGGTATGCAGATGCTTTTTGACGAAAGCCACGAATTTGGGTGCCACAAAGGCCTCGGGCTCATCCCCGGTAAGGTCATTTCGATGGAAGGTGTTATCGCACCCGAGCTGAAAATTCCACAGATGGGATGGAATGCGCTTCATTTCCCGAACGCAGAGCTGAAAGCGTCGTCACCCGTATTCTGCGATATTCCCGAGGGCGAATTCGTTTATTTCGTTCATTCCTATTATGCTTCCGAGTGCGATGCCGACGTGGTCGCAGTCTGCGATTGCGGTGTGCCGATAACGGCGGCGGTCGTTCGCGGCAACGTGATGGGATGTCAGTTCCACCCCGAGAAGAGCTCGAGTGCGGGACTGCAGATACTGAAAAACTTCTGTGAAGGCGATTTCGGAGGTGCGAGATGAGAATAGTACCTGCAATAGATCTGATCGGCGGAAAGGCGGTCAGGCTTCTTCACGGCGATTATAACAAACTTACGGTCTATGATAACGACCCGCTCGCGGTAGCAAAGCGTTTTAAGACGGCGGGAGCGGAATGGCTCCACGCAGTTGACCTTGAAGGTGCGCGCGACGGAAATACGCCGAATATCGAAACTGTTTCCGCACTTGCGAAACAGAGCGGGCTCAAGGTCGAGATCGGCGGCGGAATCCGTTCGGTTGAAACTGCAAAGAAATATCTCGACGCAGGAGTCGAGCGTGTAATCCTCGGCACGGCGGCTGTGACAGATCCCGAAATGCTCGAAGACTGCTTGCGCGAGTGCGAGGGCAGAGTGGTGGTCGGAGTCGATCTTCGCGGCGAGGCGGTCGCGATCAAGGGCTGGCTCGAGGAAGCCCCTATGAAGCGCGACGATTTCTTCAAATCAATGATAGAAAAGGGCGTGCGTGACTTCATCGTCACCGATATTTCGCGCGACGGCGCAATGAAGGGCACCAACGTGGCTCTCTACGAATACCTTTGCAAGACTTATGCGGGATGTAATATCGTCGCATCGGGCGGTGTGTCCTCATACGCCGATATAGAGGCGCTTTCAAAGATCAATGGGCTTTGGGGCGCGATAGTCGGAAAAGCTTGCTACACGGGCGATATTGACGTCAAAAAGGCGATCGAAATGGCGGAGGCGGCAAAATGATTACAAAAAGAATAATCCCCTGCCTTGATGTGCGCGACGGGCGTGTTGTCAAGGGTGTGAACTTTGCCGACCTGCGCGACGTTTCCTCGCCCGAGGTGCTTGCCGAGTTTTACAGCGATTGCGGCGCCGACGAGCTTGTTTTTTATGATATTACCGCATCTTCGGACGGACGGCAGCTCTTTACCGATGCCCTTCGCCGGGTGGCTTCAAAGGTCTTTATCCCGCTGACTGTCGGCGGTGGAATCCGCACACTCGACGATTTCGACCGCGTTCTCAAATGCGGTGCGGATAAGGTCAGCGTCAATTCGGGCGCGATCAGCGATCCCGATCTCATTCCCCGCGCGGCTGAACGTTACGGAAGCCAATGTGTCGTTCTCAGTGCGGACATCAAGCGTGTGGACGGCAGATTTACACTTTTCAAGAACGGCGGACGCGTTGATACGGGTATTGACGCTATCGAATGGATCGAGCGCGGTGTGCGTAACGGCGCGGGTGAGATCGTTGTCAATTCGATAGATACCGACGGCGTCGGCGGCGGATTCGATATTGAAATGCTCCGTGCGGTCAGCGAGGTCGCGGACGTGCCGATCGTTGCTTCGGGCGGCGCGGGATGCATTGATGATTTTATAACTCTCTTTAACACGCTCCCCGGTGTAGATGCCGGACTTGCCGCGACAATTTTTCATTTCGGTAAGATAAAAATCCCCGATCTCAAGGCAAAGCTCTGCGAGGAGGGAATCTCTGTGAGGTACACAAATGTTTGATATTAAGAATCTGAAATACAATTCCGACGGGCTCATCCCCGCGATAATCACCGACGTGGCAGACGGCGCGGTGCTGATGCTCGGCTATATGAACGCCGAAAGTCTCGGGATCACTCTCGAGCAGAAGAAGGTCTGCTTTTTCAGCCGTTCAAGACAGAAGCTCTGGCTGAAGGGCGAAACATCGGGAAATTTCCTGGGCGTTGTTTCGATCAAGACCGATTGTGATGCGGATACTCTCTTGATCTCTGCAAAACCTGAGGGCCCCACCTGCCACACGGGCGCGCGCTCCTGCTTTTTTGAGGACATTTACGAGGACGAAAATGCAGAGCAGGCATTCTGTCTTGACGATCTGATGAAGCTCATCGAGGGCAGAAAGACGAACCCGAAGGAGGGCTCTTACACCACCTATCTCTTTGAAAAGGGAATTGACAAGATACTCAAAAAGGTCGGCGAGGAATGCACTGAGGTCATCATCGCGGGCAAGGGCGGCGACAGAGCGGAAGCTATCTTTGAGATTGCCGATTTGACCTATCACGTTATGGTTATGATGACCGAAATGGGTATCTCTATCGACGAGGTCCGCGCCGAGCTTGCGAGCCGCCACGTGGTCGATAAGAAGATCAAGCAGGAGAAGATGAAGTAATGGGGTATTTCAATTACCATACGCATACAACCTTCTGTGATGGTAAAAACACGCCCGAGGAGATCGTGCAGAAGGCGATCGAGCTTGGAATCGATACGCTTGGCTTTTCGGGTCACTCTCCTGCGGGCGGATGCGATCACTATGCACTCAAAGACGTCGATGCGTATTACGATTGCGTCAGCCGACTGAAAGATAAATACTCCGACAAGATCAAGATCCTGCTTGGTATCGAGAGGGATATTTATGCTTACGATGATGATCACGACTACGATTTCGTTATAGGCGCTTTCCACAATCTTCTCATAGACGGAAAATTTTTTCACACCGACCGCTCACCCGAGGTGCTGAAAGAGGGCATAGACGAGCTTTGCGGCGGCGACGGAGAGGCTTTTGCTATCCGCTATTATGATTTTGTCAAGGACGTTGCGCGAATTACGGGATGTGACATTGTCGCCCATATCGATCTTGTCACAAAGTTCAACGGTGACTTCGAAAACAAATTTTTTGACGTGCATTCCGAGGCGTACCTTGCCGCGGCAAGAGAGGCAATCGAGGAAAATATGAAGTATTGTGATCTCTTTGAAATCAATTCCGGCGCGATCAGCCGCGGATGGAGAAAGACTCCGTATCCCGATTCCGCAATTCTCGATATTATCCACGATGCGGGCGGAAAGGTGACGTTTGGCGCGGATTCGCACGCTGCGGAAACCCTCCTTCTCGGATTCGATCAGGCAGAAGAACTTGCGAAGAAGCATGGCTTTGGAACTCTTACAAGACTGAAAATTTAATTACGAAAAGCCGAGGATGAAAAATTCTCGGCTTTTTTGCGAAAACGCGGAACTTTTTGGAATTTCTACCGTCTATATAAGTGAAGAACCCGAAAGGAGAATGAAAATGAAGAAAATATCTTTGATAATTGTGTTGGTTCTGTGCTTCTTTATGATTTCGTGCCAAGAAGAACCTCAGTGCGGCGGGACTCCGCCCGAGATCACTGTATCGGAAAGCGAAGAAACAACGGAAGCAGCGGAAACAACCGAGATAATGACGAGCATCCTTGTCGATTGGATGGATTTTATCCGCGTGAACGGTGTTGTTTACGACGGAGGATGGGAGAACCGCGAAGTCGAAGAGTCCCGCATTGGAGAAAAGCTCGGCGAGATTCTTTATACCGTCAAGTCTTATTATGAAAGTGAGGAAGAGATGCTTCAAGCCGATAAACGAGATTTTACTGCTGCTTTCAGACCTATAGGTTGCGAGATATTCGCGGTTAAGGACGATGAGAATTCGATTGCGGTTCTTGACGGAGAAAAATACTATCTTTACACTGTAAACGGCGATTAAATATTCAATAAAATGTAAATTTGTATCAATTTGATGCGAAAATTATTAGATTTTTCTTGACTTTTGGACAATATAGAGGTATAATATATTGTAAGTTTCCTTTTGGGATTTACATCAAATTTGTATTCTACACCCAAGGAAGGTGATTTTTTATGGAAAGACTTATCGGAACAGTTTCAAGAGGCGTTCGCGCACCCATTATCAAGGCAGGCGATGATATCGCTGCTATCGTTGCGGACAGCGTGCTTGCAGCCGCAAAGTCAGAAAATCTTGAGATTCGCGACCGCGACGTTATCGCGATGACCGAATCAGTTGTTGCACGTGCACAGGGTAACCTCGCGCACATTGATCAGATCGCGGCGGATGTCCGCGCAAAGTTCCCCGGAGGAGAGGCAGCTATCGTTTTTCCGATCCTTTCGAGAAACCGTTTCTCTATCTGCCTTAAGGGCATTGCAAAGGGACTTAAGTCCATCATCCTTATGCTTTCTTACCCCGCAGACGAGGTCGGAAACCATCTCATCGACATTGATGTTTTTGATCAGTCCGGCGTTAATCCCGTGACCGATGTTCTCACGGAAGAGAAGTACCGTGAGCTTTTCGGCTACCACAAGCATACCTTCACGGGTGTTGACTATATCGAATACTACCGCGAGCTCATCGAGTCCTGCGGATGCAAGTGCACCGTTATTCTCGCTAACGACGTAAGAACTATTCTTAACTATACAAAGCACGTTCTTTGCTGTGACATTCATACCCGTTTCCGTAACAAGAGACTTCTCAAGGCTGCGGGCGCAGAGACTGTTTACGGCATGGACGATATTCTTTCCGCACCCGTTGACGGCAGCGGTTACAATGAAAACTACGGACTTCTCGGCTCCAATAAGTCCACGGAGGAAGTGGTCAAGCTCTTCCCCAGAGATTGCCAGCCCGTTGTTGACGCTGTCAGAGACAAGATCCTTGCAGCTACCGGCAAGTGCGTTGAAGTTATGGTTTACGGCGACGGCGCGTTCAAGGACCCCGTAGGAAAGATCTGGGAGCTTGCAGACCCCTGCGTATCTCCCGCATATACCGCAGGCCTCGAGGGTACTCCCAACGAGATCAAACTCAAGTATCTTGCAGATAACGAATATGCAAACCTTTCGGGCGAGGAGCTCAAGGCTGCTATTTCGGAGAGAATCAAGGCGAAGGGCTCGAACCTTTACGGTCAGATGGAGTCCCAGGGAACCACTCCCAGAAGACTCACCGACCTTATCGGTACTCTCTGCGATCTCACCTCAGGCTCCGGCGATAAGGGTACTCCCATCGTTTGGATCCAGGGTTACTTCGATAACTATACCAACTAATTGAATATCAATTAAAACCTCGGGAAACGCCACGGCACTTCCCGAGGTTTTTTGTGCTTATTTCACCCTCGGTGTCCGATGTTTTTTGGCTGCCGAGGGCTTCTTTATATCGTAAAATGTAAATAAATAACAATTATGATAATAAAAAGGAATAGTAACACAAAATAGCAAATATTGTAGGGTCAAATAGCCTCTCGCGTAGCTTTTTGCGATAAAATTTTTGTGAATATTAAGAAATTTTCATAAAAGACTTGATTTGAATGCTTAAATGTTATATAATAATGGCACCTAAAAGTGGTTAACAATGGCTACAAATACCGAAAAATGTTTGGGAATCCCATTGTATTTCCCACACTTTTGGTCGGTGAAGAGACCGACGGACGCAAAAAAGGCTTCGGTGGAGCATAAAAACACCGCGGCGGCGCAAAATTTACGAGAGGAGAGATGAAAATGGCAGGATTTGTCCCGATAATGGGCAGAGCTACCCATAATCTTGACAGTAAAAATCGAATTTTCATCCCCGCGAAGCATCGCGAGGCATTGGGAGCTAACTTCGTTATCTTCCCGAATATCAAGGATAGGCGCTCTCTCGTCATTTCCTCCGTCGAGTATCTTGAGGAGCTTATGAGAAAGATCAAAGAAAGCCCCAAGCTCACCGGTAAAGAAAAGGCTCAGATGATCAATTATCTAAACGGAAACGGCGATACTCTCACTCCCGACGCTCAGGGAAGAGTTGTAATCGGAGCTTCGCTCGTTGCGTTTGCCGGTCTTGGTGGCCCCACCGTTATCGATGGTTGCTTCGATCACGCCGAGATCTGGCCCGAGAGCGTATTCGTCGGAACAACGCCCGAGCAGGCAGAGTTCTTTGCACAGCGCTATGAAGAAGCTGATCTGATATGAGCAACATGAAAGAAATTAATCGTTCGGGTTCCCCCGCGGGCGGAGAATTGCCGACGTTTTCGCACAAGCCCGTATTGCTCGATGAAGTCCTTGATGCTCTCTCCTTGCACGGGGACGGAATGTTCCTTGACGGAACTGTTGGCGGCGCGGGGCATTCGAGCGCCATTGCCTCAAAGCTCACTACGGGCAAGCTTATCGCACTTGACAGAGATGATACGGCGATTGCCGTAGCAAGCGAAAGGCTTTCTCGCTTTGGGGACCGCGCCGAGGTCGTCAAATCCAACTTTGCCGATATGGCGAAGGTTTGTGAAGATAAGGGAATCGAGGCTCTTGACGGAATACTCCTCGACCTTGGAGTTTCCTCGCATCAGCTCGATACTCCCGAGCGCGGTTTTTCCTATATGCACGATGCTCCTCTCGATATGAGAATGGATCGAACTGCACCGCTCGACGCCGCGTTTGTCGTCAATAATTATGAGAAGAGCGAACTTATCAGAATCATCCGCGATTACGGCGAAGAAAAATTCGCGGGTAAGATCGCAGAAAAGATCTGCAAAAGAAGGGAAGAGCGACCGATCGAAAGAACCGGCGAGCTTGTTGAGATAATCAAGAGCGCCTTCCCCGATGGCGGCAGATACCTCAAGCATCATCCCGCAATGAGAACCTTTCAGGCGATACGCATTGAGGTCAACGGCGAGCTTGAGATAATTGCAAAGACGGTGAGGGATGCCGTAAATCTTCTTGCACCCGGCGGAAGACTTGCGATCATCACCTTCCACTCGCTCGAGGACCGTGCGGTCAAGGAAGCCTTCGCACAGCTCGCACAAGGATGTACCTGCCCCCGCGATTTCCCCGTATGTGTTTGCGGAAATAAGCCAAAAATAAAGATAGTCAGCAAAAAACCGATAGTTTCCTCCCCCGAGGAGCTCAAGGAAAATCCCCGCGCGCACAGCGCAAAGCTCAGAGTAGCGGAAAAACTATAGAGCCAAGAAGGATCGAAAAATGAAAAAGACTCACAGAAATTTCAGAGTTGATTACAGTTCCGCGATAAAGTCGATCGGAATCGGCGACGAAGAATTTGAATCGCTTAAGGATATACAGGCTGAACTCGAACGTCAGGTGGAGCGCGAAAGAAAGAGCGCTTCCGAATATCCCGAATCATACCGACTTGCGGATATTATGACTTCGGTCGGCGGAAATAATTACAGAAGCGGAGACGCAGACGGCGTGCGCGTTATGACACACGAGGACTATATGCGTATGATCGTTGCCGAGACAAGAATTCCCGAGTACGGCAAGAACCCGCGCAAGACTTATCACCTCAATCCGCGACCCGCAACCGTTTATAACGTGCGATCCTGCGGTGAGAGCTCGGGTTCTGTTCGCGAAAGCGTTATCGCAGCCGACGGCCACAGCGTCAGCCGCCTTGAAGGATCCGACACTACCATCTCGGGCAGCGTCACAAGATTCTTTGACCAATGGTTCCCCCAGCACACCATCCTCAAGCCCGACAGAAAATATCGCAGACGTATGGCTTCCTCCGCGGCGGGTATTGCTTGGGTTATGATATTCGCTTTTGTTATAGCACTCCCGATCACTCTCGGCGTGCTCAAGAGCGAAGCGAGCTCGAACCTTGCCGAAAGACGCAGCGAGCTTGCAGCGCTTGAAAATATGGAAGCAAGACTTGAGGCTGAATATGAAAGCGGACTCGACCTGCGCGAGATCGAATCTATCGCGATCAACGATTACGGAATGGTAAAGCTGAATCAAAGCACTCTCCGTGTTCTCCGCCTCAATGATATCGACACGATCGAGAGCTTTTCCGAAAGTGAAGATGAATCTCTCGTTCCCGCGCTCCTCAGCGCGCTTGGAATTCGTGTAGGTAACGAATAAAAAAGAAAAACTCAGAATAAAATTTATACGACAAGGGAAGGCAGACTCGCTTTCCCTTGACTCAAACATTTTTCGCAACAAACCGCAAAAGTAGGGATCAAACAGAGATGCAAAACGGAAAAATCGGCACAGGATTAACAATAAGAGCCTTCATCGGGCTTGCCGTAATGGCAGTTGCCTTTCTGGCGTTGATAGTTCGAATTTTTTCGTTGCAAACTGTGGATTTTGATTACTACAAAAACAAGGTCATCGACCAGCTCACCACAGAATCAACGATAATTTCCGAGCGCGGAAATATCTACGATTCAAACGGGATCCTGCTTGCCTCGAATAAAACGGCATACCGAATCTTCATCGCGCCCAAGACGATCCACGACGAGATGAATGAGGCAAAGGATGAGGGCAACACCGAAAGGCTCGATCTTGACGTGAAGATCAGCCAGGGACTTTCCGAGCTTTTAGGCATCGACTACGATACGATCTACGCTATGACGGGCAAGACCAAGAGCCTTGACGCCACCGTGCTTCGCGAGGCGACTCCCGCAGAGGCGGAAGCGGTCCTCGGACTTATCACAGAGCTTAAGGTTTCAAATTGCATCTACGTTGAGCCTATGAGCGTCAGAAACTACGCTTACGGCGATCTTGCCGCTCACGTACTCGGCTTCACGGGACGCGACGGTGACGGTCTTTACGGACTTGAATACTATTATAATAAAGAGCTTGCGGGAACTCCCGGTAAGATCATAACGGCGCGCGATGCTTACGGCAATGAAATGCCCTATAAGTATCAAAGCGTTATCGACGCGGTTGACGGGTATAATCTGAATACCACGATAAACATAAAGATCCAAGAGATCCTCGAGGAACAGCTTGAAGCGACCTACAAAGAATCGGGCGCACAGGCGGGTGTCGCCGGTATGGTTATGAACGTCAAGACCGGCGCGGTATACGCCATGGCGACCTACCCCGATTTCGACTTGAACGACGCGTGGACACTCAGCTCCGAATACCTTGCACAGATGCAGGCAAGCGGACTTAGCGAAGGGGACGAGGGGTATTCCTCTCTTCGCGCATCGCTTCTCAATCAGATGTGGCAAAACAAGGCGCTGACTTTCACCTATATGCCCGGATCTACCTTCAAGATCATCACAACGGCTATGGCTCTTGAAACCGGCGCATCGAATCTCAATGAAACCTTTGTATGCCGCGGATCGCTTAATCTTTACGGAAGCGTTATCCATTGCCACAAGGTCACGGGACACGGCACACTCACTTTTGCGGGCGGCCTTCAGCAATCCTGCAACCCCTGCATGATGACTCTCGCCGAACGCATCGGCAGACCAACATTTTATAATTACGTAAGAAATTTCGGATATCTTGAAAAAACAGGCATCGACCTCCCCGGCGAGGGCAGAAGCAGCTTTTGGGACGAAAACGCATTCGGCCCCGTTGACCTTGCGGTTGCCTCCTTCGGACAGAACTTCAAGATCAGTATGATACAGCATCTGACCGCGATCTCCGCGGTCGCAAACGGCGGGACTCTTGTAGAGCCTTATATGGTCGAGTCAATGACCGACTCGGACGGAAACACGGTTTGGCAGCACGAGACCAAAGCGATCAGACAGGTCGTTTCCACCTCTGTTTGCAAAACAGTCGCCTCGATCCTTGAGGAAGGCGTTTCGGGCAACGGAGGCTCGAGAAACGCATACGTCGCAGGCTACAGAGTAGCGGCTAAAACGGGTACCTCCGAGAAGATCGGTGACGACGAGACACTCAGAATCGGCTCCTGCGCGGCTTTCGCGCCTGCGGAGAATCCCGAGATAGCGATCATCATCATTGTTGACGAACCTACTTGTACCAACGTTTTCGGCAGCTACGTTGCCGCGCCCTATGTTGCAAATTGCCTTGAGCAGATGCTTCCCGCACTTGGCGTCGAGGCGGTATATACATCAACCGAGGCAGCAAAGCTCGAGGTTGAGGTTGGCAACTATATGGGAATGATGTCCTTCACAGCCCGCGAGGCTATCCGCAAGAACGGGCTTGAGGTCGAGATCATAGGAAACGGCGAAAAGGTAACAGCTCAGGTACCCGCCGCAGGAAGCAAGCTTTCAAAGCAAAACGGAAAGATAGTTCTTTACGTTGGCGATGCCGCACCGAGTGCAGACATAAACGTTCCGGACGTTATCGGAATGAGCGCTTCGGTCGTCAATAAAGTCCTTATCAATGCGGGATTCAATATCAGCATCGAGGGAACAACAAACTATGAGGTCGGAAGCGGAGCTGTTGTAGTTTCGCAGTATCCCGAGGCGGGAACGCCCGCAACACGCGGCGACGTTATCACGGTAACCTTCCGCCACACCGATGTCAGTGACTAAAAATTAGGGACGCAGAAAATCCAAGGATGATCAAAGAATACTTCATCGGAGGATCTCATGCTTCTTCAAGAACTATTGCGCTCCGCGGGGCTTTATTACAGAGCTTGCGGGGACGAAAACATCACAATCGATTCGATTTCTTCAGACTCGCGCTCGGCGGGGAAAAATTCTCTGTTCGTGTGCATTCGAGGCCGCATTCACGACGGTCATTCTCACGCAAAGGAAGCGGTTGCAAATGGTGCTATTGCAATACTTGCCGAGGATGAGCTACAAGACCTGCCGAGCCGAGTCACCGTTATATATACACACGATACGCGAGGCGCTCTTGCGCGGATCTGGGACGCTTATTACGGGCATCCTACGCGCGATATGAAGCTGATCGCGGTTACGGGAACGAACGGAAAAACAACGGTCAGCTTTATGCTTGACGCAATATTTTCCGCGTCGCTCTCAAAATGCGGTCTGATCGGCACCGTCTATTGCAGAACGCCGAAAAGACTGCTTGAGATCGAAAAAAGCGATATGACAACGCCCGAGCCCGAGGTGCTTTACCGAGTTCTTTCGGAAATGAAGCGGGACGGCGCGGAATACGTCTTTATCGAGGCAAGCTCACACGCACTTGCGATGGGAAGATTGGAACCGCTCAGTTTCCACTCGGCGATCTTCACCAATCTCACCCCCGAGCATCTTGATTTTCATTCGGATCTCGAAAATTATTTCCTTGCAAAAGCCTCGCTTCTTGAAAAATGCGAGCGTGCATATATAAATCTTGACGATTCCTATGCCTCACGCTATCGCGCGTACGCTCGCGCGATGGGATGCCGAGCTAAATTGCTGTTTTACTCGGGCGCAGGTAAGGGGGAGGCGGATTTCAGAGCCGACAAAACCAAGCTTTGCGGTGTGAACGGCATATCATACACCTATCACTCGAAAAATACCGTATGTGAGATACGCTCTCCGATCCCCGGCAGATTCACGGTTGACAACACCCTTGCCGCCGCTGCGGTTGCATTTGATCTCGGTGTCAGCGCGGGATGCGTTGCGGAGGCTATATCGGGTTTCGGTGGAGCACCCGGAAGACTCAAACGGGTCAAAGTAGCATCGGGCTACGCCGCATCGGTCTACGTGGATTACGCTCACACACCCGATGCGCTTGAAAACATACTGAACGCGGCAAAAAGCTTTTTGCCGAAATCATCGAAACTTGTCCTCGTCTTTGGTTGCGGAGGCGACAGGGATAAAAGCAAACGCCCGATGATGGGCAAGATCGCAACCTCGATTGCCGACGTGACGATAATAACGTCTGACAACAGCCGCAGCGAGCTCCCCGAGGACATCATTTCCGATATTCTTTCGGGAATTGATCCCGAAAGTGAGCACGCAGTTATCGTGTCGCGTGCCGATGCGATAAAATACGCCGTCAGAAGTGCGAAGGACGGCGACGTCATCTTCCTTTGCGGAAAAGGCCACGAAAAATATGAGATCGGCATCGGCGGCAGACGCGATTTTGACGAGTCGCTCATAGTCGAGCGCACGGTGCTCGAAGAGCTTGCGGGAAGAGAAGAAAACAAAGGAACCAACAGTCATGAAAGTTAGATTTGCTAATCATATACCAACAATAGCAGAACTTGCAAGCCTTTGCGGCGGCAATTTGATAGGCGATGGCTCGGCGAAGATCGGTTCGGTTTGCACCGATTCGAGAGAGGTCGAGGAAGGCTCGCTTTTCATCGCGATAGTCGGCGAGAGAGTTGACGGACACAATTTTCTCCCATCCGTGATAGCCGCAGGCGCGGGCTGTGCTCTTTGCTCAAGAATTCCCGAAGGCGCGAATATTCCGATAATTCTTGTTGAGGATACCGTAAAGGCGCTCGGCAGACTCGGATATGAGTATTCGAAGAACTGCAAGGCAAGACGTGTGGGTGTCACGGGAAGTGTTGGAAAGACCACAACGAAGGAATTCATCGCATCGGTCCTTGCAACCGCAGGAAAGGTCTGGAAGACCGAGGGCAACTTCAACAGCGTGATCGGACTTCCGATGTCGCTTCTGACTCTCCCCGAGGATGCGGATTTCGCCGTTCTTGAAATGGGAATGACGGGCCCCGGTGAGATCAAGCTTCTTTCCGACATTGCCCGCCCCGAGATCGGTGTCATAACCACTATCGGCACAGCGCATATGGAGCTTCTGGGCTCGCGCGAGAATATCGCGGCGGCAAAGCTCGAGATCAAGAGCTCGCTTGCCGAAAACGGTCATTTGCTTCTTTGCGGAAACGAGCCCTTGCTTGCCGATGAAGGGAAGAGGGACAGCAGAGTAAGCTATTTCTCAACCGATGATAAGAATTCGGATTACTTCGCCTCAAAAATCACCTCCGATGAGGCGGGTATGACTTTCGATGCTTCCTGCGAGGGCGAGATGATATATGATCTTGAGATCCCCGCGATAGGAAAGCATAACGTCGCTGCCGCACTTGCGGGCGTTGCTGTCGGACGAATGGTGGGTATCGATCCCGAAAGGATCCGCCGCGGCCTTGCCGCATACAGACCCGTTGGACTCCGTCAGCAAATGACGGATATCAAAGGAATCAAGATCATTTCGGATTGCTACAACGCAAGCCCCGAATCGATGCGAGCTGCTGCGGCAGTGCTTACGACGGTTGCTTCGCACAGAAGCGGAAAAAAGGTCGCGCTTCTCGGAGATATGCTTGAACTTGGCAAGAACTCCCCCGCGCTTCACTACGCGGTCGGCGAATGCTTTGCCGACGCGGGCGTCGATTTCCTTGTCAGCTTCGGCGAGAGAGCGGAAATGATCGCAAACGGCTTTGCGGATAATCGCGGAGAGGATAAGGTCCTTCGTTTCAGCGACAGAAGTGATGCCGCGGCTCCCGCAAAGGCACTCGCGCAGATCCTCTCGGAGGGCGACGTGCTGATCCTCAAGGCAAGCCGAATGATAGCGGCAGAACGTGTTGCCGACGAACTTAAAAAACTTCTTTGATTTTTAATTATAGATAAGGATGATAGCCATGAAGGAACGGATGCTGATTGAATTTTTTGCCATGACACTCGGAGTATTTTTTGTCACCTGGCTTATCCTTCGAAAACTTATCCCCGTGCTCAAAAGCCGCAAGATCGGGCAAAAGATCTATGAAATAGGTCCGCGTTGGCACAAGGGCAAGGAGGGAACGCCGATTATGGGCGGTCTCGGATTCATAATTGCGACCCTTATCGGAATTGCCGTAATCAGCGGAGTTTATCTCTATTTCGGAAGAGCAAAAGAGCTTCTTGGCGTTTGGCTGACATTGGCTCTTGCACTCCTCAACGGTCTTATCGGATTCTTTGATGACTACACCAAGCTGATCAAAAAGCAGAATCAAGGCTTTCTCGCTTGGCAGAAGCTTCTACTTCAACTTTTGGTTGCCGCGGCTTACCTTTGGGCTATGAGTGCTTGCGGATTCATTGATACCGCGCTCGAGATCCCTTATTTCGATATCGAGCTCGAACTTGGTATCTTCTACTACTTCTTCGCGATCCTCTTTATTGCCGGAATGGTCAACTCGGTCAATCTGACCGACGGTATCGACGGCCTTTGCTCGAGTGTTTCTGCAGTCGTCGGCGCGTTCTTTGCGGTTGTTGCATTCGTAATGCTCCGTCCCGAGCTTGCAATCTTCCCCGCAACCGTTATCGGCGGTACCGTTGGATTCCTTATGTACAATTTCTACCCCGCAAAGATATTTATGGGTGACACCGGTTCGCTTTACCTCGGCGGTGCCGTTGTCGGAATGGCGTTCCTTATCGAAGAGCCCCTCATCATTATGATCGCGGGAATCATCTACCTCATTGAAGTAGCATCGGTCATTCTTCAGGTCGGCTACTTCAAGCTTACGCACGGAAAGCGAATCTTCAAGATGGCTCCGATCCATCATCATTTTGAAAAATGCGGATGGAGCGAGGTCAAGATCGTCGGTGTCTTTACTCTGATCACCGCGATTGCGTGTGTGCTCGCTTATCTGGGACTTTAATTCTACTCAAAAATTCGGGAGGCTGCCGTTATGGCGTGGTTTGACAAAAGAAAACATTCGCCGTCGGTCAGCGGTGACGGCATAAAACGCCGCCGCGCGAAAAGATCCTCGTCCTTGCTCATCAGTCACAAAAAGGATAAGGGCCTGATCGAGGAAAACGAAGCCTCGCTTTTGATACTGCAAAGCAGACCCGATGCATTCTTCGCCGTGATCTATGCGCTCCTTCTCGCGCTTGGCGCAGTGCTTTCGTTCAGCGCAGGCTCGGCTTATGCCGAAGAAGCATACGGCTCGGGATTCTACTTTGTTATGAACCACGTAAAGCACCTGGTCAGCGGCTTGGTTGTTTCGGGATTCATCTACTTCTGCTCACAGCCGCGATTCATGAGGATCGTTTCGATCGCGTTTTACGGTGCATCGATCGTTCTTCTCGTAGCCGTACTCTTTGTCGGTGTTACGGGAGGCGGTGCACAAAGATGGCTCAACCTCGGCTTCTTCACCCTTCAGCCCTCCGAGCTTGCAAAAACGGGCATAATTCTTTTGATGGCGCTCTATCTGACAAGGCACGATAAGGCGGTCACTTCAAAGGGATTCAATAAATATTCCTTCGTCCACGGCTTTTTCGTTCCTTCGCTGATATTCATCCTTGTTTGCGTGCTTGTTCTGCTCGAGGACCACTTTTCGGGAACGATAATCATCGGAGCGATCGGATTCGGAATGCTTTTCCTTGGCGGAACCTATCTCGGTTGGTTTGTTTCGGTAATACCATTTGTCGGTATTATCGCGGCACTCATTCTCAGTACCGATTACGCAAGACAGAGAGTTGTTAGCTTCTTTGACAAGAGCTCGAACTCGCTGACAAACAACTGGCAGTCAACGCAAGGACTTTACGCGATCGGCTCGGGCGGGCTTTTCGGAGTCGGACTTGGTGAATCGAATCTGAAATACGGTTACGTTTCCCAGCCGCAGAACGACTTCGTCTTTACAATAATTTGCGAAGAACTCGGCTTTTTTGGAGCCACCGCAATACTTTTGCTTTTCTTCGCGCTGGTGGCAAGAGGCATCATCCTCGGCTCTCGCGCACCCGATAAATTCACAGCTCTCGTGATCTACGGATTGACCTTCAAGCTTGCTATTCACGTTTTTCTCAACGTCGGAGTCGTAAGCGGAATGCTTCCGAACACGGGAATCTCGCTTCCGTTCTTTTCAAGCGGAGGAAGCGCAACGATCTCGCAGATGATCGATATGGGAATCATCCTTGGACTTTCGAGATTCTGCACACAGAAAAAATAAACCGAAAGGAGCCCTGAAATGCGGGTTCTTGTGACAGGCGGCGGTACGGGCGGACATGTAAATCCCGCGCTTGCAATCGCCAATACAATCAAAAAGAATATTCCCGATGCCGAAATCGCATTCGTCGGCACTGTGCGAGGACTTGAAAATCAGCTCGTTCCGAAAGCGGGATATAAGCTTTACCACGTTGACGTGCGCGGCATTCGCCGTTCGCTCTCCTTATATAATATACGTTCTCTTTGGCTCGCGGCGGTTTCGCCCGTGAAGGCAAAGAAGATCATCAAGGAATTCAAGCCCGACCTGGTTGTCGGAACCGGCGGATACGTAAGCTGGCCGATACTTGTTGCGGCTTCAAGAATGAAGATCCCGACAGCGGTTCACGAATCCAATGCGGTTCCCGGACTTGCGGTTCGCAAGCTTGTTCCTTATGTTGACCGCATATTCACCAATTTTGCCGTCAGCGCTGAGATGCTCGGCAAGAGCGGCAAGGTGATGCAGGTCGGATGCCCTATGCTTGGGGAATTCGGCAACATCAGCCGCGAGGATGCAAGAAGGCAGCTCGGAATTCCGCTTGATTCGAAATATATCGTTTCCTTCGGCGGCAGCCTTGGTGCGGCGGCGATGAACGATATGGCACTCGAACTTATGCGAGATTACGTCAGCGCAAATAAAAATGTAAGATACACCCACGCAACGGGCGGCGATCATTTTGAATCTGTCAATGAGCGCTTCCTCGGCGAGGGTCTTGATAAATACGAAAACATTGAGCTGTTGCAGTACATTTACGATATGCCCCTTCGTATGGCGGCGGCAGACATAATAATCAGCCGTGCGGGAGCTATCACGATCTCGGAGCTTGCGCGTCAGGGAAAGGCGGCAATACTTATCCCTTCGCCCAACGTAACCGACGATCAGCAAACAAAGAACGCAAAGGCTCTTGCCGACATCGGCGGTGCTTGCATGATCCGCGAGCCCGAGCTTGTAAACGGCAAGATCTGCAAAGAGGTCGCTTCGCTTCTTGAAGACAGAGCTAAAAGAGAAGCAATGGAAAAGGCTATCGCGGGATTCGCTCCCCTCGATTCCAATAAACTGATATTTGATGAGCTGATGAGGCTCGCGGAAAAGAAATAATTTGTAAGTAAAAAAGAGAGAAGGTGGCCCGCTTGGGATGAATCTCATAAAACAGAATAAACCCGCGGCAAGACCTTCGGATCCGCAGGCGAACAACCCGAACGTTTCGACCTATGTAAAGAAGGAAGAAAAGGTTTACGTTCGCAGATACGCAATGTCGGAAAGCAGACGCCGTCGCTGGCTTGAGAATTTCAAAAAAGAACAGGCAGACAACATAATGTTTCCTTCAATGAAGCCTCTCAAAGCCGAAGAAGCTACGCTTGACGACAAAAGGGAAAAGGCAAAGATCTTAATGATCTGCCTTGGGATTGCCTTGATTCTTCTTCTCATCTGGCCGATGGCAAGATTTGCGGCATCGCATCTTGTTGTTGAGGACGTCAGAATTGAGGGAAGCGAGGCATATAGCGGGGAAGAGATACTGGGTACCGCCGAGATCGAAATCGGTGACAGCTTGCCGATATTCAAGGTCAAGGCGATGGAGAATGCTATCCGGGCGTCGCTTCCTTATCTGAAGAGTTGCAAGATTGCTTTTGAACTGCCCGGCACGGTGATAATTACGCTGTCAGACGAAGTCCCCGCGTTTTGTGCCGAAATATTTGGTGAGTACTATGCGGTAAGCGCGGATCTCCGTGTGCTTGAAAGAGCGGACACAAGCGGAAGATTTGCTGATCTGATAAATATTGAACTACCTCTTGTATCACGCGCAATCGTTGGAGAAACGATAGTTTTCGCCGACGGGGATAATGGCGATCATATCACCGAATTTCTCACCCTGCTTTCCGAATCGGAGCTCAAGGGACGTATTGATAAGGTATATTTCGACCAAAAATTCGACATTGTCGCCTGTGTTGACTCGGAATTCCGCGTTATGTTCGGCTCGCCTTCTGAGATGAAGCTGAAGCTGGCAACCGTCGCAAAGATGATCGGTGATAATTCCGAAAAATGCGAAACGGGCGGAATTGTAGATGTCAGAGTGGTGGATATCGCAGGCATTGTCATAAATGCCGACATCGACCCCACAGCAAGGGAATGATTTCCCGTATCGGCAGAAATTACAAAACAGAATTTTCCTGAATCTACTTGAAATTTGGGAGAAAAAATTATATCATAATAATGTAAATAATAACTTTACCTATAAAATCGGAGGAATTGAAAATGGCATACGATTACGAACACGAGAATTTTAACACGAACGACGATATCCTTGAAAGCGGCGTCAGCATCAAGGTCGTCGGCGTTGGCGGCGGCGGTAACAATGCGGTCAACAGAATGATCGACACAAATATCAGAGGCGTTGAGTTTATTGCGGTCAACACTGACCGTCAGGCTCTCCGCAATTCGGTATCTCCCACACTTATCCCCATCGGTGAGAAGATCACCAAGGGTCACGGCGCAGGCGCGAATCCCGAGATCGGTCAGCGCGCGGCAGAGGAGAATGCTGAGGAGATCCGCGCAGCTCTCGCAGGCGCAGATATGGTATTCATTGCAACAGGTATGGGTGGCGGAACAGGTACCGGCGCGGCTCCCGTTGTTGCAAGAATCGCACACGAAATGGATATTCTCACGGTTGCGATCGTAACCAAGCCCTTCCTCTTTGAGGGACGCCGCCGTATGCTTCAGGCGGAAAAGGGTATCGAGGAGCTCCGCAACTACGTTGACTCCCTCGTTATTATCCCCAACGAAAGACTCAAGCAGGTTTCCGAGACCCGTATCACCCTCAAGAATGCTTTCGAGATCGCAGACGACGTTCTCCGCCGCGGTGTTCAGAGCATTTCCGAGCTCATTAACGTTCCCGGATTCATCAACCTTGACTTTGCCGACGTTACAAGCGTAATGCGCGATGCAGGCTACGCTCATATGGGTACAGGCTCTGCAACCGGTAAGGACAAGGCTGAGATCGCAGCAAAGGCAGCTATTTCCAGCCCGCTTCTCGAAACCTCCATCAAGGGTGCAACCGGTATTCTTGTAAGCATTACCATGTCGCCCGACGTAGGACTCGAAGATGCAGACCTCGCATCCACTATGATCACCGCAGAGGCACATCCCGATGCGAACGTAATCTGGGGAGCTGCATTCGATCCCGATCTTGAGGACGAGATGAAGATCACCATTATCGCAACCGGTTTCGAGAATCCCGGTCATGATGACCACAAGGCTCCCGCGCGTCCCGCACAGCCCGCACGTCCCGCTCCCGCGCAGAGACCCGCGCCTCAGCCCGCTCCCGCACCTCAGGCGGCACCCCAGCCCGCACCCGCTCCCGTTGCTCCCGTAGCTGAAGCTCCCGCACCCGCTCCTCAGCCTGCGCCCGCACCCCAGCCCGCTCCTCAGCCGGCTCACCCACAGAGACAGGCACAGCAGAATCCCGGCGATAGCTTTGACGATATTATGTCCATTCTTCGTCAGCGCAAGCCGAGAAACGATTTTGGCAACGGCAGAAGATAATCCCGCGGAGGCAATAAAATGACACTTTCCGAATTCAGAGCTCTTCTTTCGAGCGATCAGATCATCGATATAATTCTTGACACAGATACCTATAATGAAATAGACGATCAGTATGCGCTTGCATACGCAATGCTCTCAAAAAAGAAGATCAATCTTCTTTCGGTAAATGCAGCTCCCTTCCACAACAGCCGCTCGTCAAGCGCTGAGGAGGGAATGGAGAAAAGTTACAATGAAATCTTTAATATCATGAAGCTCACAGATGCGGAGATGGCAGAGCAGGTGCCGGTATACCGCGGAAGCAGACGCTTTATGACTTCGAAGACCGATATTGTCGAGTCGGATGCTTGCGACAATATTATCAATACGGTAATGTCGCGCGAAACACCCGTCGTCATCGTGGCAATCGGTGCCATCACCAACGTAGCGTCAGCGTTGGCAAAGGAACCCGAGATTGCCAAGAGAAGCGCGGTCATCTGGCTCGGCGGACACGCCCTCGAGCGCCCCGACACCAAGGAATTCAATTTGCGTCAGGATATTCCGGGTGCACAGGTACTCTTCGACTCGCGCATCCCCTTCCTTCAGATCCCGTGTGACGGAGTTTGTTCCTCCTTCATCACCACCCCCGCTGAGCTTGATTATTACCTCAAGGGTAAGAATGAGCTTTGCAATTACCTTTGTTCGATCACAGGTGATTACATAAGCTGGGGTTACGGAAGATCAAAGGTCGTATGGGATGTGACCGCTATCGGATGCATGACTCTTCCCTCGTCGATGGAGATCGTCGAGATCCCGCGTCCTTACGTAACGAGCGATTGCCGTTATGCATTCGACAGCGCGCGCCATCACTACCTCTATGTCAGAAAGATCCGCCGAGACCCCCTATATGCGGACCTATTCAAGACACTGAGCGAAAAGTAATCAAAAAAACGGCACTTTTTCAAAAAAAGTGCCGTTTTTTTATTGCAGAAAAGATGAAAAAATGGTATAATATATTTGATTAATCTTTTCCCGCAACGGAGGGCTTATTTATGATAAAGAAGTTTAACGGCGGATGCCCGACAGTTTTACACGCATCGCCCGAGTTCGCTATAAAGGGAGAACCCTTCAGCGTTTCTGCCGCTTGCCGTGCCTACGGTGAAAATGCACCCGAAAGGCTCGTAATGCACATCGAGGGTGAAAAGGATTACTATCTGCTTCCTTCGGACAGATACGAACGCCTCGGAATTGCATATATGATCTACCGTGCCGATATTCCCGCATCTGCGATAAATGGTGACCGCCTTGTTTACCGCATTGATGCAGAGGGTGAGCACAACGCCAAGCTGCCCCCATATATTTGCAAGCTGCTCGAAAAGCAGGATATGCCACAGCTCTCTCCTATTACCATAACCGAGATCTTCGGCAGACCAAAGGGAAAGGAGTTCTGCACTTATGTTGAACTTTTCAATCCCACCGATAAGGACGTTGATCTTTATGATTATGACGTTTTGGTCTACTCACCCACAAAAGAACCTTTGGGTACGCCCAAGGGTAGAATCCCTCTTTCAAGAGAGGCGGGAGTCAATATTCTCGGTGCAGGCGAAACCGCAGCTTACTGGCCGATTACGCTCAGAAACTATGCGCCCGAGATAAATTGTCTTACCAAAGAGGATTTTATCGCGCAGATCAATTCTGCTTATCTTTATACGAAAGAACCTATTGACGAGTCAAAGGTGAACGTTATTCCCGTTGACCTTACCGAAATAGACCCCGAAAGCGGCGCGCGCAAGAATATTGATGGCATTTGCACCTTGCCGAGTGCCCACGACGCAACAACTCTGTTGGTCGTTCCGCGCGATGGTGATGCGGAAAGTGCCGTGTTCACTCTCCTTTACAGCAACTGCTATGCCGAATGGGATACGCCCGTGCTTCGTTCGTCTTATTGGAGCTTTGATCCTATGAATCCTCGCCGTGCGATCAATTTGACACACGCCGAGCTTTCGACGCCCGGTTACCCCGCATATATGCAGACGGGTAAATATGATCTCACCGCGCCTCTGCCCACGATCCTGCCCATTTCTCCGATAAAGGAAGCATATCACGGCGATTACTGCGGTACTGTTGAGTTTGTTGTTCTTCCCGCTGACAACGATTGCGAGATCGGCAAAACGACCGTCACCGTAACTCTTCCAAGCGGCGAAAAGGCAGAATATGAAGCTCGAGAGGAACATGACGGCGTTTACCGCGCACGAATTCCCGAGGAAGTCTTCGAGGAATTCTTTGAGCTTGAATATATGATCAGCGCGTCCGATGGTGCAAGAAGCGTTTGCCTCGGCAACGTGCTTCCCATCCGTGTCCCCGTGTATGACAACCGCGGTCCCCGAATCACCTCGATGGTACCCACCCGCGGATATGCCTATGACGGAACAAAGCCGATCGTTATCAAGGCTTCTTATACCGATGTTTCGGGTATCCGCATCAAGGATTGCTATCTGAAGCTTGACGGCAAGGATGTTACAAACGATGCAACTATAACTGCCACCTCTCTTGTTTACGAGCCTAAAAAGCCGCTTGAATTTGGCGATCACACTCTGACTATCCGTCTCAAGGACGGTCTTGGCAATCGCACGACAAGAACGGTTGAGTTCAGTGTTTCGGATATGAGTGAGCTTTCCGCCTACTTCGGCGAGATCCACGCGCATACCGGTGAATCGGACGGAAACGGACTTTGCCGAGACGCGATAGAATTTGCATATGACAATGGTGCCGATTTCTTTTCTGTTACCGAGCACTCGCATTATTTTACTCAGGATATATACGACGAGCAGAAGCGTATTGCAAAATCGCTCGACCGTCCCGGCAGATTTGCCGCGCTTTACGGTTGGGAGATGACCTGGAACAACACATGTGGTTATTGGGGACACATGAACGTTATCGGAAGCGAGAAGGTCGTTTCGGATATTCACGGTGTCGGTATGCCCGCGCTCTTCAAATGGCTTGAAAGTGAGCCGAATGCTGTCGGTATGTTCAATCATCCCGGTCAGGGGTGGGGTGATTTTGAAGATTACGGCTTCTGGACTCCCGAGGCTGACAGACAGATGGCTCTTGCCGAGATCAAGGGCAGGGGATATGACCAGCAATATGCACTCCTGCTTTCTCGAGGATGGCACGTTGCACCCTCCTTCAACGAGGATAACCACGCGCCCAACTGGACGGTAGGTTCGCCCTATATCACGGGAGTTCTCGCCCCTGCACTCACCCGCGAAAACGTGATGGAGGCATTCCGCGCCCGCCGTGTTTATTCTTGTGCAGACCCCACAATGAAGATCTTCTACAAGATCAACGGCGAGTGGATGGGTTCAAGACTTAATGACCCCAGCGCACTCAATGTTTCCGTAAAGGTAACAACAGAGAATGAAAACGGTATCGGCCGCATCGAGATCATCGGCGAGGACAATATTCTCGTCGCGTACAAGGCTGTCGGCGCGCGTCAGAGCTACGAATGGAACGTAACTCTTCCCGTTGAGTTCGATTATTACTATATCCGCATTCAGAACGGAGCGCAGTATTCGGTCACCGCGCCTATTTGGATCGAGAACAGACAGGAGCCGAAGGTCCTTTCTATGGTTCATTCCGCTTCTTATGATCCCCGCGAAAGCTCGGCTGTTACTCTCAAGGTTGAAAACCCGACCGAAAAGACTATGGATGAGGTCAGAGTCGACTTCTATCTGACCGGAATTGAAGGATTTTCGCTCCGCGATGCCGTTCCTTATGCAAAGGTCTGCATTGGTAAGCTCAAGCCCGGCAGACACGTAAGTGTTACTCGCCAGCTTCCCGAACTTTCGAAGAACCGCCGCGTAACCGCGATTATCTCCGCAGTTTCGGATAAGAAGGTTCGCAAGTCTACGGCATATATCCTGCTTTCGCCCATCAGCATCACCGAGGTGCTTTGCGCTTCTGGCGCTATCGAGCGCGATGGCGAGACTATCGAAAATCCCTTCCCCTACGTTACCCTTTGCAACAATTCAGGCAACGATATTACTCTCAAGGATTCGAAGCTTGCTCTTTGGACCACCACGGGTAAGCCTCCTAAGGAAGAAAACATCTGGATCGCGGACGGCGTGAAGCTTCCCGCAAGAGGTGCGGTCGTGATCTGGTATCGCAAGCCCGAAAATGAGGCTTTGGCTGTCGAAGACTTCAACCGCAGATTCGGTACATCCCTTATTGAGGGTGAAAGTATCTTCATTTGCGACAAGCCGATCACCTCGAGATCGACTGCGGGCAGAAGACTCGATCTTATTGTCGGCGGCGAGGTCATTTCACGCGTTTCCTGGAATATGGGTGAGCGTCACGGTCAGGATGCCGAGATCGGCGAGACGTATAAGTATCGCTTCGATTGCGATATGTCGCCGCTTGGAATATTCTGCGGCAAGGGCAATCCCGCACCCGGAAGCGTGGATTATAAGCAGCTTGGTGCACGTCTGGTCGTCGAACCTACCTACAAGGAGACCAAAAGCGCAAAGAAGCAGTCGAAGAAGGATGCAAAGCGCGCAAAGCATAAGGCGCAGATCAAGTATACAAAGGCTGAAGCAGGCGCGATCGCTGCCGGAAGCGCAGCTCTTGCAGCATTTGCCGCAGCGGCTATCACCAAGGCATTGTCAAAGAAAAATAAATGATGAAATATCCTATAATTTTATCACCTATTGCCAAAACTCGCGTTTGGGGCGGAGAGCGACTCTCCGCTCTCGGCGCAGAGCCTCCAATCGGCGAGCATTGGGTGCTTTCCGTGCGCGAGGATGATAATAATAAGATCGTAAACGGCGAGTTTGCGGGGAAGAGCATAGATGATGTTCTGCAAGAGCATCCCGAATTCCTTGGTACCGATTGTGCGAAGGACAAGTTTCCGTTACTTATCAAATTCATTGATTCCAAAGAATCGCTTTCAATACAGGTGCATCCCGATGATATTTCCGCAGTTGAACTTGCAGAGGAATGCGGAAAGACCGAAATGTGGTACATCATCGACGCCGAGCCCGAATCGTATATTTATTTCGGAATCAAAGACGATTACTCCGAGGATGAGGTGAAAGAGGCTATTCTTTCGGGAAAAGATCCTACTCCTTATCTAAACAAGGTATCCGTTAAATCGGGGGATTGCTATTTTATCGCGGGCGGAACACCTCACGCCATCGGCGGTGGTAACTACATCTGCGAAATACAGCAAAATTGCGATACGACCTACCGAATCTATGATTACGGCAGACCGCGTGAGCTCCACTTGAAACAAGCGGCGGTGTCGATCAAGAAAAATGCGATAGGATATACAAATAAGGGAAATCTCCTTGCCAAGTGCGAGTATTTTACTTCCGAGCTTGTAACGGTAGACTGTGAAACGCTTATTGAGGCAATGCCCGAAAAGTTTATTTCTTTGACGATTGTAAAAGGCAACGGATGCATAATTGCAGGCGATGACGAATATACTGTCGGCGAAAGAGATTCCGTTTTTATCCCCGCGGGAGAAGAGAAGTATCTTCTTCGCGGAAACATAGAGTTTATCAAAACTACAATATAAAACAAAAAACCGATGCGTTTCCGCATCGGTTTTTTGCACAGCAAGGATTTTCGGATGTGCAAATTTTATGTTGGATTAAATTACTTAATCTCAACGGTAGCGCCAGCCTCGGTAAGAGCAGCCTTGATGGACTCAGCTTCTTCCTTAGCAACGCCTTCCTTAAGGGTCTTGGGAGCACCCTCAACGAGCTCCTTAGCTTCCTTAAGTCCGAGACCGGTGATCTCACGAACTGCCTTGATAACGCCAAGCTTGTTAGCGCCGAAGGATGCGAGAACTACGTCGAACTCGGTCTTCTCTTCTGCAGCAGCGGGAGCAGCAGCGCCTGCGCCTGCAGCAGCACCTGCGGAAACGTTAGCAGCGGATACGCCGAACTCTTCCTCACATGCAGATACGAGCTCGGAGAGCTCAAGAACGGTAAGTGCCTTGATGGAATCAAGGATAGCGATAATCTTTTCGTTTGCCATTTTTAATGACCTCCTGGAATATTTAATGTTATGCCGCGAGAGCTTTATGCTTCTGCGGGAGCTTCTGCAGCCTCAGCGGGCTGCTCGTCCTTCTTGGCAACCTGGTCAAGAACATAGACGAATTTGGTAAGGGGAGACTGGATGCAAGCGAGCAACTGTGCAATGAGAGTTTCCTTCGAAGGAATGGTAGCAAGTCTTTCAACTGCTGCGGCGTCGATAACTTCGCCGTCACAGTAACCTGCAAGGAGAGTGAAGGACTCAATCTTGTCAGCATACTGCTTGAGGATCTTAGCGGGAGCTACTGCATCTTCGGGGCTGACTGCGATAGCGGTCATACCGGAGAGATACTGCTTGATATCACCGTAGCCGCACTCTTCGCATGCTCTGCCGGTGAGGGTATTCTTAACTACCTGGTAGGAAACGCCTGCTTCGCGGAGTTCCTTACGGAGTTTGGTATCGTCCTCAACGGTGATTCCCTGGTAGTTAACAACTACACCGGAAACCGAGTTGCGAATCTTCTCGGAAAGCTCGGAGACAACCTGCTGCTTCTGCTCAAGTATAGCTTTGCTGGGCATGTGTTTAACCTCCTAATGGTTTGTGTTCGTAAAAAAATATCCTTCTCCCGAGAGCGAGGCGCACCGAAAGAAAGACACAAATAAAGTATTTGATTCTTCCTCGGCAGGGTGGCATTCGCTTTTACGGGAACCTGCTGTCTTTGGATAACGGCATAGATTATACCACATCTCGATCAATTTGTCAATACCTTTTTGAAAAAAACTTTTGATTTTTGCAAAAATATTTGATTTTTAATATTTTCTGTGCTTTTATGAGGTGATAATACTGCTTGTTTACATCAAGTTCATATTTGAGGTGTATAATAGAATAAATATACAGTTCGGAGTTTTACAATGGCAAAAATTTCTTTTACTCGCGGCAAGGAAGCTGCGATTGAAAATATCAAGGGCTATCTCACGGTCAGCCTCGCGTTGGCACTCATTGCCGCTATCCTGAGGTCGCTTACGTATCTTTTCTCCTTCGATGCCGATATAGGGTATTTCAACGGCAGCTTCTTTTCAAAGATTGCTACCTATTTTATAATAGTGTCTTGCGCATTTGCTTTGACGGGATTCGTGTTTATCTCCAAAGAGGCTGCGCTCTCTCGCAAACTTACTAACGAAGGCAATTCGATCTATTTCGCTTCGGTCTTTGCCGGATTCATAATGATTGCCGATTTTGCTTTCAAGCTTTACTTGATGATAGGCGAGGATAAGTTCAGCTATTACAAGTTTATTTTCGCACGTGCATTCAAATCCGAAAATTCTTATATCATCAGAGCGACCGCGGTTATCGAAATTGCGGGAGTTCTTGCAAGCCTGCTTGCAGCGGTTTGCTTTTTCCTCCGCTCATCCAAGAGGTTCAATTCAAAACTTTGTGCTTGGCTCGGATTTTTCCCGATCATCAGAGCGCTTACCGGAGTTGCACAGATCTATTTCGAAATGGAAGTGCAGATGAACCATCCATCGAAGCTTATGCTCGAGTTTGCTTTGATTGCGGTGATGATCGCATTCCTTTATGAACTCAGATTCTTTGTTTCCGAGGATCACGCGAGACCGAGACATTTCGTTGTGCTATCCTGTGTCGCGCTGATCATCTCAATTTCTGCCGGAATTTCCGAAATGATTGGATTTTTTGCAGGAAGACTTTCCAAAGGCGATTTCTGCATCGAGGCGTTCTTCTGCCTCGCTATGGGACTGTACGGCGCCGCAAGAACGATCTCTTACGTAAAGT
Organism: Eubacteriales bacterium; assembly: GCA_045537015.1. Taxonomy (GTDB): domain Bacteria; phylum Bacillota; class Clostridia; order Oscillospirales; family CAG-272; genus CAG-390. The sequence continues at coordinate 30,687 of JAZSOQ010000065.1, forward strand.
CGCTTGAAGAAAAAGCCCCTGAACAGGCAGTCGAAGAATAATTCCTTCCTTAATTATATATAAGACAAAATTCCGTATTCTCGGAGAAAAGAGAGGACAGCATGTCGGTAGATTTTGCGGTTGAACGAATTATATGGCTTCATAAAAGAATAAAGGACGGATATTATCCGAATGCTATGCGTCTCTCGGAGCGTTTTGGGATCTCACACCGACAGGCACAGCGCGACTGCGACTATCTGCGCCGCAAGCTTGAGGCTCCGATAGCGTTTGACAGGTCGAAGCAGGGATATTATTATACCGAGAATTTTTCTCTGCCCGATTCCATCAGAGTTGAAGACCCGCGCGATATTTCGAATATCGTTGCTCTGGCGGATATGCTTGGCGACGATGGGGAATCCACTCAGATCGGTATTCCATATTCTGCGCTCTTGCAGATACCCGATAAGCTTGTTGCGCTTGAGCTTGCCCCATTTGTAACGCGCCGTGTCGGATCGAAGGGAAGATACATATGCGAGTTTCAGAACATTCGCCTTTTCTTCGGAGCGCTTGTTGCATCGGATGCTGATATACGTATTATAGAACCCGCTTGGCTTCGTGAGGATTTTTGCCGTTCGCTTGATAAATTGCGCCTGGCTAATACCTGCGAAGAAGATGAAAACGAAGCGGAAGAACAATAATGTTGGTAAATTTGTTCAAAATGCGGCATTTTCCGCATTTTGAACAAAAATAAATACCTGTATTTGGATTGATAAACATATAAAAACAGGCTAAAATCTTGCCTTTTGGGACACTTTTGAGGTCAATTTGTGAAATATGCATAAAAATCGATGTTATTTATTAGCGATTTTCTACTATATGTAATATTGCAAATGGACGAAAAATGTAGTATAATATTGGAGCTTGATGTGCGAAGAATGCGTTGAAGCGAAAGGTTGCCGCAAGAACATGCGGGTAATTTTCGTGGAGAAGTCCGAATTTGATCGGGCGCGTGGGCTATGTCAGGTACCGGGCGGCCTCTGTTCAAAGGTTGCTTCGTGACGACGGCTTTGTAGCCGTACGATCCGGAATTCGCGTCGCGCCGTGCTTGCGTGACGGCGGCGAGTGGCGGGTTTCGGCTTTTGTATGGCTGCAAAACGAAACGCACGGAACGGTGCATAACAGAATCCGCTCCTAACTTTTCGAACGCGCTGCGCAAATGGCTACATTTTATTATATTCGCACGCACGCGAGAGAAAAAACAAGGAGGAAAACACAAATGGCAGTTAAGGAACAGCTCAGAGTCAAGCTGAAGAGCTACGATCACACACTCGTTGACGCGGCAGCCGCAAAGATCGTCGAAGTTGCTAAGCGCAACGGCGCCGAGGTTTCGGGTCCCATTCCGCTTCCCACCGAGAAGGAGATCGTAACCATTCTCCGTGCAGTCCACAAGTACAAGGACAGCCGCGAGCAGTTTGAGCTTCGCAACCACAAGAGACTCATTGATATCAAGAAGCCTTCGAAGAAACTCACCGAAGAGCTTATGAACATTGAGCTCCCCGCAGGCGTTGACATTCAGGTAACCCTTTAAGTCAACCCACAAACCCCATCACAACACGCTCAAGTGAGCGCTTGTTGGTCAAGTTGGCGTAATGCCGAAAGGTAAAATTCACAGCGTCAACCAATAACCTTCAGGAGGAAAGAACATGAAAAAGGGCATTATCGGTAAGAAGATCGGTATGACTCAGATTTTCGACGAAGTCGGAAACGTCATCCCGGTAACGATAATCCAGGCTGGTCCCTGCGTAGTATCGCAGAAGAAGACCACTGAACAGGACGGCTACAATGCCGTACAGCTCGGCTTTGAGGATTGCAAAGACAAGCACGCAACCAAGGCTGAGATCGGACATTTCGCAAAGAACGGACTTACCACCAAGAGACATCTCAAGGAGTTCCGCCTTGAAGATTGCTCCGGCTACAACGTAGGTGATGTCGTATCGGTCGAAACCTTCGCCGTTGGCGAGAAGGTCGACGTAACAGGTATGACCAAGGGCCGCGGTTACACCGGTGCTATCAAGAGATGGAACCTCCACAAGCTGAGAATGACACACGGCGTTGGCCCTGTGCATCGTCAGTCCGGTTCTATGGGTGTTATCGACCCCGCGAGAATTTTCAAGAACAAGAAGATGGCAGGTCAGTACGGTAATGAACAGGTTACCATTCTTAATCTTGCCGTTGCTAAGATCGATGCAGAGAACAACCTTATCGCAGTTCGCGGCGCTATTCCCGGCGCTAAGGGCGGTATCGTATTCATCCGCGATTCGATCAAGGCTTAAGGAATGAAGGAGGATTTGACAATGCCTAACATTAAAGTACTTGATATGACAGGCAAGGAAGTCGGCGAAATGAGCCTCTCTGAGAAGCTTTTCGGAGCTGAGGTAAACGCATCCGTCCTTCACGCCGCAGTCAGAGCATTCATGCTCAATCAGAGACAGGGTACTCAGTCCACCCTTACCCGTACCGAGGTAAGCGGCGGCGGTAAGAAGCCCTGGAGACAGAAGGGTACAGGCCGCGCACGTCAGGGTTCCACCCGTGCTCCTCAGTGGGTACACGGCGGTATCGCTCTCGGCCCCAAGCCCCGCACCTATCGCACCGAGCTCAACAAGAAGACCAAGAGAGTTGCTCTCTTCAGCGCACTCTCCGACAAGGCTGCTAACGGCAACCTCATCATTCTTGACGAGTGCAAGCTCGAGTCCTACAAGACCTCCGAGATGGTAAAGATGTTTGCTGCTCTCGGTCTTCAGAAGGACGTAGAGAAGACCTACAAGGTCGGCGACGAGAAGAAGACTCGCACCGAGACCGTAGCATGCAAGACCCTGCTCGTTCTCCCCGAGGCTGACCGCGTAGTCGTTAAGAGCTGTGCCAACATTCCCACCGCAGCTACAACCCTTTACAGCACCATCAACGTTTATGAGATCCTCAATGCTGAGAAGCTCGTAATCACCAAGGCAGCTGTTGAGAAGCTCGAGGAGGTATACGCATAATGAAGAAAATGGTACAGGACATCATCATCGCTCCCGTTATCACCGAGGCGAGCATGGATATGATGAATCAGAAAAAGTATGTATTCAAAGTTATGACCAGCGCAACCAAGCCTGAGATTGCAAACGCAGTTGAGGTTATGTTCGGTGTAAAGGTTGCGTCTGTAAATACCATGATGATGAAGCGCAAGGAAAAGAGAGTTCGCTACAACTATGGCTACACCGCTGAGTGGAAGAAGGCCATCGTTACCCTTACTGAGGACTCCAAGACCATCGCCTTCTTCGACGGTATGAACTAAGTAGGAGGAAACGAATAATGCCTACAATCAAATATAAGCCTACGACACCTGCCAGAAGACACATGTCTGTTGCTTCCTTCGAGGAGATCACCAAGTTTTCTCCCGAGAAGAGCCTGGTAGTTATCAAGAAGAAGCACGCAGGACGTAACTCCTACGGTAAGATCACCGTTCGTCACAGAGGCGGCGGAAACAAGGTTAAGTACCGTATCATCGACTTCCGTCGTAACGACACTGAGGCTGCAAAGGTTATCGGTATCGAGTACGACCCCAACCGTACCGCATACATCGCTCTCCTCGAGAACGAGTCCGGCAAGAAGAGCTACATCATCGCTCCCGTTGGACTTAAGGACGGCGACGTTGTTTACTCCGGCGCAGAGGCTGATATCAAGCCCGGTAACACCCTGCCCCTTGCAAACATCCCCACCGGTACTTTCATTCACAACATTGAGCTTCACCCCGGCAAGGGCGGTCAGCTTGTCCGTTCCGCTGGTTCCGCAGCTCAGCTCATCTCGAAAGAGAATGATCAGGCTCTCATCCGTCTTCCCTCCGGCGAAGTCAGAATCGTTGCTCTCAACTGCAAGGCTACAATCGGCCAGGTTGGTAACATCGAGCATGACACCGTTAAGGTCGGTAAGGCAGGTAAGACCCGCCACAAGGGTATCAGACCTACCGTTCGCGGTTCTGTAATGAACCCCTGCGATCACCCCCACGGTGGTGGTGAAGGTAGATCTCCCATCGGTCATCCCGGACCGCTTACTCCTTGGGGCAAGCCCGCTCTCGGTTATAAGACTCGTAACAAGAAGGCTCTTACCGAGAAGTTCATCGTAAAGCACAGAAACGCTAAATAAGGAGGGAATATAGAATGAGCAGAAGTCTTAAGAAGGCGCCTTTTGTTGAAGAGAAACTCATCAGCAGAGTTCGCGCTATGAACGAAAAGAACGAGAAGAAAGTCATCAAGACCTGGTCCCGTGCATCTACAATATTCCCCGAATTCGTTGGCCACACCATCGCGGTTCACGACGGCAAGAAGCATGTTCCGGTATACATCATCGAGGACATGGTTGGACACAAGCTCGGTGAGTTTGCTCCCACCCGCCGCTTCCCCGGCCACGCTGGCACCAAGACATCCAACACCGGTAAATAATCGAGGAGGAAAGAAGAATAATGGAAGCAAGAGCTTATCTTAAATATTTGAGAATTTCTCCCCGTAAGGTAAAGATCGTTCTCGATCTCATCCGCGGTAAGGATGCCGACGTTGCTATGGCAATTCTCAAGAATACCCCTAAGGCTGCATCTCCCGAGCTCGTAAAGCTCCTCAAGAGTGCAATCGCAAATGCAGACCACAATTTCCAGATGGACACCCAGAACCTTTACGTTTCCGAGTGCTTCGTCTGCCCCGGTCCTACTCTCAAGAGATATATGCCCAGAGCTAAGGGTTCGGGCAACAGAATTCTCAAGAGAACATCTCATGTAACCCTCGCGGTTAAGGAAAGAGAAACTAAGGAGGTCAATGCCTAATGGGACAGAAAGTTAATCCTCACGGCCTTCGCGTTGGCGTCATCAAGGGCTGGGATTCCAGATGGTGCGTCAAGGACGAGGTTTTCGGAGATACACTTGTACAGGACTACAAGATCAGAAAGCTCCTCAAGGAAGAGCTTCAGAAGGCAGGCGTGCCTAAGATTGAGATCGAAAGAGATCAGTATAGAGTAAGAGTTTACATCCACTGCGCAAAGCCCGGTCAGGTTATCGGACGCAGCGGCGACAACATCGAGAAGATGAAGAAGGAAGTTGAAGCTATCGTAGGCAAGGATGCCAACGGTAAGGTAATTCCCGTATCCATCAACGTTGTTGAGATTCGTAATCCCGAGCTCAACGCACAGCTCGTAGCAGAAAACATTGCAGCTCAGCTCGAAGGCCGTGTGGCTTTCCGCCGTGCAATGAAGATGGCTATCAGAAACACCATGCGCCTTGGCGCACGCGGAATCAAGATCACCTGCGGCGGTCGTCTCGGCGGGGCGGAAATCGCACGTTCCGAGCACTACCACGAGGGTACCATTCCGCTTCAGACCATCCGTGCAGACATCGACTACGGTTTCTGGGAGGCTAACACCACCTACGGTAAGATCGGTGTAAAGGTATGGATCTACAACGGCGAAGTCCTCAACGAGGGCGCAGCTCGCGAGAGAAGAAACGATCGCAGAAACGATCGTAGAGGCGATCGCAGAAACAACGGTGAGCGCCGCGACAACCGCGGTCCCCGCAACAATGACCGCCGTCAGGGTGGTAACAGACCTCAGGGCAATCGCCCCCAGGGTAACCGTCCCCAGGGCAACCGTCCCCAGGGCGCACGTCCCACTAAAGAAGGAGGCGCAAACTAATGTTAATGCCTAAAAGAGTAAAGTTCCGTCGCGTACAGCGTGGTCGCCTTACAGGTAAGGCTTCCCGCGGTAACGAACTGGCGTACGGTGCATACGGTCTCGTAGCTCTTGAGCCTGCTTGGATCACCTCCAACCAGATCGAGGCTGCCCGTATCGCAATGACCCGTTACATCCGCCGTGGCGGTAACGTTTGGATCAAGATCTTCCCCGATAAGCCCATCACCGAGAAGCCTGCTGAGACCCGAATGGGTTCCGGTAAGGGTTCGCCCGAGTACTGGGTAGCAGTCGTTAAGCCCGGACGCATCATGTTCGAGATGGACGGCGTATCCGAGGAAGTTGCAAAGGAAGCTATGCGTCTTGCTTCGCACAAGCTCCCCATCAAGTGCAAGTTTGTTTCTAAGGAGGTAACAGAATGAAGATCAGCGAGATCAGAGCAATGAGCATCGAAGAACTCAATGCTAAGCTCAAGGAACTGAAGGAAGAGCTGTTCAACCTCCGCTTCCAGCTTGCCATCAACCAGCTCGAGAACACCAACCGCATCAGCGAAGTCAAGCGCGACATCGCACGCGTTATGACTGTTCAGAACGAGAAGAACGCGTAAGGAGGCAAAAGTAAATGGAAGACAGAAACCTCAGAAAAGTTAGAGTCGGACTTGTTGTAAGCAACAAGATGGACAAGACCGTTACCGTTGCTATTGCGGACAACGTAAAGCATCCCATCTACGGTAAGATCGTTAAGCACACACTTAAGGTTCACGCTCATGACGAGAACAACGAGTGCGGCATCGGCGATAAGGTCAGCATTATGGAGACCCGTCCTCTTTCCAAGACAAAGAGATGGCGCGTTGTTACCATAATCGAAAAGGCTAAATAATCTAGCGGCACAATTCATACAGTAAATACGTCAAAAATCGTATTGAAACAGGAGGAATCTTAAGTGATACAGCAAGAATCAAGAATGAAGGTTGCCGACAATACCGGCGCCAAGGAGCTTCTCTGCATTCGCGTTCTTGGTGGCACCGGCCGCAGATATGCAAATATCGGCGATGTTGTTGTTGCTACTGTTAAGAAGGCAAGCCCCGGCGGAATCGTCAAGAAGGGCGACGTTGTAAAGGCAGTTATCGTGCGCAGCACACACGGCACCAAGAGAGCAGACGGCTCATATATCAAGTTCGATGAGAACGCAGCGGTCATCATCAAGGAAGACCAGACCCCCCGTGGCACCCGTATCTTTGGCCCGGTGGCAAGAGAGCTCAGAGAAAAGCAGTACCTCAAGATACTGTCTCTCGCTCCCGAAGTACTTTAAGGTAAGGAGATAAAAACGATGAATATCAAAACTGGCGATACTGTCGTACTTCTCACCGGTAAGGCAGCAGAAAAGAAAGATAAGAACGGCAAGGTCCTCACTCACGAGGTAATCGCTGTTTCTCCCAAGGAGGACAAGGTTATCGTTAAGGGTGTTAACACCGTTCACAAGCACGTAAAGGCTCGCCGCCAGGGCGAAACCAGCGCAATCGTTGATACCGAGGGCGCTATCTACGCGTGCAAGGTAGCTCTTTATTGCCCCGCTTGCGATAAGGGCGTAAGAGTTAAGACCGTTCTTAAGGACGGCAAGAAGATCCGCACTTGTGCTAAGTGTGGCAAGGAACTGTAAGGAGGTAGGGAATTATGGCAAGACTTAAGGAAACTTATAGAAATGAAGTAGCTCCCGCACTCATGCAGCAGTTCGGCTACAAGAGCACCATGCAGATCCCCCGCCTTGACAAGGTTGTCCTCAACGTAGGCTCCAGCGAGGCAAGAGATAACGCAAAGGTCATCGAGAACATCATCGGCGACCTCACCCTCATCACCGGTCAGAAGGCAGTTCCCACCAAGGCTCGCAAGTCCGTCGCAAACTTCAAGGTTCGTGAAGGCATGACCATTGGTGCAAAGGTTACTCTCCGCGGCGAGAGAATGTACGAGTTCGTTGATAAGCTCTTCAACTTCGCACTCCCCCGCGTACGTGACTTCAAGGGTATCAACCCCGATGCATTCGACGGCAGAGGAAACTATGCTCTCGGTCTTAAAGAGCAGCTTATCTTCCCCGAGATCGAGTACGACAAAATCGACAAGATCCGCGGTATGGATATTTGCTTCGTAACCACCGCTAACACTGACGAAGAGGCTCGCGCACTGCTTGCAGCGCTCGGCGCTCCCTTCGCAAAGAACTAATCAAGGAGGTAGGCAAAAATGGCAAAGAAGGCAATGATTAACAAGCAGCAGGCTAAGCAGAAGTTCTCCACCCGTGAGTACAACCGTTGCAAGATCTGCGGCCGTCCCCACGCTTACCTTCGTAAGTACGGCATCTGCCGTATCTGCTTCCGCGAGCTGGCTTACAAGGGCCAGATCCCGGGCGTAAGAAAGGCATCCTGGTAAGAAATTACCAACCCCACATATCGGCAGGAAATTAAGCTACGGCCCGATTTAACCGCCGATACGCCGCCGTTTGCCAACGGCAGCAAGATAAATTAAACTTGCATATGGAGGAAAATTAAAATGCAAATGTCAGACGTTATCGCCGATATGCTCACACGAATCAGAAATGCTAACGATGCAAAGCATGCAACTGTGGACATTCCGGCATCCAACATGAAGAAGGCAATCGCCGAAATCCTCGTAAATGAGGGCTATGTTTCCGCTTTCGAGACCATCGAAGACGGCAAGCAGGGTATCATCCGTGTCACCCTTAAGTACACCGGCAAGAAGCAGAAGGTTCTCCGCGGTATCCGCAGAGTATCCAAGCCCGGTCTCCGTATCTACGCAGGCTGTGAAGAGATGCCCCGTGTAATGAACGGTCTCGGCATCGCTATCGTATCCACCTCGAAGGGCATCATGACCGACAAGCAGGCTCGCAAAGAGAAGGTTGGCGGCGAAGTGCTCGCTTTCGTATGGTAATTAAGGAGGTAGCAAGATGTCTAGAATTGGTAGAAACCCCATCACCCTCCCCGCAGGCGTTGAAGTTAAGACTGAAGCAGGTCTTGTAACCGTTAAGGGTCCCCGCGGCACTCTCACCGAGAAGATCTCGGAGAGAATGACTGTTAAGGTTGAGGCAGGCGTTCTTACTGTTGAGCGTCCCACCGATGAGAAGGCTGACAGAAGCCTCCACGGTCTCACCCGTACACTTATCAATAACATGGTTATCGGCGTAACCGAGGGTTACACTCGCGTACTTGAGATCCACGGTACCGGTTACAGAGCAACCATGCAGGGTAATAACCTTCTCCTTTACGTAGGTCACTCCCTCGTAAACGGAAAGCCCCAGGCAAAGTTCACAATCGCTCAGCCCGAAGGCATCACCTTCGAGGTTGCAGAGAAGGTCGTTCCGATCACAATTACCATCAAGGGTAACAGCAAGCAGGCAGTTGGCCAGATCGCAGCAGTTATCCGCGGTAAGAGACCTCCCGAGCCTTACCACCAGAAGGGTATCCGTTACGCAGGCGAAAATGTCCGTCGTAAGGAAATGAAGAAGAAGAACTAAGAGAGAGGAGTAAAGAACAATGGTATCTAAGAAGGATAAGAACGCAGCGCGTATCAAGAGACATACCAGAGTCAGAGCAAAGATCTCCGGCACCACCGAGCGTCCTCGTCTCGCTGTATATCGTTCCACTAACAATATCAGCGCGCAGATCATCGACGATGTCAAGGGCATCACTCTTGTAAGTGCTTCTTCCTACGAGAAGGAATTTGAAGTTGGCGGCAACAAGGAAGCTGCCAAGAAGGTCGGCAAGCTCGTTGCCGAAAGAGCAATCGAAAAGGGTATCACCGAAGTCGTATTCGACCGCGGCGGCTATCTTTATCACGGACGTGTATCGGAACTGGCTGACGGCGCTCGCGAGGGCGGCCTGAAGTTCTGAGTCTTCGGACTGACTTCCGGTTTGTACACTGTTCAACTAAAATTAATTGAACAATTCAGGAGATTAAAATGGCATTCAGAAACAATAATTACGAGGAAAAGCAGTATATTGAGAACCTCGTAGCACTGAACCGTGTTTCCAAGACCGTTAAAGGTGGACGTATCGCTCGTTTCGCTGCTCTTATGGTAGTAGGCGACGGCCACGGCCACGTTGGCGTAGGTATCGGCAAGGCTGCCGAAGTTACCGAGGCCATCCGCAAAGGTGTTGAAGACGCAAAGAAAAATATGATCACCGTATCCATTAAGGGCACCACCATTCCTCACGAGGTTCTTGGTGTGTTCGGCGCAGGTAAGGTTCTTCTTAAGCCCGCTGCTCCCGGTACCGGTATCATCGCAGGCTCCAAGGTTCGTATGGTCCTTGAGGCTGCAGGCATTCACAATATTCGTGCAAAGTGCCTTCGTTCCAACAACCCCATCAACGTAGTTAAGGCAACCCTCGCAGGACTCTCTGAGCTCCGCACCGTTGAGGAAGTTGCTCGCACTCGTGATATCACCGCAGACGACGTTAAGGGAGGTACTCAGAAATGAAGAAAGTAACTCTCGTAAAGTCCCTCATCTGCGCTAAGCCGAACCAGAAGCTCACCGCTGCTTCTCTCGGCCTCAAGAAAATCGGCGACTTCGTCCTTCATCAGGAAGGTCCCGTACTTGACGGTAAGGTAAGAGTTATCTCCCACCTCGTATCCGTTGAGGATGTAGAGTAAAGGAGGACGCAATAATGAAGCTTAATGAACTCAGACCCGCAGAAGGTTCCGTTCAGGAAAGATTCCGCAAGGGTCGCGGACCCGGCTCCGGCAACGGCAAGACCGCAGGCAAGGGCCACAAGGGACAGAATGCTCGCTCCGGCGGTGGCGTACGCCCCGGATTTGAGGGCGGACAGTTCCCGATCTACAGACAGCTTCCTAAGAGAGGCTTCAACAACAAGAGATTCGCTACCGTTTATGTAACCGTTAACGTAAGCGACCTCAACCGCTTCGAGGATGGCGCTATCGTTGATATCCAGACTCTTCTTGACGCTCGCGTAATTCGCAAGACACAAGACGGTCTCAAGGTTCTCGGCAATGGCGAGATCACCAAGAAGCTCACCGTTAAGGCTGCTAAGTTCTCTGCAGCAGCTAAGGAAAAGATCGAAGCAGCAGGCGGAAGTTGCGAGGAGGTATAAGGATGTTTGCGACATTCAAAAATGCCTGGAAGGTAGCTGAGCTCCGCTCTAAACTCCTGTTTACTCTGCTGATCCTCATCGTTTACCGTCTCGGCGCGCAGATTCCCGTTCCTTTCATCGACCCCAATGCGTACTCGTACTTCACTACAAGCGCATCCGGCTCGATCTTCACCTACCTCAACCTGCTCTCGGGTGATGCATTCGCAAAGGCAACTCTCTTTGCACTTTCCGTATCTCCCTACATCACCTCCTCCATCGTTATCCAGCTTCTCACAGTTGCAATTCCCGCACTTGAGAGACTGTCGAAGAACGGTGAAGAAGGCAGAGCAATTATCACCAAGATCACCCGCTACACCACAGTAGGCCTTTCAATTCTCACTGCTATCGGTTACCTCGCATATATGGAGGCAGCCGGAATGCTCCTCAGCGATATTACCTTCTTCGGTAAGGTTGTTATCGTAGCATGCTACTGCGCAGGTGCATCTATCATCATGTGGCTCGCTGAGAGAATCAATGAGCACGGCATCGGCAACGGTGTTTCCATGATCCTCTTCGCGAACATCATCGCAAGCCTTCCCTCTATGCTCGGTCAGCTCTGGACCACCGTGTTCGCAGGCCCCGCAGCATTCGCAGGCTTCAGCCTTGGAGGCCTCTTCGTAGCTCTCTTTGCTATCGTATTCGTATTTGCAAGCATCGTATTCATCGTTTGGTTCACTGAGTCCGAGCGCAGAATTCCGATCCAGTATGCAAAGCGCGTTGTTGGCAGAAAGATGTACGGCGGTCAGTCCTCCAACCTTCCGATGAAGCTGAACATGAACGGCGTTATGCCCGTTATCTTCGCAAGCTCCATCGTATCTCTCCCCGCAACCATTGCAGCGTTCTTCCCGAACAGCGGTTTTGCTAACTTTATAAATGAGTTCTTCAATTATAATACTTGGCTCTACCTCATCATCAACCTGGCGTTGATCATCGTATTTGCGTACTTCTATGTACTCATTTCCTTCAACCCTGTTGAGGTTGCGAACAACATTCAGAAGAATGGCGGCTCCATCCCCGGCATCCGTTCGGGTAAGCCCACCATTATGTATATCAAGAAGATTCTTAACAGAGTTACTCTTATCGGTGCTATCTTCCTTTGCATCATCTCGGGTCTTCCCATGCTCATCAACATCGTGATCACTACTATCAATCCTCACAGCGTTGCGTTCTCCGCAATCGCTTTCGGCGGTAACTCGCTCCTCATCGTAGTAGGCGTTGCTCTTGAGACTGTACGTGACCTCGATGCACAGCTTGCGCTCCGCAACATGAGCGGCTCCAAGACAAAGGGTCTCTTCGGTTAATACCGACCCGCGGATATTTCGGAGGAAATTAATGAATCTTATCATTATGGGAGCCCCCGGTGCGGGAAAAGGCACTCAGGCCGAAATTATTGCCGCAAGAGAAAATATCCCCGCGATTTCGACGGGACAGATCCTTCGCGACGCTATGGCAGCGGGCACAGAGCTCGGCAAAACTGCCAAGGGTTACGTCGAGAACGGTGATCTTGTCCCCGATGAGATCGTAATCGGCATCGTCCGTGACTACCTTAAGTCCGACGCTTGCGCGAACGGATTTATTCTTGACGGCTTCCCCCGTTCTATCGCTCAGGCTGAAGCGCTTGAGAAGATGGGTGTCGTTATCGACGCTGTCCTCTCGATCGACGTAAGCGACGATAGAATCGTAGCCAGAATGTCGGGCAGACGCGTTTGCAAGTGCGGCGCATCCTACCACATCGACTACAAACCGTCCAAGGTTGAAGGCATCTGTGATAAGTGCTCCTCGGAGCTTTACATCAGAGCCGACGACAAGGCAGAAACAGTTATCACCAGACTTCATAACTACCACGCGCAGACCGAGCCCCTTCTTGCTTTCTATAACGAGAGAGGCAAGCTCATCCGCGTTGAGGGACAGGAAGAGGTTGAGGATACAACAAGGCTCGTGCGCGAAGCACTTGCCAAAGTTGGCGGCAGATAATGATACCGATCAAAAATCCCCAGCAAATAGCCGTTATGAGAGAAGCGGGAAGGATCGCTTACGAAGCGATGTATAAGGCGCGCGAGATCATCCGCGAGGGTGTGAGCACCTACGACATCGACAAGGTGATCCGGGCACACATTGAAAAATGCGGTGCACGCCCCGGCTTCCTCGGTTACGGCGGTTTCCCGGGAAGCGCTTGTATCAGCGTAAATGACGAAGTTATTCACGGTATTCCTTCAAAAAAGAGAATACTTTTCGAGGGTGACATCGTAAAGATAGATACAGGAGCATTCTATAAGGGATTTAACTCTGATATGGCGAGAACCTTCGCCGTCGGAAGCGTCAGCGATGAAGCGGCGCATCTGATCGAGACCACCAAGAAGAGCTTCTTCTGCGGTCTTGAGCAGTGTCGCGAATCGAATCGCATCGGCGACATCGGTCACGCGATCCAGAGTTGTGTTGAAGCCGAGGGCTTCAGCGTTGTAAGAAGGTACATCGGCCACGGTGTCGGACGCGATCTGCACGAAGATCCCGAGGTTCCGAATTTTGGAACTGCAGGGCGCGGCGTTAAGCTTATGGTGGGTATGACCCTTGCCATCGAACCGATGGTAAACGTAGGCGGCTGCGAGGTTCGTCAGTTGTCCGACGGTTGGACCGTCAAAACCGCAGACGGTACACTCTCTGCACATTATGAGAACACCGTCGCGATCACTCCCGATGGACCCGTGATCCTCACGGCGCCGCTAGAGTGAACTCAACCGAATATGAATGGAGGGAAAAGTTATGCCTAAGAATGACGTAATCGAATTTGAAGGTACGGTCCTTGAGGCTCTGCCCAACACCGTCTTCAAAGTACAGCTTCCCAACGGCCACATCGTGACCGCGCATATTTCGGGTAAGCTGAGACAGAATTTTATCAGAATTCTGCCCGGTGACCACGTTACCGTTGAGGTTTCGGTTTACGACCTCAATAAGGGACGAATCACCTGGCGTACGAAATAAGTACAATTTTCAGAAAGGTATGGTTAAAAATGAAAGTTAAGCCATCCGTAAAGAAGATCTGCGAAAAGTGCAAGATCATCAAGAGACACGGCCGTGTAATGGTCATCTGCGAGAACCCCAAGCACAAGCAGCGCCAGGGTTGATAGCGAATTTAAGAGAAAGAAAGGATTAACAGAATGGCTCGTATAGCTGGTGTTGATATTCCTAATTCCAAGCGTGTTGAGATTGCTCTTACCTACATTTACGGTATCGGCCGCAAGAGTGCAAATGACATCCTTGCAAAGACCGGCATCAATCCCGACACCCGCGCTAAGGACCTCACTGAAGATGAGGTTGCTAAGCTCCGTGACGAAATCGAGAACAACTACGTTGTAGAAGGTGACCTTCGCCGTGACGTTGCTCTCAACATCAAGCGTCTTGTAGAAATTAACTGCTACCGCGGTATCCGTCACAGAAAGGGACTCCCTGTAAGAGGTCAGAGAACTAAGACCAACGCAAGAACTCGTAAGGGTCCCGTTAAGACTATCGCAAACAAGAAGAAAGGTTCGTAAGTTATGGCTAAAGTTGCAAAGAAGGTTATCAAGAAGCGCCGCGATAAGAAGAATATTCCTAACGGCCAGGTACACATTCGTGCTACCTTCAATAACACCATCGTTACCGTAACCGATACCGAGGGTAATGCAATTTCTTGGGCTTCCGCCGGTGAACTCGGCTTCAAGGGCTCCAGAAAGTCCACCCCCTTCGCCGCTCAGTCCGCTTCCGAGACTGCTGCAAAGGCAGCAATGGAGCACGGTCTTAAGTCGGTTGAAGTATATGTCAGAGGCCCCGGATCCGGACGTGAGTCTGCAATCCGTGCACTCGAGACTGTCGGTCTTCAGATTACAATGATTAAAGACGTTACCCCTGTACCCCACAATGGATGCAGACCCCCCAAGCGCCGCCGCGTTTGATCAAAAAAAGGAGGAACTACAATTATGGCAAGATATACAGGTCCTGTATGCAAGCTTTGCCGCAGAGAGGGCGTAAAGCTCTTCCTCAAGGGCGAGCGTTGCACTTCCGGCAAGTGCCCCTTTGACCGTATCGATCCCAATTCCCGTAACCGTAATGCAGGTCCCGCAGCTCCCGGTCAGCACGGCGCTGCTAAGAAGAAACTGCAGGAGTACGGAAGACAGCTCCGTGAGAAGGAGAAGGTAAGACGCGTATACGGCGTTCTCGAGCGTCAGTTCGTTAACTACTACGAGAAGGCAGACCGTATGCCCGGTATGACCGGTGAGAATCTTCTCATCCTTCTTGAGAGACGTCTTGATAACGCAGTATTCCGTATGGGCTTCGGTGAGTCCAGAACTCAGTCCCGTCAGCTCACACTTCACGACCACATCCGTGTAAATGGCAAGAAGGTCAACATTCCTTCCTACTCCATCAGAGTTGGTGACGTTATCTCTGTTGCAGAGAACGCACTCGAGAAGGATTCCATCAAGGCTCTCGTAGAGGCTATGGGCAGCAAGAACGCTCCCAAGTGGCTTGAGGTAGACGCTGCAAAGGCATCTGCAAAGGTCATCGCTCTTCCCACCAGAGAAGACGTCGGCTTCGACTTCAACGAGCAGCTCATCGTCGAGCTCTATTCCAAGTAATACCGCACATTCTCCCACAGGCTGCACTCCGGCTTTGGGGGTGTGCGTAATACGTGGGAGCATAAACTTATGCGCATAAACTATTATCGCAGACTAAAAATTATTGGAGGGTATAATCTGGAATGATAGAGATTCAAAAGCCAAATATCGTAACGGTAGATGAAAGCGAAGACGGCAGAAGCGGTAAATTTATCGTTGAGCCTCTTGAGCGCGGATACGGAACCACACTCGGAAACTCGCTTCGCAGAGTTCTTATGAGCTCACTTCCCGGTGTAGCCGTTACATCTATCAAGGTAGACGGTGCATTACACGAATTCACCTCGCTTCCCGGTGTGGCAGAGGATCTGACAGAGATCGTTCTGAATATCAAGGGCATTGTTGCAAAGCTCTATACTCAGGCACCCAAGACTGTCATCCTTGATGCGGTTGGCCCCGACAACGTAACCGCAGGACACATCAAGCAGGACTCCGATATCGTAATTCTCAACTCGGATCACCACCTCGCAACTCTTGCAGAGGGTGCACACCTTTATATTGAACTGACCTTTGAAAACGGCCGCGGTTATGTATCGCAGGACAAGAACAAGCTTCTGCATGCAGACAGCTTCGGTACTGCAGTAAGCGCACCTATCGGTCTGATCTACACAGACTCGATCTACACACCCGTTTACAACGTCAGCTACACTGTTGAGAACACTCGTGTCGGAAGTAATATGACCGATTATGATAAACTCACGCTCGAGGTTCTGACCAACGGAACCATCACAGCAAAAGAAGCGATTTCGCTCGGTGCCAAGATTCTCAACGAGCATCTCAACTTGTTTGTGGATTTGTCGGATGAAGCAAAGAACGCGGAGATCATGATTGAGAGACCCGAAAAG
Source organism: Eubacteriales bacterium (assembly GCA_045537015.1). Taxonomy (GTDB): domain Bacteria; phylum Bacillota; class Clostridia; order Oscillospirales; family CAG-272; genus CAG-390. The sequence goes on from JAZSOQ010000065.1 coordinate 47,021, forward strand.
GAAAAAGAAAAGGTTCTTGAGATGACCATTGAGGAACTTGACCTGTCTGTACGTAGCTTCAACTGTTTGAAGCGCGCAGGCATTGACACGGTAGAAGATTTGGTCAGCCGCTCCGAGGACGAAATGATCAAGGTTCGTAACCTCGGTAAGAAATCGCTCGAAGAAGTCATCCTTAAGCTCGAAAGCCTCGGTCTTACACTTCGTAACGACGAGGAATAAGAGCGGGACGATTTCATTCACAACACAGATTTATTAAGGAGGAGCATTAAGATGCCCGGAACCAGAAAACTCGGCAGACCTACCGCTCACAGAAAAGCTATGCTTCGCGGTCTTGTTACCTACCTGCTTCAGTACGGCAAGGTTGAGACCACTGTGACCCGTGCTAAGGAAGTCCGTGCACTTGCTGAGAAGATGATCACTCTCGGTAAGCAGAATACACTTGCAAGCCGTCGTGCCGCTTACTCTTTCATCACTTCTGATGAGGTAGTTAAGAAGCTGTTCGACGAGATCGCACCTCGCTACGAGGATGTAAACGGCGGTTACACCTGCATTTACAAGCTCGGCCCCCGTCGTGGCGACGCAGCAGAGATGGCTCTCATCACTCTCGTAACCACCAAGGCTGAAGCAGAGGCAGCTGCAGCAGCTGAGGCAGCAAAGAAGTCTTCCAAGAAGGCTAAGGACGCTGAGTAATTAATTTAATTACGAATCAAGCCTACCCGAAATTCGGGTAGGCTTTTTTTCGCGCGATATTATCTATATTTTCCCCGCGAGATGTCGCGCACGGCGTCAGCAAGAGCGAGCGCGTCATCTGCGGTGTTGAAAGGGGAGAAGGACGCGCGGACGCTGCCTCCGCGATCGCTTCCGAGAACGGTGTGCGCCATGGGATTGCAATGAAATCCGCCGCGTACACAAATGTCACGCTCGGAAAGAAGATTTGCCACTCGGTCGGACGGGATGCCGTCGATATTAAATGAGAGGACCGATCCTGCGTTGCGCGGCGCATAGACTGTTACACCTCTGATCTCGGATAGCAACCTCAAGGTCTTCTTGAATAGCTTTTCCTCGTGAGAGGCAATGCTTTGAAGTCCAATGTCCTGCAGAGCCTTAATTCCCGCCGCTAAGCCCACGATCGCGGGAGTCGAAAGTGTGCCTGCTTCAAGCCTTTCGGGGAATTCGCGGGGCATTTCGGGGTCGAGAGAGGCACTTCCCGAGCCACCGAATGTCAGCGGTCGAGCGGGGAAGCTACTTGATATTATCAAAGCCCCGCTTCCTTGCGGACCGAGAAGACCCTTGTGCCCCGGAAGTGCAAGCGCCGAGATGTCGGAGCGCTTCATATCAATGGGGAAATGTCCCGCTCCTTGCGCGCCGTCAACGATGAAGTGCAATCCCTCACGCCGACAAAGCTCGCCTATTTCGTCAATAGGCATTCTTGCCGAGCAGATATTCGGGCAGGCGGTCGAGATCACCGCAACCGTTTCGGGACGCACGAGTGAAGAGATCGAGCGGCATATCTTTTGCGCGTTGCGATTTGGATCGAGAACGTGGGAATCGAAGACCGAGTATGAGCATCCGCGCTCGCGGGCAAGGTATTCGAGCGGACGGCGGACGGAGTTGTGCTCCATATCAGAGCAGATGAAATGTGCGCCTTCGCGTGCGAGCGAGAGAATGGCAATATTGAGCGCGTGAGTAGCATTCTGGCAGAATATCACGTTTTCGGGCGACTCAGCCGAAAAGAAATTGCACAGACTTGCCCTGCAATCGTAGATCTTTTCTGCTGCGGCAAAGGCAAGTTTGTGCGATCCCCGCCCGGGATTGCCGCAGTATTCTCTCATGCAGCGCGACATCTCCTCGATAACCTCGGGCGGCTTTGGAAAGGATGTGGCGGCGTTGTCAAGATAAATCATTGCTTACTCCTTGATGATCTCGCGCTCGGCGACGGAGTTGTTTGAAAACGCCATCCGCACACTGAAAAGCTTGCTCTCATCAAAGGCAACTCCCCACGAGCATCCGCGCCTCGTCCTCGTCGAGTCTACCTTGACTACGTCCGCTGCAATTTGTTCGTTTTTTAGCACCCTCGCCGCTTTCTGCGCCAGTGTGAGTGTAGGAAAAACTGCAATATATCTCATTTTACCTCGCCTCGTTTTTTCGTTTGAAGACTTTTGTCTTCTACTGTAAGTATATGGCGAAGAATGTCGAAGTGATACAAAAAACTCCAACAGACTCAGTGATCTGTTGGAGTTTTTGTTATTTCGTTTTAAGTATCCTTGAGCTGTTGATCAGCACGACGAACGCGCCGACGTTGTGGAATATCGCGCCGAAGAGGGCGGAGATCACGCCGAAGAGGGAAAGTCCGATCATCGTAAGGCTGATGAGAACAGAAAGGATGAGATTCTGATAAATGATCTTTCTCGTCTGCTTGGAGAGCTTGATGATGAAGGGAATGTTTTCGAGGTTGTTATTCATCAGGGCGATGTCCGACGACTGGATCGCAAGGTCGGAGCCCATTGCACCCATCGAGATACCAACGTCTGCTTGACGTAGCGCCGGCGCGTCGTTGATACCGTCGCCGACTGCGAGAACACAGCTGCCCTCGCGCAGGGAATTGATCGCTTCCAGCTTATCCTGGGGAAGGAGCTGGTACTTGACGTCATCGGCGCCAACCTCGCTTGCGATCTTTCTTGCCGCGGCTTCACGGTCACCCGTGAGGATAACGGTGTTCTTGATTCCCATCTCCTTGAGAGTTGATATGCTCTCGGCGGCTTCTGCGCGCGCTGTGTCGTTGAAACCGAGGCAGCCGATAAGTACGCCGCCGCGTGAAACGAAGCTCACAGAGCCGAGAAGAGCCTCACCGAAGCCCTCGGGAATGGCAATGCCGAGTGAATCGAACCAGTATTTATTGCCGAGAAGAAGCTCGCGACCTTCGGAGTCCTTGCCCTGCATACCCTTGCCGGGGATCTCCTTGACCTCATTGAGCACCTCGTATTCCTTGCCTTCAATAGCCTCGGTTACCGCACGTGAAACGGGGTGGTTGGAGCCGCAAGCAAGGGAAGCGGCGAGGGAGAGAAGGGTGTCTTCATCGTAACCCTCTGCGGGGAGAATATCGGTCAGCGAAAGTTCGCCGACGGTGAGTGTACCGGTCTTATCAAATACGACGGTTTCAACCTCTGTCATCTCCTCGATGAATTTTGAGTTCTTGATAAGTATTCCTCGTTTTGTTGCGGTTGAGAGCGATGCGATCATCGGCGCAGAGCTGACGAGCATCTGACCGCAGGGGCAGGAAACGACGAGTATCGCGATCGCCTTCGAAAGATCCGAGGTTATCAGCGCGACAGCCGCCGCAAGTGCGAGTACGAAGGGGATGTAATAGCGCATAAAGCGGTCGATAAGTCTTGATTCGGGAATCGAGATGTTTTCCGCTTCCTCGAGCATTGTGAGAATGTTTGAGAATGAAGTGTCAACGTAAGCCTTTTCGACCTTGACGAGAATTCGTCCGTCGATGTTGACTGTGCCCGCGTAAACGCTGTCTCCGACCTTGATGTGCGCGGGAAGGGGTTCGCCGGTCAGCGATTTCTGGTCTACGTTCGTTTCACCCGAAATGACCTTTCCGTCGATCGGAATGCCGGAGCCGGGTCTTACGACGATTGTCTGACCGACTTCAAGAGAGGATGCCTCGACGGTTCTTTCAACGTCGCCGTCAAGAAGGACCGCGCTGTCCTGGCGCATTCTCTTGAGGCCGTCAATAGCCTCGCGTCCGCCCATAATGCTTCGCTCTTCAAGAAGATGCGCGATGTTGAGTATCAGCGGAATGAGGACCGAAAGGATCAGGTCGCCCGAAAGGTAGCAAGCAAGGATCGCAATGGCAACGAGAATTTCCATTGCGTTTGTGAAGTTTCGCGAGAAGATGCCCTTGAGCGCCGCAACGAAGACGGGAATACCTTCAATAAGGAATCCGATGGTGTAGAGAAGCGCGGGAAGGGTGGTTTTATCCGGAAATACCCAGGAATAGATGATTCCCACGGCAATACAAACGAGTGCCGCTGCGGCGCTGACGAGATTTGCCGTCAGAGCGCGGCGATTTTTGTCATTAAGATTATCCTTGGCGAGGGCTTCAAGGCTGTTTTTCGCAATGTTATCTAAATTTTCCATCGAAAAAACCTCCTTAATTATTAATGACTATCTTGGAATCCGAATCATCAACGATTTTGACTGTACCGATCTTGCGGATTATGTTGGTGATCGCGGTGTTATACAGTCGAACCCTTACAACCTCGGGGTTTGCGTTGTATTCCTCAAGCACGCCGTAAAATTCGTAAAGATCGGAATTAGCGGCGGCTGTGTAGTTCGAGTAGTTTGCACGAGCCTCGGCGATGAGGGAGTTTGCCTCCGCCTCTGCGCCGGGAATTCTCGTTTCGTAATACTGACGAGCCTGCTCGATTCGCGTGCTTGCCTGAATGTTGGTCGAATTTACGAGCTCGTAGATGTCGCGGACCTCCTCGGGCATACCAACACGGGTCAGCTCAAGGTGGCTGAGCGAGACACCGATGCCGCTTTCATCGAGCTTCTTCTGCGACATCTCGCGGACAGCCTTTGTGTATGCGTCCTTGCCCGTTGTAAGAATGTCGTCAACCGCGTAGTTTGCCGCTACGTTGATCATTGCATTGCTGACTGCGGCGTTGATGATGTAGCCGGGATCCTTCACCGCAAGCGCAAACGCAACGGGATCGGTGATCGTGTATTTGATGGATGCAGAGAGAATGGCAATGTTGTTGTCACCCGTGATAACATAGCCGTTTCTGTCATAAGTAGTCATTTCACCATCTGTGAAATGAGTGTTGACGGTCAGCTCATGCACGCTTCCCGTGGGGATGGTGATGACCTCGTCGATGATGTAGGGGAAGGCGAAAAGTACGCCCGCATCGTGGACCTGCTCCTCGCGAGTATCGCCCACTATCTTGCCGAATCGCAATATGATCGCCGATTCGCCGCTCTTGATGAATCTGATTCCCGAGCAGGCGATGATGATGACCACGGCGATGATTATCACGACAAAATAGCGCGACACCGTTCGCAGGATGTCTTCAAATAAAAGATTCTTTTTCATTGTGCGTTACCCTTTGCGGCTTCTTCGAGAAGCTTGCCGATGGCGTCAATAAGCGTCTGTCTGTCGGTTTCGTTCATCTGTGCGAGAATATCGGAAAGATTTTGGATTATGATTTCGTCATCCTCGGTTTCAAGCATATCCGAATAATCCCTGAGAGCGGTGAAGGGATAGTCATCGGTGCTGAAAATAGCAACTGTGCCAGAGTTTACGGATGCGGCAAGAGTATCAAGACTCTTGAGGAACATGAAGAGCTCGAGATTTGCTGCCTGAGCTTCTGCATAGATCTGCGCGACTGCCTTTTCGGTATCTGCCTTGATCTGTGCGGCTTCGTTGGTGCCCTTGGCGATTATTTCCTCGGCTTTGACTTCAGCCTCGTTTGTAATGCGGCTTGCTTCCTTTTCGGCGTTTGCAAGGATGGTGTCAATGTCGGTCTGTCTGTCCTGGCGCATCTGATCGAATACGCTTTGGAGGTTAATATCGGGGAGGCTGAGGCGAAGGATGCTGACGTCGACGATCGAGATTCCATAGTTCTTTTCGCAGTTTTCCTTGACTTTTTCAAAGATCTTTTGCTGAATTTCTTCGGTCTTGATCTTTTCGGTGTCGAGGGATACGAGCTCGGTCAGCTCATAAGCGCCCATTGTACTCTGTGTCGCACTTCTGATCTGCTGATCGATGTAGATCTCCGTGCTGCCGTAAGCGCCGACGCTGTTGTGGAAGAGAAGGGGATCTTCAACCTGCCAGATGACGTAAGAGGAGAGAATGATGTTTCTCTTATCCTTTGTTACCGTTTCCTGCGCGTTGGATTCGAGATACTGCATTCTGTTTTCATACTGAACAACGTTCTCGAAGGGCCAGGGCAGGCGGAAGTAAAGTCCCGATTCTGTGATCTCCGCGCGGGGAGCACCAAAACGGAGAACAACTGCACAGTTACCCTCACGAACTTCAAATGTGAAGCCGAAGTAAGCTATTGCCGTGACGAGCAGGAGCGCGACGAATACCTTGAGAAAACGCATTCCAAAGCTCGATTTTTCGCGAGGCTCGTGCGAGATCGCCATTTTTTCGTTATTTTCTGTTACTTTATTCTTTTTCATATTGATCACCCGAAATTAGTTTTTGATAGAGCCGTACCAGACGATGCGAGATTCATCGATGTCCGAGCTGACTATGATGAGATTGGCATTGCCGTATGCATTCTTAACGGCATTGAGGTATTTATAATATCTGTAAGCGTCCGAATAAGAGGAGTCAGCGGCGACGCTTGCCATAAACTCGGAAACCTCTGCTTGAGCCGCGGCTATCTTGTTGAGTCTTTCTGCGGTTGCCACGGATACCGTTTGGCTGTAATTGGTTTCAGCTTCAAGCACGCGAACTGCGGCAAAAGCCTCGGCATACATAATTCGTGTCTGTGCTTCGATCTCTGCGCTTACAAGCCTCTGATAAATATCGGCAATGCCGAGAGGGGGATGAATGCTTTCAAGGACTACGCTGACGATCTCGAGTCCCGTGTTGCGTTCCTTGATCTTTTCCTTCAGATCGACCATAAATGCCGATGCGAATTCGTCGCGGTCGGTTGAAAGAAGTGTGTTGAGGTCGGTGGTTATCGTCTTGTCCGCGACAAGCTCATAAGCGCTTGCCTCGAGCACCGACTCGGGGCGCGCGCAGTTGACAAGATAGTCGTTAAGGTTGCCGATCTTGTATTCGATGCAAAGGTTGATCGAAACAAGCTCTTCACCTCCGCCAAGCAGAAGCTCGTATTCCTCGCTTCCGTGCGTCTGTGTCCAAACGTTGTCGCCCGAAGTGTCGGAGCGGTAGCCTATCGTAATGGTCGATACAGAATCGGTGTTGTATATAACTGTCTTGCCGAATGGCCAGGGGAGAGTCAGATGCAGACCCGGCTCGAGCGGTTCGCTTTGAAGCTTTCCGAAGTTATAAAGCGCGCCTTGCTGTCCCGCGCCGATCTCAACAAATCCCGTCGAGATCCAGAAAATAAGAAATGCGGCGACAAGAGAGGGGATGATGAGCTTGCCCATAAGCTTGACGCTCCAAAGGCCGCGCATCGTGATTCCCGTGTTTTCCTCGAGGTAGGAAAGGATGCCCATATCCTTTCCGCTTCCGCCCGAGAAGGGAGCGGGAATGCGGATGTCGGGCACACTTGCGAGCTCGTGGCGAATTCCTCTTGCCAGGTATGAAAGCAGAGTGAAGAGCGATGACCAGTAGAATATGATCGCAATCGCAATGACCACGTACTTCTGAAGCTCATAAAAGCCGAGGAGCTTGATGAACATCGCGGGAATTATAAGTATCAGCGCAAGCCTTGCAAGAGCCAAGATCGAGCGCACGTTGCTTCCGAGAGCGGAGGCGTATTCACCCGCATCCTCGTTGTGAAGCATCCATTTGTCAAGGACTATGAAGACAAGGAAGAGCGCGATCAGAAGAACGGCGTAGGCGTAATTGACCGTGTAAAGCGAGGTCGCAGCCTTGAGCGAAATGGCAAAGAAATACTGAATCGCGACGAATGCCGCTGCGGCGAGTATGACTGAGAGATAGCGGATAACCTTTTCTCCGTCGATCTTGTCGCATAGCTTGCAGAAGAAATTCTTGATCGCCTTGCCGATAGCTCGAAGAACCTTTTTGAATTCCTTTTCCTCGGGTGCCGGTTCTGAGTTCTCTGCAAGAACTTCTTCTTTCTTTTCCTTCTTTTTTGTCGGTATCTTCAAGATGAAAAGTGAGAAGTTGACCGCCGAGGGGAGAAGGAGAGTCAGTCCGAGAAGATAGATGGGTAGGTATTTTGTCAGCTTGTATAAATAAATCATTCCGATGCCGCAAGCTATCGCAACGATCAGCGATATCAGCGGCGGGAGAAGCTTTCGAAATTTGTTATTTTTCATTGGTGCCTCCGGGGTAATTGAAGACCTTACTCAGATCTCTGAAATTGAATGCGTTGTCATTTGTGGATATTGCGTCAAACTCTGCTTCGCTTCCTTCGTAAAGGAGAAGTGTGAGCGACATACAATCGGTGAAGTGAGAGGTTTTAATCGCTGTCAGCGTTTTGGGAATGTAAATTATTCTCATACTCTGGCAGTATTCAAAGGTGTTTGAGCCGAGCTGAGTCATACTCTTTCCGAGATCTACAGATTTTAATTCATAGCAGTTAAGGAAGGCCTGGCTTCCGATATATCTTGCCGTGTCGGGAAGATTCAGCGAGCGAAGCTTTTCGCATCCCGAAAACGCCTGATCTCCGATATATACGAGCGAAAGTCCGAGGTCGATATCCACAAGATTCATACAGAAGGAAAGTGCCATATCCGAAATGCTGAGCAGTTCCTTGTTTGCCGTGATCGTGTAGACAGTTTCGACTCCCGCAAATGCTCCACCGAGGTGACGGACCTTGTCGGGCAGAACGGGAGTGCGCGAACTTCCGTTATAGGCTATAAGAACTCCGCCGCCGACGGTCACAAACTCATCTGTCTGCGCGGCGAGCCACGGGGTGTTCTCAAACGCAAACGGAGCGATGCGCCATACGCTATCGGCTACTTCGACCGAGGTGAGCGCGGTACAATCGGAAAAGGCGTATATTCCGATCGATTCAATTCCGTTTGGTATGCTGACAGAAGTTATCGACGTGTTTTTGAAGAATGCACCTTCGCCGATGGCGGTGACCTTTCTGCCCGCAAGCTCGGCGGGTATCTTTACGTCGCCCGTGACGTCGGCTTCGTTGATAACAACACTTCCGTCGTCCAGAACGGTAAATGAGTATCCGCTCTCAAATCCCATTTCGTCGGTGGGAGTGCGGAGAGTAAAATCAAAGGCTTCGGGCGTAAAAGCGGTTTCTGTTTCCTTGCAGGAGAAAAGCAAGGGGAGAATCATAACGAGGATAAGAATGTATGCGGTCGTTTTAATCTTCATTATTCTGCCTCCTTGATCTGTCCGCTCAGCGATTCGTTGCCCTCACCGATCGAAACGCTTGCTTTGTCGGCAAATACAACCTCGGTGAGTTGGTCGCATGCGTGGAATGCATAGTCGCCTATGGCTTTACAGCCTTTTCCGATCTCCACGCTGTAAAGCGCACGGCAGTTTCTGAAGGCCTCCTCGTTTATTGCCGTCACATTATCACCTGTCTTGACGGATGTCAGCGAAACGCAATCGAGGAAACAATATTCGGGGATCTCGGCGGAGCAGAGCATTTCAACAACCGCAAGACCGTCACAACCCCAGAAAGCCGATTCGCCGACCGAAGTCACGGCATTTGGAATTCTGATGCGAGAGAGGGCTGTGCATCCGCGGAAGGCTTCGGCTCCGATAGAGGTGAGCGATTCGGGTATTGCAAGCGAGGAGAGCGAGGAACAGCCCGCAAAAGCCTGAGATTCGATAGCGGTGAGCTGATCAGTGCCGTCGATGCGGGCAAGATTTGCGCAATTCTCAAAAGCATTTTCGGGGATGATGCTTACCGATCCCGAAAGGTTGATTCCCGTGAGAGCGATGCTGCCTGAGCAGAATCCTTTTCCGAGCTTGATATTGCCCTTTGGAAGCTCAAGGTAGAGCAGAATGTCATTGTCTGCCAACGCGTTCTCTCCGATCTCGACAACGGTCATACCGTTGATCTTTTCGGGTATTATCAGATGCTTTGGCATACCGTCGATACCCGTGATCCTGACGGTTGAGTTCTCGTATTGATCGTATATGTAAATATCAAACGTCAAGCCTTCCGCAACAATGGCATATTCTGTTTCCGAAAAGCTGTTGCACGAGGCTAAAATGAAGGTCAGAATGATCGGCGCAAGGCAGGCAAGCGCCAAGCAAAATAGCTTTTTTGATTTCATTTTTGTGTCCTTTCGCAAAGGAATATATAATTATTCAATTTATAATATCATATTTAGAGCAAAAAGTCAAGAAAAAACAGATAAAAAATAACTCCCGCTCGAAAAAAACGGGAGTTATTGGGGCTCAGATGTCTATATGTTCAAGCTGATCTTCGGTGTCGATCTTCGGTCGGAATGCCTTGCGCTTGAGAGGATCGTAAAGGAACTTGCGGCATTTGTGAGTTGCGCTGACAACGCCGAATCTGTCGCAAACCATCTTGGTGCGGTCGCTTTTGAGTGCCGTTGCGTGCTCGCAGCACTCGCAGCATTCGGCACACTCGTCTTCGTTGCAAGAGTGCGCGATCCTGTCGATACTGTCACGCTTTTCAACCGATGCGGCAAGGGCGGCGCGGCGCTTGCGTTCAAGATCTTCTTTAAGGATCTCCTCTGCGCTCTTCTGCGGGATGAAGGAGAGAAAATATACGATGATGAACAGCGCAAGAACCGAAAGTGCAAGAATTTCAACTCCCGAATCGAGTATCGCGTAAGGGATAAATCCAAGAGATCTAAGGTAGGGAAAAGCGTCTCCTACAGAAATTACGTGCATATCAAGGCGGAAAAATTCGTTTGAATGAATATAGTCACCAAACGCCCACGCGCTGTATGTAATGAATGCGCTGATGAAAAACGCAATGGTTGAGGCAACTGTGTTGACAATAGCTCCGCGTCTTTTAAGAATACCTGCGCCGCATATAAGACCGATGAAATTCAGACAGATGATTCCAAAAGAGATTGCCGCAAGAGTGCCGATGCCGGGATAGGTGCGAAGGCAAGGGATCACCGTGGACACGAGCCCTCCCGTGTCACCGCAAACAACTACCGCAAGAGCAACGTAAATCGGCACGATAATGAAAAATGCAATCAGTCTTCGAGCGGAATTTGCACGCCGCAAGCAGACAAAAGTTGCTATTGCCGCGAGTGCGGGAAAGAAAATGGCGAAAACGAGCGTCCATATCGGATAGCTCATCAATGAAGCTAAACTGAAACTCATAATATATCTCCGTGGCGTTTTTTGTCGTTATTATACTTATTATATCAAATCTTGCGCTTTCTGTCAAGAAGTTTGATCAAAGCGAGCGCAAAAATAATATTCACCGCCACGGTGAAGGTCTGCGGATAAGAAATAACGGATGAGAAGGCGTCTTCGGCGACGTTGATTTTTTCTGTGAACGACGGAATTAAGTATGTAATAATTGCTGTAACAGAGGAGCAAATAATTGTGCAAAAGACTTTGGATCTGATATACGGAACAAGCAAAAGCGCCTCGGCATCGGTGCGCGTGAGCGAATAGATCTGTAAAAATACCGAAAGTCCCGACCATCCGCACGCCGCGGCGGCAAGGATGAGGGCGAGCCGAGGCTCATTGATCGACGTGCAAGCCGCGCAACCCGAGGTAAGCTCGAAAAACGAAAACAACAACGCCCGCAGAGGAGAACTTGCTCCCGCTCCGAATAGTGACGATATACAACCGACAATGCAGGTGAAAAAGGTCACAAAAGCGCACACGGAGATCACGGAAGCCGCGGCGGAAACTACCGATGAGGAAAACAGAGATAGTGTGTTTTCGTTGTTCAAAGTGGCTTCGGATGATTTAATATTATCAGATTGCCTGCCTTTGCGGCGGAAAAGTATTCCGTAAAGCAATCCGGAAAAAAGTACGGTGCAGTAAAGCAGTATCCCGATGTCCTTGTTTCCGAACATCCCTCCTCCGACGGCAAAAATCACAAACGGCGCTGACGGGAAGTTGCAAAACGAAAGCAGATGCTCGCAATCCTTCTTGCTTATATCCCCGCGCGAGTAAAGCGATGTCGCCGCTTTTGCTCCAACGGGAAAGCCGCAGACGATCCCGAGCAAAAGTGCCGAGGCACATTCTCCCGAAACTCCGAAAAGTGCCTCCATCGGTCGCCTCATAAGGCGCGATATGGGTTCACAAGCCCCGGAGCGAACGAGCAGCTCGGAGATTACCATAAAAGGGAAGAGCGAGGGAACGAGCGTATCAAAGCAGATCCTCATCCCGCGCCTCATCTGTTCGCTTGCGATCTCCGAGTCGAGAAAAAGCAGAATGAACAGAAAAATGCACAGGACAGAAATTGCTGTCCCGCTTCCCGAATGTTTGCGTACCGATAACATGTAATCGACCACCCCTTGCCCGCATATTATTTTATAAAAAAGTGTATTCAAATGAATCGGAGGAAATGATGAAGAAAAGAAAAATACGCAACGAAAGGCCGACTCTGCCCGAGCTTTTGTCAAAGCTTGCGGATATCCCCGCGGATCTTACCTCGGGAATGAGCCTTGAGATGCGCGGCAGAAACGAATTGCTTCTTTGCGGCTGCCGCGAGATACTTTGCTACTGTCCCGAAAGGATCTCGCTTCAGCAAAGCGGATATTGTGTTTTGATCGAGGGCAGAAGGCTTGCGATGTCGTCATATTCCGACGGCAGGATAAGCATTCGCGGCGAGATCGATCGGATAGATTATTGCGGAGGTGAGAAAAATGAAAAAGAAAAACAGAGGCACGGCTGATAGCTTCCTTTTCGGCAAAGCAAGGCTGGAATGCGCCGAGGAGAATCTTATCCCCATGCTCAACGTTTTGCTTTCGATGGGAGAGAGCTATTCGAATATCGTGTCTGCGGAAGGCGTTGCTTCGGTTGACATAGCATATATTTCCGCACGACGCGCAGTAGCTCTTTGCCGTGCTTCGGGAATCGAAGCAAAAGCCGTTCTGCTTTCGGGACTGCCTTATTATTTGGGGCGCCTGCTGTTACGTCCGGGAATGATAGTGGGTATGGCTGTTGGATTGCTGATACTCGGCCTCGGCAACAGCGTTCTTTGGGACGTCAGAGTTGCAGCGAATGAGGCTATTGAAACGGCAGAAGTAAAAGCTCTCCTTGCCGAATACGGAGTCAAACCCGGCGCGTGGATGTCGCATCTTGACGTCGGTGATATTCAAACGAGAATAGAACACGATTCGGAGGAGATCGCGTGGATGTCGATAAACGTGATCGGCACGGTCGCTTATGTCGAGGTGATTCCGGAAGTAAATGAGCCTCCCGAAGAGGGCGGTGAAGGTGACGGAGCAAATCTCGTTGCCGAACGCGACGGGGTGATCGTTGGGTATGAACTGATCGCGGGTGAGCCGACGGTGGAGATCGGACGGACGGTCAGAAAAGGCGAGCTGATCGCAAGCGGACTTTACGACAGCGAACGATTCGGATTTCGCGCGACACACGCCAAAGGCAGCGTTTTTGCACGGACCGAGTATCTGTTTGAGGCGGAAATTCCTTATGATTACACGGTCAGGGAGGCTCAAAGCAGTGAAATCAGCGAAATTTCTATAATTTTTTTCTCTTTTAGACAAAAATTTTTCAAAAAGGGTGGATTTTCGGGTACTAAATATGATAAAATATACTCGGATATTTATATATACTCTTCGGGGGACGCAACGATACCCATTGGGCTCGCGGTTACGAGAGTTCCGATATTTGCGGAAAGGGATGCAAAGCGCACGCCTGCTGAGGCGGTGGATATAGCGTATTTTGAGATCAACCGCAAAATTCTCGCCTCGATTCCCGAGGCTGAGATACTTTCAAAATCATTCAGCGGCGGCGAGAATTCCGACGGCACGGCTTACAGGCTTGAATGCCGCGTCGAGTGCATCGACGACATTGCCGAGACGGTCCCCTTTTACATCAACAGATCCGAGTGAGGAGAACAATATGGAACAAAAAATAGTTAAAATAGGCTCTGCTGAGCTTGCCGCAAAGCTTTACGGCGCTTTTGATGCCAATATGAAGCTTGTCGAGGCTGCTTTTGCCGTGACGGTCCATACGCGCCCCGATATTTCGGGTGCAGGTGAGGTCTTTACCGTCAGCGGTAGCACAACGGAAGGCGTTGACGCCGCCGCACGCGCTATCGAAACTCTGGCGCGAATGGGCGAGAGAAGCGAGACCCTCGCCGAACAGACGGTGCTCTACGTCATCAACATGGTACGCGACGGCAGAGAGGGCGAGCTTGAGGCATTTGACGAAAACTGCATCTGCGTGACGGCAAAGGGCAAACCGATCAAGCCGAAGACCGTGGGTCAGCAGAAATATATCGAGTCGATCCGCAACAACACGATCGTCCTCGGCACGGGCCCTGCGGGTACGGGTAAGACTTTTTTGGCTGTCGCTATGGCGGTCAAGGCTCTGAGGGAAAAAAGAGTTTCGAGAATTATCCTGACTCGCCCCGCAATCGAGGCGGGAGAAAAGCTCGGATTTCTTCC